>CAYVBE010000089.1:0-13713 GCA_964448935.1 uncultured candidatus Brocadiaceae bacterium
GGCTGGTCTGGAGGGCCTCATCAGCGGGCTCGGACGGGTTCAGGAGCACCATGTCGACGCCCAGCGTTTGCGCCCGGTTGTGGGCGTCCACCAGGGTTGCCAGGCCGCCCGTGTCCAGCAGTTCCAGTCCGCTGAGGTCCAGCATCAGTGTGCCCCGCTTCTCCAACTCTTGGCGAAGCGTCTTGCGGAAGGCTGGCGCAGAATTGAAGTCGAGCCGGCCGGACAGTCTCAGGCAGGGGGTTCCGGCTGCCTCGCTGCGTTGCACCTGGAGTTCTGCCATGGCCCCGGCGTTCTCCTCAGTCCGAGTCCCGTTTCTCGCCGGACGTCGGCTGCTGGATCAGGTAAACCCGGTGGCTCAGGGCGTTGAAGCTGCCCTCCTCGACGGGCACGGACCTGCCGTCCATTACGTCAAAGACATCCGCCCGGGAGTCCACGTCCCACGCGAATTCCTTGTAGGACCACAGCACGCGCACCTCGGCGTCCAGCCCCTGCCACAGCACGCCCCGGTCCTGCGGCAGGATAAAGCACTCCCCCATATGCTCACGCACGGCCTGGTAGGCCCGGTTGAGGCCGGAGAACGGCTTTTCCCACCACTTGTCTAACTCGCCCCAGTTGGCCCGGTCCAGGTGGTAGACGGGCATGAAGGATACCCGGTTGGCGCAGGCACGGAAGCAGGTTACGAACGGGTCCTTCTCGGTCTCCACGAACCTCTCGGCGGGGAAGGGCATCACGAAGTCCGGGAACATGAACTCGGCGCCCTTCGGGAAGCGGATTCGGCATTCCGCGCCGGGCGTTGCCAGCTCTCCGATGCCCTGGGTGGGGCAGCGGTAGCCCATCTGCTGGAGTTCCGCCGTGAGGGCCAGCCGGCGCTCCTGCAGGCTGCGTATGTCGGCCGGGCTGCGGGCCACCCGTCCCCGCCCGGGAGAGCCGGACCAGTCGAACTGGTCCGTCAGCCCCTCCAGCATGTCCTCCGCCACCAGCGCATCCACATCGAACTCGCTCTTCAGCCGCCGCATGTGGGCCAGCAGGAACCGCCACTTCTGCTCTCCGCGCAGGGCGGCCGCCACCAGGTCTGCCCCGGCCAGGCCGATCGGTCCCGTCTCTTCGGTCTCACTTCCCTTGACCAGCCATGCACAGCAGCAGTCGTCCAGGGAGAGCGCCGCCTCCAGCCCGCGGGCGTGCACGTTCTCAATCACGTCCCGCACCATCCGCTCTGCCCCGCCGCGGGCCGTCGGGCTGTCGTTGTCGGGTTCCAGGGCGCGCATCAGCTTCGGCAGGTAAACCCTCTCGCAGCCGGTGCCGGTCAGCTCGTCCAGTCCCCGCCGGATGCCCTTGTTGTTGCCGTTGATGCCGTCCAGGCAGCCCGTCACGCGCACGCGACTGAAGATAACATCGGTCTTGCCGCGGTGTTGCTGCTCCATCTGGCGGCGGACGGTGCGGTACTGGTTGGCCCGCTCGGTCTCCGAGTCGGTTTCGGAGGCGGCACAGAGAACCTGTATGGCGGGAAAGCGCAGCGACCCGCCCAGGTCGCCGCAGAGCTGATGCCAGTGCACCAGGTAGTTGCGGCCCGATTCCTTCTGGAACAGGGAGCGGCAGTGGAAAGGCTCCTCGAACGCCGTCACCAGTATGCTGTGGCGGTCAAACTGGAAGCTGAACCCTTGCAGAGAGGTGAACAGGGGCAGGAACTGCTGGAGCTGTACCAGTTCGTCTTCTCTGTGGCACCAGGCGGTGGTAAAGGAATCGTCCTTGTTCTGCAGCGTCTTGCGTGGCTCGTTGAACGGGCCGGCCATCCAGAAGGAGTTGCCCGTGGCCGAGCCGCCAAGTTCCCAGGTGGCTCGGTCGTGTATGCGAAAGGCGTAATACTTGCGGCTGTGGAAGGCGTATGAGTAGGCGAAGCCGTCGAAGGTCATGTCCCCGATGGTGCGGCTGACGCCCCGGAGGGTCATCTCCAACATGCCGCCGCGGTCGCGGTCCGGCTCGTCCTCCCAGGTGCCCACGTGCCAGCGGTCCTCGCCGTCGCAGCACAGCCATTCCATCCTCCCGCGGGGCACCATGAAGGGCCGCAGGCGGAGTGTGACGGACTGGTCGTCCCTCTGGATATCCTCGAACTCCAGCCGGCAGACCTCGAAGCCGTTGGGCGTGTTGATCAGCGGCATGACGGGCAACTCCTCGCAGCGGAGCTTTCGCCGGCCGTACTTAACGCGTCCCAGTCCCCCGTACCGGCTGCCGTCCTTCAGTATCTCGACCGAAATACCGTTGTCGAATCTGAGCGTGTAGTTCTTCTCATGCTCGTTCCAGCGCATACGTGGCCCTTTCGAGGCAGGTTAACCGGTAGAGCGGCCCCTACTTTATACGACGCGCCTCCGTTTCGTGCAAGTCGCCGTTCCTCACCTTTTTTGGCCGTCCGAAACCTTGACAACCCGCCCTGCTGTGCTACAATGTGTTTCAATCCTGAGGCAGACCTGAGCCAGACTCGCCGCGAGCCGACGAGGCTGGCTGTTTCATAAATGGGGCATGGGTCATGCCTCGCACGGCATCGGGCGGTCCGATTCCGTGCTTCGCTTCACAAGGTCTCAAGGGAGCGCTGCACCCCTACACCATGGACGCTGAAAAAGTACTAAAGGCAAGGCTGGACGAGGAAAACTACGGCAAACTCGCGGCACTGGAGAACCCGAAGCTCCACCGCTTCGTGGCGGAGTTCGTAGAGCTGTGCACTCCGGATTCCGTCTTCGTGGCCACCGATTCGCCCGAAGATATTGCCTACGTGCGCCGGCGCGCGATCGAGCAGCGCGAGGAGCAGGAGCTGGCCACCGAGGGCCACACCGTCCACTGGGACGGCTACAACGACCAGGCGCGCGACAAGGCCAATACTAAATACCTGGTCCGGCCCGATCAGGACATGGGCGAGCGGCTGAACACCGTGGACCGGGAGTCCGGCATCCGCGAAGTGCGCGGGTACCTGGAGAACGCCATGGCGGGCAAGAAGCTGTTCGTCCGCTTCTTCTGCCTGGGGCCCACTGACAGCGAGTTCAGCATTCCCTGCGCGCAGCTCACCGATTCCGCCTATGTTGCACACAGCGAGGACCTGCTCTACCGCCCGGGCTACGAAGTGTTCCGCGGCATCGGGGACTCGGAGAAGTTCTTCCGCTTCATCCACAGCGCCGGCGAGCTGAGCGACCCGGAAGCCTCCGCCAATGGCGCGCCCGTGAGCGTGGAGGTGGACAAGCGGCGCGTCTACATAGACCTTGAAGAGAACCTGGTGTACAGCAGCAACACGCAGTATGGCGGCAACACCATCGGATTGAAGAAACTGGCCCTGCGCCTGGCCATCCAGAAGTCGGCCGAAGAAGGCTGGCTGGCCGAGCACATGCTGGTCATGGGCGTGAAGGGGCCGGAGGACCGGGTAACCTACTTTACCGGTGCCTTCCCCAGCGCTTGCGGCAAGACCTCCACCGCCATGGCCCCCGGCGAGTCCATCGTGGGCGACGACATTGCCTACCTGCGCAAACGCGGGGGGCAGGTCTACGGCGCCAACGTCGAGCGGGGCATCTTCGGCATCATCCGCGACGTCAACTCTGAGAACGACCCCGTGATCTGGAACGCCCTCCACACGCCCGACGAGATCATCTTCTCCAACGTCCTGGTGACGCCGGACAGAGTTCCCTACTGGCTGGGCAAGGACGGCGACCAGCCGGAGACCGGCGTGAACCACTCCGGCGAATGGTGGCCGGGCAAGACCGACGAACAGGGCAAGGAGATCACGCCCTCTCACCGCAACGCGCGCTACACGTTGCGCATCTCGTCTCTGGAGAATTGCGATCCGAGGTTGAACGATCCCGACGGTGTGCCCGTGGGCGGTTTCATCTACGGCGGACGCGACAGCGACACATGGGTCCCCGTCGAGCAGGCCCGCGACTGGGTGCATGGCATCGTTACTAAGGCCGCCAGCCTGGAATCCGAGACCACGGCCGCGACGCTCGGGGCCGAGGGAGTCCGCAAGTTCAACCTGATGGCCATCCTGGACTTCGTGGCTATACCCCTGGGGCGATACTTGCGGAACAACCTGGAGTTCGTGGAAGACCTGCCGGAGGAACCGCTCATCTTCGGGGTCAACTACTTTCTGAAGGACGCAGACGGCGCCTACCTGAACGGCATCGCGGACAAGCGCGTGTGGCTGAAGTGGATGGAGCTGCGCGTACACGGCGACGCGGACGCCATCCGAACACCCACCGGCCTGATCCCGCGCTACGAGACGCTGCAGGACCTGTTCGATCAGGTCCTCGGCAGGCCGTACGAGCGGGACGCATACGAGCGGCAATTTGCGACCCGGGTGCCGCAGCACCTGGAGAAGATCGAACGCATCGAGAACATCTACCGCACCCAGGTGGAGGACACCCCGGACGTGTTCTTCGAGGTGCTGGCGCAGCAGGCCGAGAGGCTGAAGGAGGCCGCCGACGAGATGGGCCAGATCATAAGTCCCTTCGACCTCGCCTGACGGCCAACGGGAACGAGGTCTCGCGCTTCCCGTGTGCGCTACTTTCTTCCCAAGGGCAGGTATGTCCAGCGGAGGTCGTACGCTCCGTCCCAGAGGGTGTCTTTCCCATAGCTGAAGACCAGGTGGCCTTCGGGCGCTCCTTGTCCTGCCGGCTGGACGTATTTGAGCAGCACCTCGTTCCAGCCTTGCTTGAACTCCACGTCGGCGTACGAGTGGCCGTCGCCGACGTAGCTGGGGCGCAGTCGGCGGCCCTCCGGGCAGTCCACCACGAGTTCTCCGTTGACCCACATGCGGGTCGCGCAGGTGGCCGATGCGCCGATGGCCACTTTCCTCGCGCTGTCTGCCCGCAGGTAGCACTGCACGTAGAGCACGCCTCCGCCCTCCAGGTCGCCCAGAGGCACGGCGTTGTCGCGGCCGTGCGCCACCCGCCAGTCGCCCCCGCGTTCCGCACCCCGTCCGGACTCCGGCGGCAGGGCTTGTTCCAGCGCCTTGCCCTCTGCGGGGTAAGGACCGGACATCCGGTAACGGCGCGCGCCGATAAGAACCACCGGGGTATCGGCAGGCGCGGGGCGGCCCTCGACCGCGCAGGCCAGCGTCAGGCGGTTGCTGTTCGCCAGCCGGTCCGCGCCGGGCGGCGTTACGCGCCAGATCAGCGGCGCCTCGCCGCGCGACGGCACTTCGGCTTCCGCCCGGGCCGGTTCGATCTGCCATCCTTCGGGTGCACGCAGCCGGCAGG
Organism: uncultured candidatus Brocadiaceae bacterium; assembly: GCA_964448935.1. GTDB lineage: Bacteria > Planctomycetota > Brocadiia > SM23-32 > SM23-32 > CAYVBE01. The sequence continues at coordinate 5,232 of CAYVBE010000089.1, forward strand.
AGGCATTCAGCGGCTCAGGATGCGGGTTGTGCAAAACCGCGGTGACCGTCCGCTCCTCGCCGGGCACCACCACCGGGTCCTCGCCGTAGTCCACTTCGACCTTGATCGTATCGCCCCGCAGATTGACCCGCATCACGGGACGGTTCCACATGTCCCGGACGGACTCATCTGCGATCAGGCCGCCCGATTCCTCTCCGGCCATCACGCGTCTGGCCACCTGCACCACGCGCTCGGTCAGCTCGTTGACGTCGGTGGGTATGGGGTTCGGCACATCGGAAACGTTTATGATGCCGTCGAATGACTCGCTGGTGGTGATCTGTTCGCCCAGCGGTTTGGTCCACTTCACGGGCAGGGCGGAGGCGCCGTGGATGATGCCCAGGATGGAGCCGAGCGTGGCGCCGGTGCAGTCGGTGTCGTAGCCGCAGTTGACGGTTTTGCACAGGGCGTCGCCGAAGTCCTCGCCCCACAGCAGGCCGATCACCTGGAAGCCCATGTTGATGGGTGAGTACTGGGCGACGTAATGCGGCGTGGCCTCCAACACGCGGGCGCGCGCCTGCTGCCAGGTGAGGCCCTCGGCGAACGCCGCGCGCGCCGCGTCTATAGCCTCTGCGGTGCGACTGCCGCCCGGGACATAGCTGCGTCCGATATCCAGCAGCCGCTGCGGGTCGGACTCGACGAAGGCCGCCGACTCGATCGCCGTGTTGAAGAACTCCCCGTACACGCTCTCCCCGCCGGCGTGGTCGCAGATGGCGTCCTGGTAGGCGTAGCGCACGGCCACGCGCGGCGCGCCGGGTGCGATGCAGGCCCATATCTCGGAGCGGATGGGGCAGCCCATGCAGTCCACGAACCAGTTGTTGTAGGCGCCGCTCGCGGGCGGGCGCAGGCCGAGTCGCAGGTTGGTCTTGCTCAGGCCGTACTCGTCCCAGTTATAGCCCACGCAGTCCAGCCAGTACTGGGCCAGGTCCGCGGCGCACAGACCGGGGCCGACCTCCTCCAGCGCTTTCAGCCAGATGAGCTGCATCTCCAGATCATCGTTCGGCGCTCCGCCTTCCTTCAGCTCCGGGTACCACCAGACGTCAAAGGGCTCCTCGCGGCCGTATCCCTCCTCCAGCGGTCCGCCAAGCGTGCCGCCGCAGTTCTTCCCCAGCCAGCAGCCCTTCACCTTGTCGCGGCACAGTTCCCCGTCCAGGTCCACGCCCATCACACATCCTCCGCAGTGAAGTCTCACGCCGCATCTTGTACCCAATAATCCCGCCTGTGTCGAACGACGAACACGAACAGCGATTTTGAAGTGGTTTTTTCCCGGCGAGACGGCGGTCTCGCGCGCTGCCTGCGGTTTTTTGCGTCCGCCCTTTACTTCGCCGTCCCTGCCGCCGCTACAATCAGCGTGGGCTCTTGCCGCCTTTGATGAGCGGTCGGGTGGAATGCCGTCCAACTGCCAGCGAGAAACGCGGACCGTGGGCGAACTGCTGCAGACAGAAAGTACGGTGCTTCAGAAGAACGGCGTGGACGATCCTCGGCTCGACGCGGAGCTTCTGCTGGCCGACCTGCTGGACTGTAACCGGGCCCACCTGCTGGCCCACCCCGAGCGGACGGTGCCTCCCGAGGCGCGGCGCCGGTTCGAGGGGCTGATCGAGCGGCGCGCGGCCCGCGAGCCGCTGCAATATCTGCTGGGCGCATGGGAGTTCTGCGGGCGGACGTTTGTGGTCAACGATTCGGTCCTGATCCCGCGTCCGGAGACGGAGCTGCTGGTGGAGAAGTGCCTGCACATACTGCCCCTGGCGCGGCCGGCGCGGGCGGCGGACGTGGGGACGGGCAGCGGCGCCATAGCGGTGACGCTTGCCGCCGATCGCCCCGCGCTGGACGTTGTGGCGGTTGACGCCGACGCAGCTGCGCTGGAAGTGGCGCGCCAGAATGCGCGACGGCACGAGGTGGCAAGTCGGGTGCGGTTTGTGAAGGGCGACCTGTGCCGACCGCTGAAAGCCGGAAGCCTGGACCTGGTGGCCAGCAATCCGCCCTACATTCCGACCGACAGGCTGCGGACGTTGCAGCCCGAGGTCCGGGACTACGAGCCGCAGCAGGCACTCGACGGCGGGCCTGACGGTCTCGCCGTGATTCGACGGTTTCTGGCCCAGGCGCCGCGCGTGCTGGTGCCGGGCGGTTGGCTGGTGATGGAAATCGGCGAGGGGCAGGCCGATACGGTGCGGCAACTGGCCGCGAAACAGGGGGCTTACGACAACGATACTCTGGAGACGAGCCGCGACGGCGCGGGCCACGAGCGGGTCTTCCGCGCACGGCGCGCGACGTGAGGAAAGGTGGGACGATGGAGGAACTGGTGATCGAGGGCGGGACGCCATTGCAGGGGACAGTCCGGGCCAGCGGCGCCAAGAATGCCGCCCTGCCCATCATAGCCGCCGTGCTGTTGACCGAGGGAGAGACCGTTCTGAGGCGTGTTCCGGGGCTGACCGATGTGTCCACGATCCTGTCCATAGTCCGGGCACTGGGGGTCGAGGCCGCGTGGGTTGGGCCGAACTGTCTGCGGCTGCTGCCGTCCGACACCGGCGGCACGGTGGCGCCGCCGGACCCGGTGCGACGGATGCGCGGCAGCGTCTGCGTGCTGGGGCCGCTGCTGGCCACTCGGGGCGCGGTGACCGTGCCCATGCCGGGCGGTTGTGTGATCGGCGAGCGCCCTATAGACCTGCACGTGAAGGGGTTGCGTGCGCTGGGGGCAGAGGTTGAGGCCGACGACGTGCAGGTCCGCGCGCGGACCGACGGGCTGCGAGGCGCGCGGGTGGACATGGCGGGGCCGAACGGCTCGACGGTGCTGGGCACGGCGAACGTCATGATGGCCGCCACGCTCGCCGAGGGGACGACGGTTATCGAGCACGCCGCCCGCGAGCCGGAGGTCCAGGACCTGGCCGCCTACCTGACGGCGTGCGGAGCCCGCATCCGGGGCGTCGGCACATCAACGGTTACGGTCCACGGCGTGGACCGGCTGCGCGGCGTCGAACACGAACTCATCCCCGACCGCATCGAGACGGGCACGTTCCTTGCAGCGGGCGCCGTCACCGGTGGCGAGGTGTGGGTGGAGGACTGCCGAGCCGACCACCTGGCGGCGACACTGGACGCCTTTCGGCAGATGGGGATACGCGTCGAGAGCAGCGGGAAATCACTCTGTGCCAGGGCCCCGCAGGGGATAGGACCCGTGGACCTGGAGACCGCTCCGTATCCGGGCTTTGCGACCGACATGCACCCGCAGGTGAGCACGCTTCTGAGCCTGGCCGACGGCGTGAGCACGGTCACGGAAAAGGTTTACCCGGAGCGGTTTACGCACCTGACCCTTCTCAACCGGCTGGGGGCGCGATTTCTGCGCTCCGGCAACCGGGCCGTCATCAACGGGGTTGCGGAACTGCACGGGGACTCGGTGGAGGCGCTGGACCTGCGCGCCGGGGCGGCCCTGGTCCTGGCGGGCCTGGCGGCCGACGGCGTCACGCGGATAGCTGGTGTGGACCAGATAGACCGCGGCTACCAGGATCTGGAGGGGGCTCTGCGGTCTCTCGGTGCCCGCATTCACCGCCGCGAGGCCGAAACGCGCGAACGCCGGACCGCATAAGCCCGCCCGTTGCGCGCCGGATTCTCACCCGCTAACATGCTGTCTGCCTGCACTTTCGGGGAGATTCTGCCGCAATGAGCGACGAACAAGCCGACCGCCTGCCAAACATCATCTTCATCATGGCCGACGACATGGGCTATGGTGATCCGGGTTGCTACAACCGGGAGAGCAGAATGCCGACGCCCAACATGGACCGCCTGGCGGCGGAGGGAATGCGCCTGACCGACGCCCACTCCGCCTCCGCCGTCTGCACGCCCAGCCGCTACGCGGTGCTCACCGGCCGATACTGCTGGCGCACGTGGCTTACGCGATGGGTGCTCGGCGGAATGGGCAAGCCCTTGATCGCGGACGATCGCCTGACGGTGCCCCGGATGCTGCGCCGCCACGGCTACGCCACCGCCGCCGTGGGCAAGTGGCACCTGGGGCTGGGCTGGCAGACCCGGGACGGCGAGGAGCCGCGGGACGACGGGTGGAACGTGGACTACGAGAAACCCGTCCTGAACGGTCCGATCACACGCGGTTTCGACTACTTCTTCGGCATCACCGCCTCTCTGGACATGCCGCCTTACTGCTTCATCGAGAACCATCGGACCGTGGGCGTGCCGACCGTCGAGAAGTCGCCGTACAACCCCCAGCAGCGCAAGGGCCTGATGACACCCGGCTGGCGCGACGAAGAGGTGGACACCACCTTCTGCGAGAAGGCCGTGGGGTGGATGGAGCGACAGGTCCGGGAGCGCCCGGACAGTCCCATCTTTCTCTACCTCACTCCATCGGCGCCGCACCGGCCGTGCGTGCCGCCCCAGTTCATGGCGGGGGCGAGCGACGCAGGGCCGAGGGGCGACATGGTGTGTGTCGTGGACCGGATGGTCGGGCGGGTAATGGACGCGCTTGAGCGGCTGAGTGTGGCGGACGAGACGCTGCTGGTGGTCACCAGCGACAACGGCGCGCGGCTGGAGTGCTTCGACGGCAAGACCTACGGCCACAAGTCCTGCGGCAACCTGCGGGGCCAGAAGGCCGACATCTGGGACGGCGGCCACCGCGAGCCCTTCATCGCCCGCTGGCCGGGGCGCATTCCGGCGGGGCAGGCATCCGACGAACTGGCCTGTCTGGGGGACCTGATCGCCACCTGCGCTGCTATTGTGGGTGAGGAATTGCCCTCCGACGCGGGCGAGGACAGCGTCAATATGCTGCCGGTGCTGACCGGCGGGGAATCGCAGCGCGAGGCGCTGGTGCACCACTCCGGCGACGGCATGTTTTCCGTGCGGCGGGGGCGCTGGAAGCTGATTGACGGCCTGGGCAGCGGCGGTTTCAGCTCTCCCCGTAGGCCCGAGGCCGGGCCGGGCGAGCCGCCCGGACAGCTCTACGACCTGCAGGTGGACCCCGCCGAAAGCTACAATCTCTGGGCGGACCGGCCGGAGGTGGTTCGCGAACTGCGCAATCTGCTGGAAAGATGCCGCCGCGAGGGCCGCAGCACGCCCGAACCGGGCGACAAGGGGTGACGGGGGCAGTCCGTTTGGCACCACGCGACCGTTCTGCTACGCTTTACGTATGGCTCAGATACGGAGGACGGCATATCATGGGAAGTGGCAAGACGGGGGCTCCGACGGCTGCGATGGTCTGCATGTTGGCGATGCTGGTGGCGGTGCCCGCGAGTGGAGCCACCGTGGACTATTCGGAAGAGTTCGAATCCACCTCCATGGCGCTCAACGCGGGGGCGGCTGTGGTGGCCGGTCGGCTGCGGCTGACCGATACCTCCAGCGGCAGCCAGGCCCGCTCGGCCTATCACCGGGAGAAGGTGCCGGTGGACCGATTTGTCACCAGATTCGTCTACCGGGTGGATCGGGTAGGCAGCAGCCCGACCGGGGGGTGGGCATTCGTCCTGCAGAACCAGGGCCTGGACGCCGTGGGGCGCAGCAAATCCACCGGCACCGACGGCTGGGCGCCCACCAGCCCCAGCCTCGCGTTGCGCGTGCGGGGGCGCAGCGGCATGGAGTTGGTGAAGGATACGGGCGACGGGCCGAAACGGGTCAAGAGCGGTCCCATCCGCCCGGAGCTGGGCAGCTTCTTGAGCAGCGACCCCTTCGAGTTCCTGCTGGCCTACGACGGGACGGTCCTCCACCTGATCGTCACCAACCTGCGCACCGACGACAGCTACTATCAGCACTTCAAGGAGGGCGTGGAAGGGGACAGGCCGTTGGAGATCCCGACGATTCTGGGCGGCGACACCGCATGGGCGGGCTTCACCGCCGGCACCGGCTCGGTGGATGAGCGCCGCTACGTGCAGAAGATCGAGTCCTGGACCTGGTGGGCCGATGAGGGCGAACTGCCGCCCGTGGCGCAGTTCAGGCTCAACGCGCTCTCCCCGTATCAAGCCCTGGATGGCAACGTGGTCCGCACGCGGGCGCCCTATGAGGTCCACTTTTCAGGCGATGACAGCTTCGACGTGGACGGGTCCGTCGCCCGCTACGAGTGGGATTTCGGCGACGGCAGCACCGCAGAGGCAGACGAACCCGCAGTGGAACACGTGTACGAAGAACCGGGACGCTATGAGGCAACGCTGACGGTGCTGGACGACGCCGGCAATCGCTCCGATCCGCGCGCGATCCGCGTCGTCGTCAGCGAGGCCCTAAAGCCTGCGATCGAGCCCAGCCGGACCGCCGGTGTGGCGCCGCTCAGCGTGTTCTTCGACGCCACCGGGACGGGCGGTCTGATGGAAGGGGACTTCCTGGACGCCCGCTTCTCCTGGGAGTTTGACGTGGACGACACCGATCCCGACGGGCGCTACGAGAGCGGAGAGGGCTTCGTGGCCGCGCACGTGTTCGAGGAACCCGGAACCTACCGGGTGCGCGTCAGCGTGACCGATCGCTCCGGCGAGACCGAAACCGCCGAGACCCAGATAACGGTGGAAGACGTGGACGAGACCTGGAGCACCTACCACTTTGCGGCGGACGGCGAGGATGCCAACCCCGGCACGGTCCAGAGTCCGAAGAAAACGCTGCGGCACGCTTTGGAAGATCTGGCCGGCCCGAAGGTGCGCATCCGGCTGCGTCGCGGCGATGTCTGGCGGCTGGACCAGGGGTTGACCTTGTCGGCTGACGGTCCCGGCATAGTGGAGAGCTACGGCGACACGTCCGACCCGGCGCCGGTGATCCATGCGACGTGGGAGGACGCCGGCGACTGGCGCTTGATGGACGTGGCCCTCCGGGCCGGCGGCAGCAGCCATCGCGGCCCCCGCTACCCGGGGGGCGTGCATCTGAGCGGGCGGGACAACCTCGTGGCCGGCGTCCGGTTCAGCAAACTGGGCTCTTACATCTCTCCGCTCTACGGGGCCCGCAACACCATCTACGACAGTTTTGCCGCCGAAGCAGGTCCGTATTTCGTCTACGGCTCCCAGTCTCGCCGGTTCGCCATCATCGGGAATGACGTCGAGGTCGAGAGCGACCACGCCGAGCACGTCATCCGCTTCCAGGGCGGCCACAAGGGCTACATCGCCCACAACAAGCTGCGGGCCAAAAAGACCAAGAGCAACCTCCAGTTGCGCGGCGATAGCAGCCAGGTGGTGGTCTTCGACAACGACCTCTACGGGCGGGGTTCCGGCCCGCACCCCCAGAACGACGCCAGCGAGGAATACGCCCATCACATCGTCTTCGAGGGGAACCGTTTCCTCTACGAACCCGCCTACGAGGGAACGCGCTTCGCGGCCGCGGGCACGGCGGTCAGCGTGACGGCACGTCACGTGGTGATTCGGAACAACCTGACGGTCAACTACGGCGCGCTGTTCTCGGCGGGTGCTCACTGCTGGGTCGGCCCGTCCGTGGATGTCCGCGTGTACAATAACAGCGTCTATGCCGACGATGCTGCCGGGCAACACAAGGGCCAGTTGGGCCGCGTTTACGACGCGCGGCATGTCACCGTGCGGAACAACCTGGTCCACAACACCGTGACAGCGGCTCCGAAGCCTTGGGTGCGGCTGCTGGGTGTGAGTGAGGTGGCGCTCGAGACGCTGACCGCTGACCATAACCTGTTCCGGGCGCCCGCGTGGGACGATGGTGAGGGGCTGGTCCGCGTAGACGGCGACGGCCTGTCCCTGGAGCAGTGGCGCAACCGCGACTTCGGCCGGGGCACACTGCTGACCGAGCCGTTGCTGCGGTCCGCCGATCCGGAGCGCCCGGAATTCATGCGCCTGAAGCCCGACAGTCCGGCCGTGGACGCCGGCGCGCCCGTGCCGGTGTTCATTGACCTGCAGGGGCATCCCCGGCCGCAGGGCGAGGCGCGCGACATTGGTGCGTTTGAATACTCAGACGACTCTTGACGTGAGCAAAAAGGAGGGACCTGCGTATGGCGGCTGGTGAGAATGGGGTAGATGTGCTGCGCACCGCGGACGGCAGGATGCCGGCGCTGGGATTCGGCACATGGGACCTGAGGGGCGACACGTGCCGCATGGCCGTCGGGTGCGCGCTGGAGACCGGTTACCGGCACATTGACACCGCCGAGATGTACGGCAACGAGAAAGCCATCGGCGACGCGCTGCAAGAGAACGGCGTTCCGCGGGAGGATGTCTTCCTGGTCACCAAGGTCTGGCACGATCACCTGGATGCCTCCGGCGTGCAGCGGGCCTTACACGGGAGCCTGGAGAAGCTGCAGACCGACTACGTGGACCTTCTACTGATCCACTGGCCCACAAGCACCGGCGTGCCGCTGGCCGAGACGCTGGGCGCCATGGGCGAGCTTCGCGACGAGGGCACCACCCGGCACGTCGGCGTCAGCAACTTCAACGTGGCACTGCTGGAGGAGGCGCGGCAGGCCTCGCCGGCGCCCATCTTGTGCAACCAGGTCGAGTATCATCCCTACCTCTCCCAGGACCCGGTG
>CAYVBE010000089.1:13813-15101 GCA_964448935.1 uncultured candidatus Brocadiaceae bacterium
CCGAACATCCTGTGGTTCTGCACCGATCAGCAGCGCTTCGATACCGTTGGCGCCCTGGGCAACGAATACGTCCACACGCCGAATCTGGACCGGCTCGTGGAAGAGGGGGTCGCCTTCACCAGGACCTACTGCCAGAGCCCCATCTGCACCCCCAGCCGCGCCTCGTTCCTGACCGGCATGTTGCCCGGCAGCATCCGCGCCTGCACCAACGGCAACGAGCGCTGGGCCGACGCCGCCCCGCTTGTCACGAAGCTGCTGGCCGATGCCGGCTATGACTGCGGCCTGTCGGGCAAGCTGCACCTCTCCGCCGCCCAGGGCCGCCGGGAGAAACGCCCGGACGACGGCTACCGGGTCTTCCACTGGTCGCACGGCTCCGGCCACTATGACCAGCCGGGCCACGACTACCACACCTGGCTCCGGGAACAGGGCCATTCGCTGGAAGAGATGCGCAAGGACCCCGCCTCCATCCCGCCGGAACTCCACCAGACCACCTGGTGCACCGACCGCGCCATTGATTTCGTCCGCGGGGCGGCCGAACGCCCGGATACACCGTGGCTCTTCAGCGTCAATGTCTTCGACCCCCATCCGCCGTACGACCCGCCCCAGTCATACCTGGACCGTTATGACATTGATTCCATGCCCGGACCGCACTTCCGGGAGACCGACCTGGAGCAGCAGCGGCGGCTGGCGGAGGTGGACTTCCAGGACGGGGCACGCCGGCCGGAGGAGTTCGACGGCCGCCGCATCCAGGCCGCCTACTGGGCCATGGTGGACCTGATTGACGAGAACCTGGGCCGGTTGCTGGAGGCGTTGGAGGAGACCGGCCAACTGGAGGACACGGTCGTCATCTTCACCTCCGACCACGGGGAGATGCTCGGCGACCACGGGCTGACGCGGAAGGGCTGCCGCTTCTACGAGGCGCTGGTGCGCGTCCCGCTCATCCTCCGCTGGCCGGGGCGTTTCCAATCAGGCCTGCGCAGCGACGCGCTGGTCGAGCTGATGGACCTCGCCCCGACCGTCCTCGAACTCGGAGGCCTGGAGCCGCCCGAGCACATGCAGGCGAGCAGCCTGCTGCCTATCCTCACCGGCCGGGCCGAGCCCGACCGTCATCGGGACCTGGTCAGGTGCCAGTACTACAGCGCGCTGCCCCCGCGCGAGGTCGTGCCCGACTGGGGGTTCGAAGGCAGCCGCGCCACCATGGTCCGCGACGAGCGCTACAAGCTGACAGCCTACCACACCCACGACCTCGGGGAACTCTACGACCTGCAGGAGGACCCGTGGGAGTTCC
>CAYVBE010000090.1:0-15066 GCA_964448935.1 uncultured candidatus Brocadiaceae bacterium
TGTTCGGCGAGAACGGCAGCGGCATGCACACGCACCAGTCGCTGTTCAAGGGCGAGAAGAACGCCTTCTTCGACGCCGACGCGCAGTACTGCCTCAGCGTCGAGGGCAAGGCATACATCGCCGGCCTGCTGAAGCACGCGCGCGAGATCTGCAGCGTCGTGGCGCAGTGGGTGAACTCCTACAAGCGGCTCGTGCCCGGCTACGAGGCCCCCGTTTACGTCTCGTGGGCGCGGCGCAACCGGTCCGCACTCGTCCGCGTGCCCATGTATAAGCCCGGACAGGAGAAAGCCACGCGGGCCGAGTTCCGCTGCCCCGACCCCGCCTGCAACCCCTACCTGGCGTTCGCGGTGATGCTGGCGGCCGGCCTGAAGGGCATCGAGGAGGGCTACGAGCTGCCCGACCCGGTGGAAGAGGACATCTTCGAGATGAGCCAGGCCGAGCGGGAGCAAAACGGCATCGTCTCGCTGCCCGGCAACCTGGCCGAAGCCATCTGGGAGACCGAGAACAGCGATCTGGTTCGCGAGGCCCTCGGGGATCACATCTTCGAGAAGTTCATCGCCAACAAGAAGATCGAGTGGGACGCCTACCGCACCCACGTCAGCGAGTATGAACTGAAGAGGTATCTGCCGGTTCTGTGAGTTCCGTCAGACCGGCTGCCATCGTTGGAGGGAGAGACAGATGAGGATTCTCGATCAGAAAGACATCAGCGGCTGCGCCATCTCCGGAATCATGTCGGAGAGCGGACGGCTGTTCGACGGCGAGATGATCATCCGGTCCATCGCCAACATGCACGAGCGCTCCAACGGGCTGGGTGGCGGGTTCGCGGCCTACGGCATATACCCCGACCATGCGGACGATTATGCCGTGCACCTGATGTGCGACGACGAGGCGGGCAAGAGGGCGGCGGAGGAGGTGCTGGCCGAAACGTGCGTGATACACCACGAGGAGCCCATCCCCACGCGGCCCCTGCGGGCCATCCGCCGCCGCCCCATACTGCACCGCTACTTCGTCCGCGTGCGGGACGAGGTGCGCGAGGTCAACTACGACATGACCGAGGACGACCTGATGGTGACGCTGGTGATGGAGGTGAACTCCGAGGTGGAGGACGGCTTCGTCTTCTCCAGCGGCAAGAACATGGGCGTCTTCAAGGGCGTCGGCTACCCCGAGGACATCGGGCGATTCTACCGCCTGGAGGAATACCGGGCCTACATCTGGACCGCCCACGGGCGCTTTCCCACCAACACCACCGGCTGGTGGGGTGGGGCGCACCCCTTCGGGTTGCTGGACTGGGCCGTTGTCCACAACGGCGAGATATCCTCCTATGGGATCAACCGCCGCTACCTGGCTAATTTCGGCTATCACTGCACGCTGCGCACGGACACGGAGGTCATCGCCTACATGTTCGACCTCCTGGTCCGCCGGCACGGGCTGCCGATGGAACTGGCCTGCACGGCCCTGGCGCCGCCGTTCTGGAAGCAGATCCAGCGCATGCCCGAGGAGCAGAGACAGATCGCCCGCACGCTGCGGGTCGTTTACGGCGGCGCGCTGCTGAACGGTCCGTTCTCCGTGCTGGTGGGACACAGCGGGGGAATGGTGGCGCTGAACGATCGCATCAAACTACGGCCGATGGTGGCCGCCCGCAAGGACGACATGCTGTATGTCGCCAGCGAGGAGGCCGCCGTGCGGGAGGTCTGCGCCGATCCGCAAACGCTGTGGCACGCCGAAGGCGGCGAGCCGATTATCGGCCGATTGAACAAAGAGAAAAGGCCCCGGCGCGCGCCGCACCTGATGGGCGCGCACGCCGCGGGATAAGCAGGTGATACTATGTCTACCGAAACCGAAGAGGACCAGCGAGAGTTCCAGCCGCGCAAGTGGCTGATCGAGCCAGACTTCGTGGTCGAGCGCGACCCCGAGCGCTGCATCCAGTGCCAGGTCTGCGTGCGGCAGTGCGCGAACGACGTGCACGAGTACGACGAGGAGGACGGCACGGTCAACAGCGACAGCAGCGCCTGTGTGGGCTGCCACCGCTGCGCCACGCTCTGCCCGACGGGCGCCATCTCCATACGGCGGTCGGAGCTGGACTTCCGGCCGCACGGCAACTGGACGGCTTCCGCCCTGCGCAACATCTACAAGCAGGCCGAGACCGGTGGCGTCCTTCTGGCCGGCATGGGCAACGACGAGACGCAGCCGGTCTACTGGGACCGCCTGCTGCTGAACGCCAGCCAGGTGACCAATCCGTCCATTGACCCCCTGCGGGAGCCGATGGAGCTGCTGGGCCACCTGGGGCGCAAGCCCAACAACGTGCGCATCGTCCGGCAAGAGGGCGGCTCGCTGGCTCTGGAGACCGAGGTGGCGCCGCAGCTCGAACTGGAGCTGCCCGTCATGTTCTCCGCCATGTCCTACGGCTCCATCAGTTACAACGCTTCCCTGGCCCTCGCCCGGGCGGCGAAGGAGGCGGGCACCTACGCAAACAGCGGTGAAGGGGGTCTCCACGAGGACATCCGACCCTACGGGGACAACATGATCGTGCAGGTGGCCTCCGGCCGGTTCGGGGTGGACGCGGAATACCTGAACTGCGCGGCTGCGGTGGAGATCAAGATCGGGCAGGGTGCCAAGCCCGGCATCGGCGGCCACCTGCCGGGGGAGAAGGTGGACGCCGCCGTCTCCGCCACCCGCATGATACCGGAGGGGACCGACGCACTGTCGCCGGCCCCGCACCACGACATCTACTCCATCGAGGACCTCCGGCAGCTCATCTTTTCCATAAAAGAGGCTACCCGCTACAGCAAGCCGGTAGCCGTCAAGATCGCGGCGGTGCATAACGTGGCGGCCATCGCCAGCGGCTGCGTGCGCGCCGGGGCGGACATCGTCGTCCTGGACGGCTACCGGGGCGGCACCGGCGCCGCGCCCACCATGATCCGCAACAACGTGGGCATCCCCATCGAGTTCGCCCTCGCCGCGGTGGACTCCCGCCTGCGCGAGGAGGGCATCCGCAATCAGGCCTCTCTGGTGGCTGCCGGGGGGTTTCGTTGCAGCGCGGACGTGGTGAAGGCCGTGGCGCTCGGCGCGGACGCCGTCTACATCGCGACCGCCGCGCTGGTGGCCATGGGCTGCCACCTGTGCCAGAAGTGCTACACCGGCAAGTGCAACTGGGGCATCGCCACGCAGGACCCCTACCTGACGCGGCGGCTCAACCCCGATGTCGCCACCCGGCGGCTGGTCAACCTGCTGCGGGGCTGGTCCCTGGAGATCAAGGAGATGATGGGCGGTATGGGGGTGAACGCCATCGAGAGCCTGCGCGGCAACCGGGAGCACCTGCGCGGCGTCGGCCTCACGGACCGCGAACTGAAAATCCTCGACGTCAAGCCGGCGGGGGAGTGAGCCATGAAGCGAATAGTCGCACACGAGGAATACTGCATCGGCTGTCGGCTCTGCGAGATCCACTGCCTGGTGCAGCATTCCCGGTCCAAGAAGCTCATCAAGGCGTTCCGCGAGGAGCGGGACACCATCGTGCCGGGCGTCCGCGTGGAGCAGTCGGGATACGTCTCCTTCGCGCTCCAGTGTCGCCACTGCGAGGACGCCCCTTGCCTGGAGGCATGCATGACGGGTGCCATGCACCGCGACCCGGAGACGGGGGCGGTGCTCTGCGACCAGGAGCGCTGTGTGGGCTGCTGGATGTGCGTGATGGTCTGCCCCGTGGGCGCCGTGCGACGCGGGCGGGAGACCCACATCGCCTCCAAGTGCGACCTATGCATTGACGAGGAATACCCCGCCTGCGTGGCCAACTGTCCCAACGAAGCCATTGTTCTGGAATCCAGCGATGAATAGAGAACCATACATCATCATCGGCAACTCGGTGGCGGGCATTGCTGGCGTTTCCGGCATCCGCAGCGCCGACGCGGAGCGGTCCATAACGCTCATCAGCGACGAGCCGCACCACACCTACTCCCGTCCGCTGATCTCCTACCTGTTGGCCGGCAAGGTGGACGAGGAGGACATGCACTACCGCGGGCCGGATTTCTATGAGCGTAACGACGTTCAACCGCTCCTGGGCACGCGGGTGGAGCGGGTGGACCCGGAGCGGCGCGTGCTCACCACCGAGGACGGGGAGGAGTTGGGTTTCTGGAAACTCCTCATCGCTACCGGCGGCACGCCCATCGTCCCGCCCGATGTCGAGGGCGTGGAGGCGGACGGCGTGTTCACCTTCACCACCTGGGACGATGCGCGGAAGATCGCCGCCTATATCGAGAACAATGACCTGACCGATGCCGTGGTCGTGGGCGGCGGTCTGATCGGGCTGAAATCCATGGAGGCCCTGGTGGAGCGGGGTCTGCGCACGACGGTCATCGAATTGGCCGATGGCGTGCTCACGGCCACCTTCGACAGCACCGCATCCGGCCTTGCCCGCGACGTGCTGGAGGGCGCCGGCGTCTCTGTGCGCTGCGGCACCACGGTCACGCGGGTGGTAGCGCAAGAGGGGCAGGTGACCGGCGTCACGCTCCGCGACGGGACGGAGGTGCCCTGCGGGCTGGTTATCTTCGCCATCGGGGTCTCGCCGAACGCAGGAATCGTGGCGGATACAGGGATCCGCACCGACAGGGGCATCCTGGTGGATGAGACCATGATGACCTCGATGCAGGACATCTACGCCGCCGGCGACGTGGCGCAGGCCAGGGAATTGCTCAGCGGCGAGAGCCGCTGCATACCCATCTTTCCGGACGCCTACCGGCAGGGCTTCATTGCGGGCTGCAACATGGCCGGGGAGCGCCGGAACTACGGCGGCGGCCTGGTGATGAACGCGGTTGAGGTGCTGGGCGTGCCGACCATCTCCGTGGGCCGGACGGAAGCGGATGACCACTGCGAGGTGCTGAGCGAGCTGGACGAGGAGGCGCCGGTTTACCGAAAGATCGTTCTGCGCGACAATCGAGTGGTGGGAGCGGTGTTTTTCGGGGAGATCGAAGGGGCCGGCATCATCACCGGCCTCATCCGCGAGGGGCTTGACGTTTCCGAGTTCAAGGACTTGCTGCTGACCGACGAGTTCGGACTCATCTCGCTCCCGCGGGAATACCGCAAACACGTTGTCTCGGGACAGGGTATCCTGGTATGAGGATAGACGCCGACAACATCCCGTATCGGGAGCTGAACGAGCGCATCCACGGCGCGCTGACCGACGGTGCCGGGGAGATTATCCTCGAGAACGTCCGCGGCCAGCGCTACATCGGAGCCGCGCTCGAAAGCGGCGCCCACATCACCATCGAGGGCGTGCCCGGCAACGACCTGGGCGCCTTTATGAACGGCGCGGAGGTCACCGTCAACGGCAACGTTCAGGACGCCGTGGGCAACACCATGAATGCCGGCAAGATCGTGGTGCACGGAGACGCGGGGGACATCCTGGGATACTCGATGCGCGGCGGCACCATCTTCGTGGGCGGCTCGGTCGGCTACCGCGCAGGCATCCACATGAAGGCATACAAGGACCGCCATCCCACGGTGGTGGTGGGTGGGCGAGCCGGCGACTACCTGGGGGAATACATGGCCGGCGGCGCTCTGGTGGTGCTGGGGATGCACTCCTCGGACCGGCCGCCCGTGGGGGAGTGGATCGGCACGGGCATGCACGGCGGTGTCATGTACCTGCGCTGCCGGCCGGAGCCCCACCAGTTGGGCGCCGAGGTGGGTCTGGGCGAGCTGGAGGATGAGGACTGGAGCCGGCTGGAGGGCATCCTCAGCCAGTACTGCCGCGAGTTGGACCTGACCGGCGTGCGCTTCAGCCCGGAGGACTTCGTCAAGCTCTACCCCAGGACCGCTCGTCCCTACGGCACCCTCTACGCCTACTGAGCGAGCCGCCTCAACGGTTGCTCTCCGCAGTTCCCGCAAGCGATTGACCGGGACGGCGGTGCGCGGTATGTTGTGGCTGGATCAGAAACCGCTCTGGAGGGCATAGAGACATGGGAGCTTTCTTCGGACTGCTGGCGCTGCTGGTTGTCGTGCTGATAGTGGCGTCCGGCGTTCTGGGAGTCATCGCCTTCGTGATGGTGCTTTCCCAGGGCGGCCGGCTCAAGGCCCTGCAGCAGGAGTTGAACTCGGTCGTCCAACGGCTGCGCAGCCTGGAGGCGGAGCCGGAAGAGGCCCCCACACCCGAGCCGACACCCGAACCACCCCCACCGGCGGAGAAACCAAAGCCCGAGGAACCCGCGGAGCCGCAACCCGAGCCCGAACCGCAAGCCCGGGCACAGCGGGCCGAATCCGCGCCTGCCGCCCCCGGCCTTGGGGGGATAGAGCAGGCCATCGGGCAGAAATGGCTAACCTGGGCGGGCGTCCTGGCGCTGCTGCTTGCGGCGGGCTTTTTCATCAAGTATGCCTTCGATCAGGAGTGGATCGGCCCCACCACCCGCGTGGTGATCGGCCTGGTAGCGGGCATCGCCATGGTGGGTACCGGGGAGCATTTCGTGCGGCGGAATAGCCGCTTCTTCGGCCAGGGGCTGATCGGCGGTGGTCTGGCGGTGCTCTATCTATCCCTCTTTGCCTCCTTTGCGCTCTATCATCTCATCGCGCAGCCGGTGGCCTTCGGCGCGATGATGGCGGTCACGGCCCTCGGCATGGCGCTGGCCGCAGCTCACGATGCCCGGTCCATCAGCTTCCTGGCGCTCATCGGCGGGGTGTTGACCCCGGTGCTTCTCTCAACCGGCGAGGACCGGCGCGACGCGCTGTTCGCCTACCTGCTGCTGCTGGATTTCGGCGTAGTCGGCCTCACGCTGTGGAAAGGTTGGCGGGGGCTGGACGTGGCCGCTTTCGTGGGCACGGCGGTCCTTTTTGGCGCGTGGTTCGGCGAGTTTTACACCGACGCCGCAATGCTGCCTACCATGCTTTGGCTGGGCGGCTTCTACGCGCTGTTCCTGCTGCTGGCCTGCGGCAACGACCTTCGGCGGCGGACGACGCCGGCGCCCGAGCGGTTCTGCATGGCGGTGGCGGACGGCGCGCTGGCCTTTGCTTGTGCCTGCGCGGTGCTGCAGGAACACCAGGTGGCGTTGGGCTCGGTCGCCCTGGCCATGGCGGCGTCCTATCTGGCCCCGGCGGTGCTGGCCGGCAGGCGCGTGCCCGAGGCGGAGCGCACGGTGTTCGGCTTCGTGGCGATGGCGCTGCTGCTTGCCACGGTCTCCGCGCCGCTTTACCTGGACGGTTGGCCGGTGACGCTGGTCTGGGCCGGTCTGGGGCCCGTGCTCGTGTATCTGGGCTACCACTTCGGCTACCGGCCGGTGCGGGCGTGGGGTTTCATCGTGCTGGTGCTGGCGGCGGTGCGCATCTCGGCCGTGCACTGGCCGCTCCACGCGGCCGACTTCACGGGTTTCCTCAACCGGCCTTTCCTTTTCGCCCTCTGCGTTCCGTTGGCGGCATGGGCCGCGGCGCTGGTGCATCAGTTTCTGAGGGGTCCGGCGCAGGAGGAGGACCGCACGCTCAAGCTGGCGCTGGTCATCGGTGGGGCTTACGTGGCCATGTTGCTGGCGAGTTCCGAACTGACAACCGCGATTTCGACCACCGGAGAACGCTGGCTGGCCCACCACGTCGCGGCCGCCCCGTGGGTGTTGGGCGCGGTGCTTTTGCTCTACCTCGGGCTCCGCCTGCGTTCCGTGCCGGTCCGGCTGGCCGGCATTCCGCCCCTTGCCGTGGCCGGGATGCTGGTGCTCAGCGCCTACGCGTACGGCCATCGGGGCGACTATAGTCTCTTTCTGTCCTGGCGGTTCGGGATCGGGCTCGTGACGGTGCTCGTAGCCCTGGGCTACCGGCTGCTCTCCGGGCTGATGGAGGTCCCCGACGGGAAGGATGCGGCGGGGACGACGCTCTTCTGGTCGGGGTTGGTGGGCCTGCCGATCCTGCTGAGCCTGGAGACGTTCACCTGGAGCATGGCGAGCATAGCCGACGCCGAGAGCGCCCGGTGGACCGCCCTGATGTCCGTCTCCATCGTCTGGGCAGTTTACGCCTCGGCCCTTCTGGCGGTCGGTTTTTGGCGCGATGTCCGCTCAATCCGGATTGCGGGACTTCTTCTGTTCGGCCTGACGGCGCTCAAGGTTGTGCTGATGGACATGGCGACGGTGGCGCAGATCTACCGCATCATATCGTTCTTCGTGCTCGGCGCTTTGATGATCGCAGGGGCCTACCTGTATCATCGTGTCGAGAGTCAACTGGCCGAGGCCGGCTGAGGGTTTCGGCGAGAAATCACCTGCGTGCGGGAGAATCGTTTGATGGGCGGTGGCCTTTCCAGACGTGATCTACTGAAAGCCGGAGGTGCGGCGGGGTTGGGCGCGGTGATGGCGGGACGGTCTGCGTTCGGTGCCGCGGGCCGGGACGATCGCCCCAACATCCTGTGGGTTGTCAGCGAGGACACCAGCCCCCTGCTGGGCTGCTACGGCGACGAGTTCGCCATCACGCCCAACCTGGACCGGCTGGCCTCCGAGGGCGTCCGCTACGAGAACGCCTTCGCCAACGCCCCGGTCTGCGCCCCCGCGCGGTGCACCATCATCACCGGCATGTACGCCAGCAGCCTCGGCACGCTGCACATGCGCAGCCGCCACCCGACGCCGGATTTTGTGCGCTTCTTTCCGCAACTGCTTCGCGCCGCCGGCTACTACTGCTCCAACAACGCCAAAGAGGACTACAACGCGCGCAAGCCGCACGGCACGTGGGACGAATCCAGCCGCAAGGCACACTACAGGAACCGCGCGCCGGGCCAGCCGTTCTTCAGCGTCTTCAACTACGGCGCGTCCCACGAATCCTGCATCTTCGGCGATCCGGGAAACCTGACCCACGACCCCGGCGGGGTCTCCCTGCCGCCCTACCATCCCGACCTGCCCGAGGTGCGGCACGACTGGGCCGAATACTACGATGCCATTCAGCGGATGGACGACCAGATCGGCCGGCGGCTGGCGGGGCTGGAAGAGAGCGGGGTGGCCGAGAACACCATCGTCTTCTACTACGGCGACCACGGCGGCGTGCTGGCGCGCAGCAAGCGTTACCTGTTCGACAGCGGCACCCGCGTGCCGATGATTGTGCGCTTTCCCGAGAAGTGGCGGCACCTTGCCCCCGCGCCGCCGGGCAGCCGGGTGGACCGCCCGGTGAGCTTTGTGGACCTGGCGCCCACGGTCCTGAGCCTGGCGGGGGTTGAGATTCCCGATTACATCCAGGGAGAAGCGTTCCTGGGCGGGCAGGCGGCCGAGCCACGGGAGTTCGTGCACCTGTACCGCGGGCGCATGGACGAGCGCTACGACATGATGCGCGCCGTGCGCGGGCGGCGGTTCCTGTACATCCGGAACTACATGCCGCACCGCATCTACGGGCAGCACCTGAATTATCTGTGGCGCGCGCAGTCCACGCGGGCCTGGGAGCGGACATATCGCGAGGGTCGGTGCAATGAGACCCAGAGCCGCTTCTGGGAGCCGAAGCCGCCGGAAGAGCTGTACGACTGCGACGCCGACTCTTACAACGTGCACAACCTGGCCGGTGATCCGGAACACCGGGCTACTCTTAAACGCATGAGGCAGGCGGAGACCGAGCATATCCTGTCGGTGCGCGATGCCGGTTTCCTGCCGGAGCCGGAGATGCTCCGCCGGGCGGGCCAGGAAGGCCGCGCGCCCTACGACATGTGCCACGACCCGGGTTTCCCGCTGGAGAGAATCGTGCATACCGCCGACCTGGCCTCCGCGCGGGACGCGGGTGCCTTGTCGGAGTTGATCAGCCGCCTTCGGGATACGGACAGCGGAGTGCGCTACTGGGCGGCCACCGGATGCGCCGTCCTCGGGCTACAGGCGGCCTCCGCCGCTCCCGCGTTGCGGGAGGTCCTCGGCGACCAATCCCCGAGCGTACGCGTGGCGGCAGGAGAGGCGCTGTGCCGGTTGGGCAGAACCGACCTGGGCCTGCCCGCCCTGGAAAAGGCACTTGCGGACGACGACGGCATGGTGGTGCTGGCGGCCATCAATGCCCTTCAGAGCCTGGGAGATGCGGCGAAGCCGACGGTGGATGCCATCCGGGCGGCCGTGGACCGCGGTCGTGGATATGTGGACCGCGCCGGGGAATACGCGCTGGAAACACTTGGTCAATAGGGGGAGTCATGGAACCGCTCGATTTCGGACACATCGTCATAGACGCCGCGCCCGCCGGCACGCACAACGACATCTGCCTGATCGGCGACCTGACCGGTAACGGCCGCGAAGACATCGTCGTGGGCGGCAAATACGGGACGGGCAACCTG
The DNA here is from genome assembly GCA_964448935.1 of uncultured candidatus Brocadiaceae bacterium. Lineage (GTDB taxonomy): Bacteria > Planctomycetota > Brocadiia > SM23-32 > SM23-32 > CAYVBE01. Next base: position 10,241 of record CAYVBE010000090.1, read on the forward strand.
GTCTGGTATGACAATCCGGGCTGGGAGCGCCACACCATCGCCACCGCGCACCTGGAAGCGGGCGGCGTGCTGCTGGACATCACGGGCAACGGCGTACCCGACGTGGTGGCGGGGAATCCGCAGGACTACGAAGAGGGGCAGTCCAACACGCGGCTCTACTGGTTCGAGAGCCCCCGCGACCCCCGCGGTCCGTGGACGAAGCACGTCATCACCGACGCCTTCCGCAAGTACCACGATCAGGCCACCGGCGACGTGGACGGCGACGGGGAGGTGGAGATCGTCTTCGCCTCGCAGGGCGCGAAGGTCGTCGCCTACTTCGACATCCCCGAAGACCCGACGGATTGCCCCTGGCCGGAAGAGTGCTGCCACCTCATCGCCCGGGACCTGGAGGTCGAGGGTCTCTGGGTCGGCGACCTCGACGGCGACGGCGAGAACGAGATCGTCGCCGGCCCCAACGTCTTCAAGCGCACCGAGGAAGGCTGGCAGCGCACCGAGCTGATCTCCGACCTCGACCCGCGCACGTGCGTCGCAGTGGGCGACCTGACCGGCGACGGCCGGCAGGACATCGTCCTCACCGAGGGGGAGCGCGACGAGGGGCGTCTCGTCTGGCTGCGCGCCCCCGACTGGGAACCCGTCGAGCTGGCCGGGGACCTCTTCCATCCCCACAGCCTGGCCCTGGCGGATTTCAACGCGGACGGGAAGCCGGACATCTTTGTGGGCGAGATGGGCCTGGGCGGCTACGAGAGCCCGCGCGAGATAATCTATCGCAACGCCGGTGGGGGCGAGTTCGAGATGAACGTGATCGGCAATCTGCCCACCCACATGGCCACCGTGGGCGACCTGACCGGCAACGGCCTGCCCGACATAGCCGGCAAGCCCTACGATTCCGGCCAGGACCAGGTGGACGTCTGGATCAACCACACGGGCCGGTGAGCGAAGCCTGGCCGGTCCCCGGGTCCATCGGCTGCCGCTTGAGCAGGCGGAGGCCGTTGAAGATGACCAGCAGCGAGGCGCCCATGTCGGCCGCGATGGCCATCCACAGCGTGGCCGCGCCGAAGATTGCCAGCGTGATGAACACTGCCTTGATGCCCAGCGCCAGCGCGACGTTTTGCTTGATGACCGCCAGCGCCCGGCGGGCGTGCCGCACCAGCCAGGGGATGCGAGCTATCTCGTCCGACATGAGGGTGATGTCGGCCGTCTCTATGGCCACGTCGGAGCCGATGGCGCCCATGGCTATGCCGAAGTCCGCGGCGGCCATGGCGGGGGCGTCGTTCACCCCGTCGCCGACCATGGCCACGCCGTCCGCCCGCCGGGTCAGTTCCCTGACGGCGTTCACCTTCTCCTCGGGCATCAGGCCGGCGTGCCACTCGTCTATGCCGATCCGGGCGGCGATGTCGCGCGCGGTGGCCTCGTTGTCGCCGGTTAGCATGACGACCCTCCGCACCCCTTGCTCCTTGAGCGACCGCACCACGGCTGCCGCGTTCTCCCGCACGCCGTCGGCCACGGCCATCAGCCCGCAGACATGGTCGTCCGTGCCGACGGCCACCACGGTGTGACCGGCTTCCTCGATGGACAGGGCGACCTCGTGCGCGCGCTCGGTCTCCATCCCCTTGTCGTGCATCATGCGGTGGCTGCCCACCCAGAAGCGCTCGTCGTCCACCACGGCCTCGATGCCCATGCCGGAGATGTTGCGGAAGCGCTCTGCCCGGCCGACCACGATGTCCTGCCGGGCCGCCTCGCGCACGATGGCCTCGGCCAGGGGATGGGTGCTGTCGGCCTCCACGGCGGCTGCGGTGCGCAGCAGTTGCTCGGGGGTGTGATCTTCCAGCGGTATCACGCGCTGCACGCGGGGGCGGCCATAGGTCAGTGTCCCTGTCTTGTCCACCGCCAGCGTGTCCAGCCTTCCGGCGGCCTCCAGGTAAACGCCGCCTTTGATGAGCACGCCGTTTCGCGCCGCGCTGGTCAGGGCACTGACGACGGTAACCGGGGTGGAGATAACCAGCGCGCAGGGGCAGCCGATCACCAGCAGGACCAGCGCGCGGTAGAACCAGGGCGTCCACGCCGCGCCGGTGGCCAGGGGCGGTGCCACGGCAATGGCCGCCGCCAGGGCCATCATGGCCGGCGTGTAATACCGGGCGAACTTCTCGATCCACTGTTCCGCCCGGGAGCGGCGCGAGCGCGACTCCTGCACCAGGTGAATGATGCGCGCCAGCGTGGTGTCGTCGTTGGGCCGGGTGACCTCGAATTCCAGCGTGCCATGCTGGTTGATGGTGCCGGCGTAGACCTTGTCGCCCGGTCCTTTGGGCACGGGCGCGGACTCGCCGGTTATGGGCGCCTGATTGACCGTGGACTCGCCGGTCATCACCTGTCCGTCCAGCGGGATGCGATCGCCGGGGCGGACCACCACCTGGCGGCCCACCCGGACGGCCTCCACCGGCCTTTCCTGCGGGGGACCGCCCTCGTCCGGCACCACCAGCGCGGTGGGGGGCGAAAGCTCCAGCAGCGCCGAGATGGCGCGCCGCGCGCGGTCCACGCTCCAGTGCTCCAGCACCAGCGCCAGGGAGAAAAGGAATACCACCATGGCGGCCTCCAGCCATTCCCCGATGCCGAGCGCGCCGATCACGGCCACCGTCATCAGCAGGTTCATGTCCGGGCGCAGGCGGCGCACGGCGTTCATGGCCCGCGGCAGGATGTACCAGGCGCCCGTCACCATGGCCGCGCCATAGAGCAGGCGTGCGCCCAGGGGAAGCACCATAGCCTCGCCCGCGCCGGTAAACGCATGGAGGATGCTTCCGTGGAGGACCCAGTGTACGATAAAACCGGCCAGCAGGAAGACGCCGCTGGCCAGCGTCATGGCCAGGCGCCCGTGCCCCTCCCACCATCCGCCGGCGGGTCGGGCGCCGCGCTCCTCCCAGGGCACGGCCGTCATCCCCGCCTCGGCCACCAGCCGGACGATCCGGTCGGAGTCCAGTTCCTCGGGGTCGAAGACGACCGTCATGCGGGAGCTGAGGATGTCGAAGTCCAGTTCCTCGACGCCGTCTCGCTTCCCCAGGACCTCCTGAAGCGCGTTGACCTCCTCCGCGCAGTCCAGCTCCGCCACCCTGTACGATCTCGTTTCGGCCATGGTGCCCCCCGAATGCTTGATCCCCTATCCATTCTGGGCGGCACGGCCGGTCTTTTCAACGTCCCGCCGGCCCGATGCCTGATCTATCCCTTTACCCCTGCGGTTTGGTGCTGAAGAGAGTCACCTTTTTCAGCGTGGAGATCAGGAGCATTCCGTCGGCGGGGTAGACGGTGCTGATCCAGCTCCGGAAGCGGCGTTTGAAGAGCTGCTCCGTCTGTCGGCCGGCGCGGTAGACGAACAGCTCGTTGTCCGCGGTGGACACGTAGATTTTGCCGTCCGCCGCCATCTGGGAGGCGCACTCGACCAGGTGGCCGAGGTCCTCCCGCCAGTAGACCTCGCCGGTGTCGGCGTCCAGGCAGTGCAAAAAGCCGCAGGTGTCCCCCACATACACCAGCCCGTCCACGACGGACGCGGTGGACTGGGTGCGCTTGACCTGCTGGTCCTCCCACACCAAGCGGGGCGGCTCGTCCGGCTTTTCCAGCTCCAGACACATGAACCGGCCCGGGCCCCAAAACTTCTTGCCACTCTCGACCTCCGGAGCATCCTCGGGTTTGCGACGGCTGTTGTAGTAGCAGTCGCGGCCCACGCCCAGGTAGATGCGGTTGCCCACCACGGCCGGCCGTGCGATGGTCTCGCTCGGTCCGTTGAATCGGTAAGGCGCACGGCCGTCTTCCTCATACTTGAACCAGCGATCGCCGTCGGGGTAATCGGGCGGGTATTTGAAGAACAAACGCTTGTCCTCAGTGTAGGGCAGGAGCTTGCCGTCGCGCTCCCGCCATTCCGGCAGGTTCAGCTCGTAGGACCACAGTTCCTCCAGCACCACGGGCGACCCATCCTCGGACGGCTCCGGCACCGCCAGGCCGCGCAGCATTCCGTAGCCGTCCGGGAAAACGATTACCGGCGTGCCGTCCACATTGACAAAGGAAGGGGAGGACCACTCGCCATGGTAAACGATAGGGATATCCATCTCGTCGCGCGCGATCAGGCTGCCATCGTTCTTGTCCAGCACGATCATGTGTGGGGCATAGGCGGGCTTGTTGCCCCTCCGCCCCCGGGCCTGCGAGCCAAGCTGGTGTGAGGTGCTTATCCAGAGCTGGTCACCCAGCATGACCGGACTGCACGCCGTGGCGTCCTGGTAGCTGATGGGATATTGCCCCAGGCTGTGGCGCCAGATGATGTCGCCCGCCCATTCGGGCAGTTCGTTGTGCGGCTCGGTGCCGTCGGGCGGCTGGTAGCCCTTGTCGCCTTCGTCTTTCATGAGGGCCAGTTCCTCCTGGTAGCCGTCGTTGCCGTCCGCCAGTCCGTCCAGGTCAACGCAGAGCATCTCGTCCATGACCAGGATGTAAATGCGGTCGCCCTCGATTACGGGCGTGGTGGTGATCCCGTAGGTGGAAAGGCCATAGCCCGCCTTGGCGACGACGAGCTGCCATTGCAGGGAGCCGTCCTCAAGGTCGCGGCAGGTCAGCACGCCGCCGCCTTTGAGCGCCTTGCTCCACGATTCGTCCACGACGGCCCCCCGGGCCGAACCGATCAGGACCCTGTCCCCGACGATGGTGGGCATGGGGAACTGCCAGCGGGTGTCCGTCTCCACTGTCCAGACCTCGTGGGCCTCGTCCAGTGCGACGGGTACGTTCTGCGCCTGCATGGCCATGTTGTGCGAGGGGTCGTTGCCCCACGGTTCGGCAGCGCGTGCAGAGGCGGA
>CAYVBE010000091.1:0-14952 GCA_964448935.1 uncultured candidatus Brocadiaceae bacterium
CTCGTCGGCCGGATCGCGCCACCACCGCTTGTTGTAGTCCGCGCGTTCCTCGTCGCTCAAGCTCTCCCACCATGCCAGGTAGCCCTGCCGGAGGGAGAGGCAGGTTTTCACGAAGTTCTCGCCGGCCTGGTAGGAGGGCCTGGGCACTTTGGCCGCAACCCCGCGGACGAACGTCGTGCCGATGAAGATGCAGACCAAGAGCGCGGCGATACAACGCCTCATGCAGAGATTCTTTCTTCTGATCGTTGGCTTACTCATCACAGTGAGAGCAGGTAGGCCACCAGGGCGTCCATCTCCTCGTCCGAGAGGTGGCTCGTCCTGCCGTGTGCGTCGTCGGGGTTGAATCGAGTGAACACCTCGCGCAGGGACGCCGCGCCGCCGTCGTGCAGGTAGGGCCCGGTGCGCCAGAGTTCGATGAGCGTGGGGTTGTCGAACTCCGCCGCGCGGTCCAGCCTACTTCGCGTTCCCACGTCGTGCGTCTTCAGGTCTGTGTAGAGCGGTCCGGGATGGCATCCGGCGCAGCCCGTCTCATCGCTTTCGAAGATCGCCTTGCCCCGGATGGCTTTCTCGCTCAGTTGACCGTCCATCAGGTAGGGGCTGCGCTCCGGTTCCATCGCGCGGATGTATGCCTTGACCGCCGCCTCGCGCTCGGGGGTGGGCACGTGGAACTGAATGTAGCGGAAGCCCGCCTCGACGGCCGCCTCGTAGGTCGGCCGCACCGCGCGCGACATGACGGGCGGCGTCCGGTCGGCCAGGAGCAGGGAGCGGGTGTTCTTCAGGTTGCCGATGCCGTCGTTCAGCAGGTCCCAGTTCAGTCCGTCCGCACGGCCTTCCGGGTGGCACGTGGCGCAGCTCAGCCAGCCCTGAAAGCTGTAATCGCCGTCGTGGAACGCAATCTCGCCCGCCCGCGCGAGGCTTGCCTCCGGCCGGGCTCCTAACTCGATTGTCTCAGTGACTGTACAGTCTTCCGGATCGAGCATGAGCACTCCCCCGGAGTAGTAGCCGGCAACCGCCACGCGCCCGCCGTCGGGCGAGACCGCGATGCCGCGCGGTCCGTTGACCGGCAGGTCCGTCCGGCGCATCAGGCCCGGGCCGTAGAGCGCCGCCAGGTGGGTGGACAGCAGCTCGCGGTTCTCCTCGGGGTTCTCCGCCAACTTGTGCCAGACCATCGTGCCGCTGCCCGTGTACGCCTCGGGGTCCCGGATGCTGTCCGTGTCCCCCTCTGCGAGGCGATGGAGCCTGCCGAGGTCAATTCGTGCGACCTGGTGCACGCCGGCCAGCGTGATCCACGCCGTATCTCCATCGGCAGAGAGCGCGATGCCCCAGGGGTCCGCCGCCCCGGCGGTCACGCGGTCCAGCAGCACCGTGGCGTAGTGAGAGCGGTTCTCCAGGTCAAGGATGCTCAGTGCGTTCGTGTTGACCCAGCCGCGTTCGAGCTGGGTGGTCGGCAGCACCACGCGGCCGCGCGTATGAACCGCATAGGCCCACCTGCCGTCGGGCGATACCGCGACCTGGCGCACGTTGCTCGATCCGTCCGGCAGCCGGATATCGGCCAGCTTCTCCAGATTCTCAAGGTCCAACAGCGTGATGGCCGCCGAAGATGTGGGATCGCTGGCCGGCCCCGCCGGCAGCCGATTGGCGACCACGGCCAGGCTCTCGTCCGGCGTAACCACCATACAGGCCGGCTCGCGGGGCATGGGCAGGACTGCCACTTCCTCGCCGGACGCAGCATTCAGCGCATGGACCCGATTGAGCCCGATGTCGCTGACGAGCAGCAGCCCGCCTCCCGGCACCGGCGCCACCCCGGTCGCCTTCGGCCCCACGGTCAGGCGTCGCACCACGGTTCGGGCATCGGCGTCCACCTCCGCCACCGTTCCGGCGTCGTATTCAGCCACGAACAGCCGGTTGCCTGCCGACCAGACCAACCCTCGCGGGCGTCCCTGGAGCGGTACTTCCGCCCGTATGGAGGAATCCGCCACATCCAGAAGATAGACCCGCGCGGCCGTGTGGTCGGAAACGGCCAGCAGGGAACCGTCGGGGGAGAACTGAACGTTCAGAGGCGAACGCCACGGCATATCGGCCTCAGCCGCGGCAGGCCTCTGCGCAGCAGTCAGGCAGGCCAGAATGCACAGAACCAGCGCGCCCACCACGCAGGCGCTCACGCCCCGCAGCGTCCGTTTCGTGAGTTGATACACGCTCCGCTGATTTGCAGGGTACATGCATGATATCCGAGCGCGCCCGGAGCGGCAAACTCCGGGCGTTCTGTGCGTCAGGCCGCTCGGCTCCCCGAGGCCCCTTCTTTGACAATGCGAGGGGGGCGGCTTATAGTGACATTCTCGACACCCTCCCACCGAAGGAGACCCAAGGATGGACTCGCTCGAGATCGCCGAAGACCTTGTGAAACGCAGTGAGATTGCGGAAGGCCGGAAGAAGCTGGTGCTGCTGGTGCTGGACGGCGTGGGGGATATCCGCCACCCGAGCAACGATTACCGCACGCCGCTGGAAGACGCCGACTGCCCGGCCCTGGACGATCTGTCCTCGCACAGCGCGCTGGGGCGCATTATCCCCGTGGACTACGGCATAACGCCCGGCAGCGGGCCCGCGCACCTGGGGCTGTTCGGCTACGATCCACGCGTTGTCGAGATCGGCCGCGGCGTGCTGGAGACCGTGGGCATGGGCATGGAACTGCAGCGCGGCGATGTGGCCGCCCGTGCCAATATGTGCACCGTCGAGGGCGACACCGTTGTTGACCGCCGCGCGGGCCGGCCCGCCACCGAGGAGAGCGCCGAGAAGGTGGAACTGCTCAACAGCGAGATCGGTGAGATAGACGGCGTGCAGGTCATCTTCCAGGCCGGCAAGGGGCACCGGCTGGGCGTCATCCTGCGCGGCGAGGGCCTGGTGGGCGGCGTCTCCGACACGGATCCGCACGAGGACAACGAGCCCATCCACGAGGCCAAACCGCAGGCCGAGGGTTCCGAACGCGCGGCGGAGATCGTCAACAAGCTGCAGCGGAAGGCGCTGGAGGTCCTGAGCGGCGGCGAGCCGATCAACGGGCTCATCATGCGAGGCGTCAGCGGTCTGCCGGACGTTCCGTCCATCGAAGAGCGGTTCGGCCTGCGCTGCGCTGCCATCGCAACCTACCCGATGTATCGCGGTCTGGCCAGCCTGGTGGGCATGGACCTGCTGGACACCGGCATGTCGGTCGAGGACGAGTTCCAGACCTACCTGGACAGCCGCGACGACTACGACTACTTTTTCATCCACGTGAAAGCCACCGATGAGGCCGGCGAGGACGGCGCGCACGAGCGCAAGGTGGCCGGGATCGAGGCGGTGGACGAGAAGCTGGAGATGCTGCTGGACAGCGAGCCGGAGGTGCTGGCGCTGACCGGCGACCACTCCACGCCCTGCCCGATGAAGCTGCATAGCTGGCACCCGGTGCCGCTGCTGATCCACTCGCCCCGCTGCGCGGCCGACTGCGCCGTGGGCTTCAGCGAGGCGACCTGCAACACCGGCGGCCTCGGCATCTTCCGCGCCATGTACCTGCTGCCGCTGATGCTGGCGAACGCCGGTCTGCTGGACAAGTTCGGTGCCTGAGAATCTTCGCGGGAGGAACGCGATGCCCGTCGAAACCATACGCTGGAAGGACGGCCTGGACGGCTGCGCGGAGCTGGTTGACCAGACCCTCCTGCCCACCGAATTCCTGTACGTCAAGTGCCACAGGCCCGAGGAGATGTGGGAGGCCATCAAGGTCCTGCGCGTGCGCGGCGCGCCCGCCATCGGCGTCGCGGCGGCGATGGGGCTGGTACTGGGTGTGCGCGACTCCGACGCCACGGACTTCGACGGTTTCATGGAGGACCTGCGCGAGGTCAAGGAGTATCTGGCCACCAGCCGGCCCACGGCGGTCAACCTGTTCTGGGCGCTGGACCGCATGGAGCGGACCGCGCTGGAGAACGCCGACCTGCCCGTGCCCGAGTTGAAGCAGAGGTTGCTGGACGAGGCGCTGGAGATACTGCAGGAGGACCGGCGCGTCTGCCGTGCCATCGGACGGAACGGGGCCGAGTTGCTCTCCGACGGCGACACCGTGCTGACGCACTGCAACGCGGGCGGGCTGGCCACCGCCGACTACGGCACCGCGCTGGCCGTGATGTTCGCCGCTGTCGAGGCGGGCAAGCGCATATCGGCCTTCGCAGACGAGACCCGTCCCCTGCTGCAGGGCGCGCGCCTGACCACGTGGGAGCTGAAGCAGGCCGGCATCCCGGTGACGCTGATCTGCGACAGCATGGCCGCCCAGGTGATGAAGGAGGGCCGCGTGGACGCCGTGGTGGTGGGCGCGGACCGCATAGCAGCCAACGGGGACGCGGCCAACAAGATCGGCACCTACGGCCTGAGCATCGTTGCGGCGCACCACGGCGTGCCGTTCTACGTCGCCGCGCCCGCCTCGACGTTCGACCTGTCGCTGGACAATGGCAGCCAGATACCGATCGAGGAGCGGGACCGCGAGGAGATCACCGAGTGGGGGGACCGCACCATCGCCCCGGACGGCATCAATGTTTACAGCCCGGCTTTTGACGTGACGCCCGCCGCGCATATCGCCGCTATAATCACCGAAAAGGGCCTCATCGAGGGCCCCAACTCCGAGCGGGTGGCCGCTATACTGGCCGACGAGGGAGAGTGAGCGACATGGGGAGCGCCCCACAACGCGAGCGGCCGAGCTGGGACGAGTATTTCATGCGCATCGCCCACGAGGTGGCGCGCCGCTCGACCTGCCTGCGTCGGCACGTGGGCGCCGTGATCGTGTTGGACAAGCGCATCCTGGCCACCGGCTACAACGGCGCGCCCAGCGGCCTGCCGCACTGCGAGGACGTCGGCTGCCTGCGCGAGCAGATGCAGGTGCCCAGCGGCCAGCGCCACGAGCTGTGCCGCGGGCTGCACGCCGAGATGAACGCCCTGCTGCAGGGCGCCCGCTACGGCGTCCGCACCGAGGGGGCGACGCTCTACAGCACCCACGTGCCGTGCAGCCTCTGCTCCAAGATGATCATCAACACCGGCATCGTGCGCGTTGTGGCGGCGCTGGCGTATCCGGACTCGTTCGCGCGGCAGATGCTGGAGGAGGCCGGGGTGACGCTGGAGGTGATGCCGGAGGCGGACGAAAACGGCCGGGGACCCGAAAAGATCGTCGTCTGAAGGGGGACGGAAGAGATGGGGGACCGGCTGAGGCTTCACTTCCCCGGCGTCTCGCACGTGGGAACCGGGTGCATCGAAGGGCTGGGCGGGGAGGCGTGCAATCTCGGCTCGCGTGCGCTGCTGGTGACCGGGCGGACTGCCCTCCGTGAGGCCGGCATCACGGAGCGGCTGGTGGACCTTCTCGATGATGCCGGCGTCGAGGCGGTACTGTTCGAGCAGGTGCCGCCGGAGCCCGACCTGGCAACGGTGGACGCCGCGCGGGAGCGGATCGCCGACGAGCGCTGCGACCTGGTGGTGGAAGCGGGTGGAGGCAGCGCCATGGACGTGGGCAAGGTGGCTGCCGCTCTGGCCCACGAGGACGCGCCCGCCGCCGAGTTTCACGAGGGCCGGACCATCACCTGCCCCGCGCTGCCTCACATCGCCGTCGCCACCACCGCCGGCACGGGCGCGGAGGTCACCCGAAACGGCGTCATCACGAATCCCGACGGGGACCTGAAGAAAAGCATCCGCGGCGACGGCGTCATGCCGACCGTCTCCATTACCGATCCCGACCTGACGTTGAGCTGCCCGCCCAAGGTCACGGCCGCCGCCGGAATGGACGCCCTGGTGCAGGCCATCGAGTCATACTTCTCCATGAACGCCATACCCACGACGGAGGCGCTCTCGATCGGTGCGGTGGATCTGATCGCGCTCAACCTGCCCGCCGCCTACGAGGAGGGGCAGAATCGCGGAGCCCGCGCGGCAGTCGCCGAGGGCAGCTACATGGCCGGGTTGGCGCTGGGCAGCGCGCGGCTGGGCGCGGTGCACGGCCTGGCGCATCCGGTGGGGCTCTGCTACGACCTGCCGCACGGCGTGGTTTGTGCCGTCCTCATGCCCAGCGTGCTGGAGCGGAACCGCGAGGCGGCGCCGGCGAAGTACGAGGCTCTGCGGGATGCCATGGGCGGCGACCCCGTGGCCGTGCTGCGGGCGATGAACGAGCAGTTCGGCCTGCCCGCGACCCTCGGCCCGCCGCCCGATCCCCAGTGGGAGCAAAGCATCCTGGACTATGCCCTGTCCAGCGGCTCCAGCGCGGCGAACCCCGTGCCGGTTACTGCATCGTTCGTTCGGGGTATTCTATCGGACGTCTGCAACTGACATTGTTGCATGCCGCACTCTATCCCGCGTATTTCATGACGTCGTAAAGTAGGGCCTCGGCAGGAATCCGCCTCGGGCTTTGGCGCAGCGGGCGGTTCCGCGGGAGGCCCGGTCGTTTGGTTGCCGCTTATCTGGCTTTTAAACCAATTAACAAAATCCCTTCCGCCTCTCCCGCAGACACGTTGCGATACTGGCTCCTCCGCGAACTGGTGCTGAAGGACGAGTTGCGCTCCGGTCGGTTCGGCGTGATCGCGGACGTCTCCGGGGGCGTCTGGGTTGACTCCGTGGGCTTCAGCCGCCTGCCCGACGGCGGTAGTTGACCTCCCAGACCTCTCACGTCTAATGCTCAATCTGCCAGCGGAGGGCCCATCTCGATGTCGCCGAAAGGGTTCGGGTCCGCTCCATCGCTCGCGGGGTGCCGCCACGGATCCACGCCCAGGGGCCAGCGAAGGTCGGTGCGGGAGTCCTCGTCGGAATCGTTGTAGCCGAGGACGGTCGCAAGGCGCTTCCCGGCCGGCGGTTGGGACCATTCGCCGCGGAGGCCGACGGCCGACCACGGGAGATACCACTGCATCAGGCGCACGTTCCCGGCCTTCTGCCCGCGACGGACGGTGATGCCGTATTGCTGCTGCGCCTCGGCGGCGGACAGCTCGACACGCCTCAGGTCCCAGGGACTCGGCACGTTCATGGCCACGTCGTCGGCAGGGCTGCCCGCCGGGCCGAAGTGGGCCTGGTACTGGATGCCGCGCAGCATCAGCGAGTGGTCCACGGGTTTGGTGAAAGCGTCGAGAAGGGAGTCGGCCGACCAGAGCTCGTCCGACGCGTGGCGCCCGATGTGCATGTCCACGGCGTCCTTCAGACCGCCCCGCTGCGCCCAGTGGTCGTCCCTCACCTCGTAGAGCAGGTAGAGGCCGGCGCGGCTGTAGGCCGCTTTGACGGTGACGAGCAAACCCTCGGTGTTTTCCTGTGTGTCCGAGACGGCATGCCGGGCGGGCGTCATGCGTGCGGCGCCTTGCGCTTCGCCGAAGGAGGCCCAGAACGGAGCGATACCCTCGGCTTCCACGGCCTGTCTCTCCTGTTCGGCGCTCAGGCCATAGGCGACCAGGACGGAGTCCTCGCTGTCCGGCGCCGGTGCCCGCGGGGCGCTCTCGACGGACGCGCCGGGAGCGGGCCTCGGGGCGGGGGCGGGAAGGTCCAGCATACCGGCGTTGTGCTCGGCCAGTGCCTCCGCCGTGTCGGGGTTGTTCACCAGGAAGTGCGTCGGATAGGAGGTCCGCATCCGCCCCTCCGAGTCGTAACCGAGGACCGTAAAGGCATACACCGTGTGCTCCGGGGCCACGAGCACTTCGCACGTCAGTTCCTCGCCGTGCCGCACGGTCTTCAGCAGGTCGGCGCCGTGGTAGAACTCGATGCGCTGCCAGTCCGAGAAGCCGTCGGCGTTGCATTCCAGCACGACGCGGCTGCCGGCCATGACCACGCTGCCGCCGACCGACGAGAGGAACGTGCCCCGCTCGTTCGGGTTCTCGACCGCCCGCACGCTCCGCACGTTCAGCTTCAGGGGGTTATCATAGGTGGCGATTGCGCGGTAGAGGTAGGCGATGTCGTCGGTCGGCACCCAGCCGGCCTTCGCCTTGTCGCCCTTGTACTCGTCGTAAGGCGCAACGGTGGTAATGCCCGACTGCCAGGACTCCAGGTCCACCAGCCACCCGTCCTCGCGCTCCAGCCGATGCAGCGAGACGGGCGCCGCTGCGGGATCGGCGTCGTCGGGCAGCCGCAGCGCGATGCACTGCTCGAAGAACTTCATATCTACGTCGTCAATGTGGCCGATGGCGTGCCCCTTGCCCTGCTCCGCGTCCCACGCCCAGAGCGGGCGGTAGGGCGCGATGCGGGAGAACAGCCCGGACGTCAGCTCGACGCCGCCCTCCAGCAGGGGGTCCTCCGGCCCGACGTGCAGCAGCGCGGGAACCTTCAGCGCGGCTTCAGGCGGCGTGGAGGGATTGTAACGCGGACCGACGTTGGGCGCGATGCAGATCATCCGCTCCGGCGCGACGCAGAGGAGGCTGTAGGCGGTGATGCCGGCGTTCGAGCTTCCCCGCGCGATCAGGGGGACGTTGGCCAGCTCCGGGTGCACACCCATAGCCGCCCAGTCGTCCAGGGCGGCGAAAATCGTCGGGCCGGTCTTCTGGTAGATGTCGCGACCGGGGAAGGCGGTGACGCCGATGATGCCGAAGCCGTGCCGCGCGGCGAAGACCTGCAGGTTGGCGTCGCGGGTGATGGGCCGCGTATCGCCGCCGGTGCCGCCGCCGGGGTTGCCGTGGAACAGGATGCCGCGGATGGGCCGCTCGGGGGGTGTCCACAGCTTGATCCCCTTTGTGCTCTCTGCGTCACGGTAATCGTAGAAGGCACCGTCGAAATGTATCTGCCCCCCGTCGGAAGCCGGCTGGACGACGTTCAGGACATCTTCCATTCTCATCGTTCGATCTCCGGTAGAGCGTGCCGCGCACCCCGCCAGAGCTCCGGACGCCAGGAAGCACACCAGCGCCATCCGGCAGGCAACGACAAAACGCGGCGATTGCGTCGAAATCTTGGTCGGCACAGGGCAAACCTCCTCAGGGAATCAAAGGGTAACCCAAACTAACACGCGGGGATGCGGTTGGCAAAGGTACATCGGGTCGAGAAATCCCGTAGCCCGCCGACTCACGGTACTTACGTAAACTCTGCAACCTTCTGATCGGCGCACTGGATGATTTCATCTTCTGTGGAGATCAAAGAGCGTGCGGCGCCGCCACGGGCCGTGTCGAATTAGGTAGACACTGCCTGTCGTTCTTTATGGACACCTTGCTGTGTCCTACGGCATCCCTGAGCAGCATCACGCCGCAACGCATTCGACCGTCGGACAATAGATGGGATGAAACAACCGCAGATGTAACCGGACGCGGCAGAATGGCACGATAGTTGCGGTTTAAGAGAAGAGGGGAAGTCCAGGGATATCTCCCCACTGAGGGGGTTTTGGGTGTTTACCGGTCGGAGGAGATTCATGTCAGGTAGAACTGTTGTGACAGTCGTGGCTATCTCGTTTCTGGCGGTCTTGATGGGAACTGCCGAGGCCTTACCCGCCTACACAGTGGACGGGCGGATTGAGGATTGGAACGTCCAACTGAAAACGGACACCTGGAACTGGTGGTTCCTCTCGTTGGAGACGATTAATCAGGATTCATTTCGTCCCGATCCCCAGGGAGACATTGATTTCAGTGTCGAGGATTACTGGCTGAGCGACAACAGGCCTGTGGGCGGCGAGGTGAAGGACTATGAGGCGCTCTACCTGGACGATGTGCTCGATTACCTCTACATCGGGGTGATTGCCTCGCATCCCTGGGACGAATCGTCCACGCTCTGGCTGGAAGCCAATGACGTCCGCATCCAGGCCGCTGACTTCGATGAGTTTGCCTGGGATCGGCTGGACGTGACCGAGCGGATCGGGATATTCGAGTTTCCCAATTATTTCTACGAGGGCGCCGTCCTCTCGCACCGATTCGGGGACCTGACCACTGGCGACGCCTTCACGGCCTACGCGAATTGCGGATCGGGCTGGAACTGGTGTTGCGAGTCCCCGGCGGACAGCATAACAGGTTCCGCCGACATAGACTCGCCGGTCCATGCCCCTGAGCCGGGCACGGCGGGGCTTGTTGCCCTGGGGGTGATCGGTTTGGTCGCCCGCTTACGGCGAAAGCGGGACGATGTCACTCCGTCATGACCTGCCAGGCCAGGCCGTAGTCCCCCCGGAAGGCTTCCTGCCGGGCTCCCACGAAAACGCGGAGTTCGTAGTCGTGGCCCGGCTTCAGCTCGTGCCAGATGTTCTCGGTGTTGTCGTGCCAGCTGGTTGATTTGGCCACCGGTAGCCGCTCCGACCAGTCAAGGTCGTAGAGTTCCATGTCCAGGTCGTAGAACGCCGCCAGCCCGTCCCAGCGTTCGGTGTTCTGGTTGACCCGGAGGTTCCAGACCAGGGACGCCTTGAGGCGCGCTTCTCCGAACGGTGCCTTAAAAATATACGACGCCGTATCATTGCTGCCGTCCAACCCTCCGAAGGCGGAATCGTAATCGAAACCGGACTCTCCGACCCTTCCCGCGGCGTCGGCGTCGTCCTGAGCGCTGTCCGCCTCACCCGCGGCCAGGATGTGGTAGCTGTTGTAGACGTTTACCTGGCCGGCCCCGTACCGTGAGTCCAGACCGTTGTCCGTCCGGTAAGCGCCCCGCCCCCGATAGTTCCGAATCTGCCAGCCGAAAAGAGAGCCAGTACGCCGGTCTGCCCCCGCAAGCAGCGCTGCTTTGATCACCTCAGAGGTCCCGGCATGGAAGACGGAACGGCCCGTCCTGGGAGAACGATAGGAGTCTTTCGAGATGTCCCGTCCGGCCCGCCCGGCGAAATCCACAAGCAGAGCGGCCGCAGAGGCCACCATCGGGCTGGCTTCGCTGGTATACCGGGCGGGCGCGACGAGGTCCGGCTTGGCCCGGTCCGCTGGATACAGCGGCACGCCCTGGGATCTCGTCCCGGTGGAGTGCCCACCGGCCGTGCGGCCCGCCAGGATGGCGTTGTAGGAGCACTGCATGACATCCGGCACGTCCGGTGAGTTGTTGGCGCCACCCACCTGGATGAAATCGTCGGTCGCCACAACGTAGTCCACTCGCTTGAGCACCTCCAGGTTGGGTCCGCGGCTCGACTGCGCGACCCAGCTATGGTTGGCCACCAGGCTCGGGGAGGCTATCGGTAATTGCCTGCTCCCGGTGCGTAGCACTCCTCTCTCTTGATAGGCCCAGAGGATGTTGGGGAAGCACGCGATTTCGGCGATGCCCGGCGCCGTGGCGCCGTTGCCGTAAAACCTGCGGCCTACCTCCGTGGCGTGTTTCGAGGGGAGACCCGGCAGAGGGAAGTCCTTGCCCTGGAAGGCCGGGTCATCGGCATCCGGGGCCCATCCCCTGTTGCCTCCTTTGTCATCACCTGCCGCCTCAACGTGCGTCACGCGCAGTCCTGCCCCGGTGGGCATCTCCTCGCCCAGTTCCTCCTGAAGCCTGTCATAGCCCGGGCAGCGGATATCGGCCGCGGCGGCATTCCCGGCGGCGTAGAGCAGCGGCAGACACGCCCAGAAAAGGACGGCCAGGGATCGCTTCGGCAGTATCGCGTCGAGTACCGTCACGGCTGAATTCCCACTCTCTGGAGGAAACGGCGTTTGCACCTCCTCCAATATCGCCGCAGTCGAGTGCAGTTGCAAATGAGCGGCCGCCTCACTCTCGTTGCTCCGGCCCTCAGTTTGCACGATGGGAACTTGACGAGAGCCCTGCCACACCTTACCACTATAAGCGGGCCAGCCTTCAGCAAGTTTTGTGAACCTGCGCCCTCGGAGCTTCGCTGCCCCAGGTCCTACGCGTAAGGAGAGTCCCGATGAAACGAATGATCTGTATCCGTTGGACGGCCTGTGTTCTGGCGTCTATTGTCGGTCTTTCCGTGTCCGCCGGTGCGCCACAGGTAGATGAGCACTACAAAGATCCCGCGCACTTCAAGGTTACCACGGACGTGGTGCTGCCCGACGCGCCGGCCTTCACCGCCACGGCCGGGGCCTTCGGCAACAGCCTGCTGAAGGGCGGAGGCGGCTTCGAGCCGGTGGTTTACCGCAAGCTTTACCGCCCGCAGGAGGACTCGCCGGACCGCATTCTGGTCGGCAAGACGGCCATCACCCATTGGGACACGCAACGCGAGGGCTTTCTGGACGGCGCCGACGTGCGCGTCTATCGCATCATAGATGGCGAGATGCGCCTGGTCCGCCGGGACACCGTGCCGCAGGGCGGATTCCGCTGCAGCGGCTGGCTGGGCGTGACCGGCGACGACAAGGTCGTCCCTGCCGGCACCACCGAATTCACTTTCAAATGGGCCGGCTACAACCGCCCGGACGCGCCCTACTACTTCACGGTCAGCGCCGTGGACAACAACGGTAACGAGTCCCCAATGGCCGACGCCGTGAGCGTGGTGCGCCCCGACGAGGCGGGCAAGCAGAACCCGCAGAACGAGACCGAGCGCTTCAAGAAGCCCCGCAACCCCTCCGAAAGCACCGCGCCGCCCGCGCCGAGGGGACTGAAGGGACAGGTGCTGCCGAACGGCAACTACCGGCTGAGCTGGCAGACCGTCCGTGCCGACGACCTGGCCGGCTACCGCGTCTATCGCTCCGATTACCGGCCCGAAGAGCACAAGGGGTTCAGCATCCGTCTTGCCCACAGTCCCAGCGACCCCGACAGGCACGTGAAGGCCGGCGACATGGTGATCGTCAGCCGCAAGTTCTACAGCTACTCGCGGAACAAGTACGCCTCCAACCGCGTCTGGGGCGCACGCCAGGCCAATAAGGTGGGCATGCCGGGCCTGGTGGACTTCTATCCGGACGAGGAGCCCGACCGGTCGTGGGAATTGGTGTCCCACGACAAGGACACGCCGGTGGCGGGTGGGGGCGAGACCTGCCTGAAGCTGGAGCTGGAGGGGGACGTGGAGGAGACCTTCCAGACCTACAACCACGCGGGCAAGGAGCAGTACTGGTATCCGGTGCTCAACGCGCAGCCGTACACGGTGGAGATATGGATGCGCCGAGAGGGCACCGGCGACGGCGAAGTGACCTTCGATCTAACCGGTTACTACGACGGCAAGATCGAGCCCATCACCTTCCGGGCCGGAAGCACGTGGCAGAAGCACTCGGCGACCTTCACGCCCCCCGATGTCCAGGAGAGCAACCGCCCGAACCAGATGCGTATTGCCTTCTCCGGCCCGGGCACCTACTACGTGGACAACTTCCGCGTCTATCGGTCGGACACCGGCTACCTGGACCTGCTGCCGCGTAACCTGAAGGCGCTCAAGGACTCCGGCATGACCGTCCTGCGCACCCACGGACCCATCAAGACGGGCACCAACACCTACGACATGGGGCAGTTCACCAACCCCGGCGGCGCCATCAGCGGCGTGCGCTACGGCAACACCCTGCCGCAGATGCTGGACGTCATGCGCCGGGCTGAGGTGCTGCCGTGGCTGCAGATCGAGATGCACATGTCACCCGAGGAGTGGCTGGGGTTCGTCGAGTATATGGCCGCCCCTTACGACCCGTCCCGGGACACGCCCGAGTCCAAACCGTGGGCCTACAAGCGCTACCGCCAGGGGCAGAGGAAGCCCTGGGTGGAGGAGTTCGACCGCATCTACTTCGAGCTGAGCAACGAGACCTGGAACTGGCTGTTCAACCCCTGGGTCTTCGAGGCCATGCCGGACGCCGCCACCGGGGAAAACGTCCCGCGCGGCGAGGTCTACGGGAAGTACCAGGAATTCGTCCGCTCCGTCATGCGCTCTAGCCCCTACTGGCGGCAGGCGGACCTGGATGAAAAGTTCGTGTTCATGCTGGGCGGCTGGTCGGGCAACAACTACGGGCGCCAGGCGGTCGAGGGTTCCCCCTACTCGGACTACATGACCATCGCCGCCTACAACGGCGGATGGGACGAGGGCGAGGGCCCGCCGCAGGTCAACGATCCCAGTTACTTCAACGTGCTCTCGCAGGTGGAGCAGACGGCTATCCCGCGGGCAGAGAAGCACCTGAAGGAGGCCGTGACGCTGAACCGGGACCGGCCCGTCCGGCTGAAACTGGGCACCTACGAGGCCGGGCCCGGCTACGCGCTGAACGGCCTGAACAACGCCCGCGTCACGCCGGAGCAGGCACGCCAGCAGGAGCTGGTGATGAAGAGCCTGACGGCGGGCACGGCGACGCTGGACTCCTTCCTCTGCCGCGTCTACCGTGGCTTCCGGTCACAGAACTTCTTCACCTTCAGCCGCGGCCGGACGTGGAGTTCGCACGCCGAGTGGTACAACGGCGGGCAGGCTTATCCGTGCTGGAAGGTGCTGGAGATGTTCAACCACCACGCCACGGGCGACGTGCTGCGCACGGAGACGGTGCGGGTGCCGAGCATTGACCTGGAAAAATTCCGGCGCCGCCAGGCCGTGGAGAATGCGCCCCTGGCGGCCGTCTACGCCACCCGCAGCGGCGACCGCTTCAGCGTCTTCGTCCTCAGCCGCAAGATACCCGGCTACCCGGTCGAGGGCGACGACGGCTACACGCCGGTCACCGTTGACCTGCCGTTCCGGAAGGCCGGGTCCATAACGCTGCACCGCATGGCCGGCGACCCGCGCGCGGAGAACATCCACGGCGAAGAGGTCAAGATCGAGACCGTGGAAATCCCGACTTCCGAGTTCTCCAGCACGTTTGAATTGAACGAGGCCCGCGGCGCCGACGACCGCGGCCTGCCGCCGGCCGCCACATTGCTCTACGTTTTCGAGGGCACCGACGCCCCCGAAGGGCTCACGATACCACTGGAGGAGTGGGTCGAGATGGCCCGCTGAGGGGCCACCTTCGGTGGCGGGCAGTTCCTGCGGAACTGCATGGCCTGAATGATCAGGCCCGTGGGAACGTTGAACTTGACAGGCGCCGGCGCCCGTTTGATAATGATCGGTGGCGTACAGGTGCGGATGTGGCGGAATTGGCAGACGCGCCAGGTTGAGGGCCTGGTGGACCTAAACCGTCCATGGGGGTTCGAATCCCCCCATCCGCACCATTTTTGCGC
>CAYVBE010000092.1:0-14845 GCA_964448935.1 uncultured candidatus Brocadiaceae bacterium
GTCGCCGACGTTGCGGAGGGCGGCGGCCAGTGCGTTCTCTGCCTTCTCTTGTTCGGCGAACAGGTCCAGGCTCTGCTTTATCTGACGGCCGGCCATGTAGGCCAGCGCGCCGCCGGCGGCCACGACGGCGAGTTTGAGCGCGCGCATTCGCCGCCGCAGACGGTAGGTGCGCTTCTCCATGCGCTTGAAGCGCTTGCTGAGGCGATCGTGCGCCTCTACGATGATGTCAATGCTGCGCGCCATTGGCGTTTCCGTCCGTCTCCATGGTCAGGGTGGTGGGGCTAACGACGTCCGGCACGCGGGTGGAGCACGTGGGGCACGTGACGACGTCGGCGGGGGTTTGTGTCCAGGTGCGCCCGCAAGCGTCGTTCGGGCACGTGTATGTTTTGGCCTCGGCTACCATTTACTCATCTCCTCTCTCCAACGTTGTTCTTCCGCCCAGGCGAATCGGGCGGCCTGCAAGAACACGTGGCACTGGTCCAGTGCGCCCCCGGCCACCGGGGGCAGGCCTTCGCGCGTGAGGTCGGCGAAGTGCAGGCAGTTCCAGATGCATTCCGGCACCTCCTTCAGCGGGCATCGGATGAGTTCGTATCGGCCGGTTCCGCCGCAGCCCGTGCAGCCGGCTCCGTTGCAGCCGGGGCATTCGAGGATGGCTGGTTCGTCGGGGCTGGGGCCGTGCCGGCAGGTGTCGGGCGGTCGGCAGTCGGGGCAGACGGCGCCTGCGCGGACGGCGCAGGCGATGCGGATTTTTTTTTGTCGGCGACTCCCAACTGGCTCTCGGCCATGTAGGCGAAAATGAGTTCCTGGATTTCCTGCGGGCTCAGGACGTAGCCGATTCGGTCGGGATCGTAGGGCACCTCGTCCCCGGTCGGCTCGCGGAGGTGATGCCAGGCGCAGAGCGGGATGGCGATGGTGTCTATGAGCGTGTCCATCATGCCGTCCAAATCGTCGTCCGCCACCTGGTCCATACGGTCGCCGACGGCAGCGATCTGCTGCCACTCGCGGGCGGCCAGGTAGCGGAAAACGAACGTGGGCTCGGGGTCCTTGCCCCGGTCCGATTCCAGGACGATCTCCAGTGTTGCCTCCGGGTCCAATGCCACCGGCATATTGATGTCTCCCCTATGGTCAGCCGAAAACGAGGTTGGCGATGAGGCCGCCGATGAAGCCGCCGGCGGTTACCAGCCCCGTGAGCTTGGCCAGTTGTCTGGTGTTGGTAGTGGTTTCGTCTTCCAGGGAGGCCACGCGGTCCAGCAGCGGACAGTGCAGCACGTGCTGGCGGACGGCTTCCCGGGCGGCCTCGCGCGCTATCTGTCGAGCCCAGTCTTTGAGCGGAACGCTGATTTCATTCATTTCGCGCATGATCAGCTGAATGTCAAGGTGAATTCGTCGTCGCCGGTGGCGGCGGAGCGGTTGAGCTGGAAAGTGATATCGTCCGTCTGAATGCCGTTGCGATCGCCCTCCTGCACGTTCTGGAACTGGAGCTTCGGGGCGGCGAAAGCGAGGGTGTTGCCGTCCCCCCCACCGGTGACGCTGATGCTGAGGGCTTGTTCCGTGCTCGACAGCCAGTCGCCGTAGGCATCGTTGGTGGCGACCAGTGTGGCCTCGGGGTTGAGCGTGCCGGTGGGGTTGCGGTCGGCGATGATGGCGCTCACGTAGCCCTCCGCCTGGTCGCTGTCCTCGCGCATCTGCACGTCGTTGCCCAGGTCTATGGTCAGTTCCTGCACCTTCGGGCTCCAGGCACCGATAGTCAGGCCGCTGCTGACGAAGCGGGCGGGGGTGACCGTGGGATAGGTGGGGCTGAGCAGGCCGACGTCGCTTGGGGCCACCCAGACACCGGTGAAGGTGAACTCGATGCGGATAACCTGGCCGGAGTTGAAGGAAAAAACGGCGTTGCCCATGCAGCCCTTGAGGGCCTTTTTTAGGCCGTCCTCGTAGAAGCCGAGCGTGAGTGTGCGCACGGCGGTGGCGTCGGAACCGCCGGTCGGCGCGGCGCTGTCTACACCGAACTCGTCGGTGGACAGAACCATGCCGCAGGCGGGCAGGAAGGCTTTCGCCCAGTCCG
Organism: uncultured candidatus Brocadiaceae bacterium; assembly: GCA_964448935.1. Taxonomy (GTDB): domain Bacteria; phylum Planctomycetota; class Brocadiia; order SM23-32; family SM23-32; genus CAYVBE01. The sequence goes on from CAYVBE010000092.1 coordinate 2,063, forward strand.
GCACGGATTCCCCGCCGCCCTCTTCCGCCACGCCGGAGCCGTGGGCCTCGACAGCGAAGGTGACCTGTCCCTGCTCGCCCTCTGGGACGGCCGGGAGCGTGCTGAAGCTCTGCTGCCCCTTGCGTTGGGTGAAGTTGATGTTGGGGTTCGGGCTGAGATCGAAGACGTTGAACGCTGCCTCGCTGGCGGTCAGGTCTTCGGCGGTGCCGACGGCGGTTTCGATCTTTGCGGCCAGGACTCTTTTGCGGGTGAGGAGAGGCATATCAGGCTCCTGTGTATGGGTCGTCGAATGGTGTGCGGAATCGGACGGCGAAACTGAGGGCCAGGCCGCTGATGCCCTGCGAGTGCTCGAACGGCACGGACTCCTCAAACTCGGTATCAATGGCGAGCCCGCCGCGCGTTGGGTCTTCCATGAGCTTTTTCCGGACGTCGGCCCGGATGCGATTCAGCAGTGTGTCAATGGGTGTAGTAGAGTCGTCGCCGGGACAGACGTAGCACTGTAGCTCGTACAATGCCCGCTCGCCGTAGAGGCCGCTGTTGCCGGCGGTGCTGATGGCGTCGTCGCGGGTGGCGGGCATCTGCACCAGTAGCACGAGGTTGTCGCGTGGGCGTTCGTTGCTCTCCCAGTCATTGGAGAGCGGCCGGACGCAGGTGAGGTCCTGCTGGAAGCCGTTGGCGGTGGTGATGGCGGAGACCGCGGATTTGAGGTTCTGCGCGATCTGCTCGATGATTGGATCGCTGGGCATGTCTATCCGGTGTATCGTTGGAGGAGGTAGTCGTGCGCAGACTTCAGTTCTTTCCTGAGTTTCTGCTGGCCGTCTTCACGGACTTCACGTGCCATCCCGCCGTGCTCGTCCCAAATCTCCTTGGCGCTGGGGCCACGCAGGAGCGTGATCGGCAGTCGGGGCACAAGTTTGCCGCCCTTTTTGGCACGCTTCCAGACACCTCGTATCGTGGAGATCAGAAAGGCATGGGGGATTTTGCGGGTGCCGCCCGGGCCCTGGTAGCTAACGCCGGTGGAGGTCTGCCGGACGCGTTTCATTTCGTGGATGGGGATTCGCCGGCTGCTGAAGCGGATGAAGCCGGCCAGCACGCGTTGGCTGGCTTTTTGAATATAGGTATGGTTGCGGATGGCTTTGGTTTTGATGCCGCCGTGCTCTTTGGCAATGCGCCGGGCGGCGCGGCCACGCAGGCTGGTGAGGGTGCGGTTGATGGCACGCTTCGCGGCGCGCGGCCAGCCGTTGCGCACGCTCGCCAGGTCCCGCTGGAACCTCCGGGCCGTGGCTTCATCGAATTTTAGTTCGATGTCGGCGGGCATCAGGTGATCTCCAGGACGAGGTGTGCGGGGGTCTGCTCTGCTATCTGTCGGACGGCGTGCAGCGTGGCGGTGCCGCCCGCGCGGGGTGCAACGCGGATTTCGTCCCTGCCGGTATCCAGTTCGGTGGCACCGATTCCGCCCGGGTCGTAATCGCTGTGGGCGGTGGTTCGATTGGCGACGGTGATGGTCATTTTCGGCCGGACGCCGGGGCTGTTGCTCTCCTGTTCAGGTGCGGGCGGATTGCGATCAACGACAGCCATTATCTCGCGTTCCGAGCCGTCGGCGGGCACGTAATCCACAGCTTCTCCATAGGTGTCGAGCAGGGATTCGACCAGATTCTGGAACGAGTGCGCCATGTGTGCTCCCGATGCGGAGGGGTGCCCCGGCGGGCGGCGATGGAGGCGCTATGCCCGCCGGGGTCACTCCCGGGGAGAGTGTCAGAACAGCAGTTCCAGGGTCATGTCCTTGTCGGAGCAGTCCCCTACGGTGTTTGTGATGTCCTCGCCCTCGGCGTAGAGCCGTACGTAGCGCGGGCAATCCGTGGGCAGCCGCAAGCGTGCGGTGGCGGCGTCTGCTCCGCTGTCGCCGGTCTGCACGATGACATCTTCCGCCAGCGTGCTCCAGGCACTGTCGTCCGAGCTTTCCTCAATTCGATAGTGTATTTTGCAATCGTCCGGCAGCTCGTCGGTGGTCAGCGCCGGTGCGCTGACCTTGAGCTCGCAATCGGCCAGCCGGTCGGCGCCGTCGGCGGCGGTCAGCAGGTCGAGCGCGTCCGTGTTGGTGGCTGCCCCGGAACCGGCGTCGGCCGGAAGCGCCGCAGTTTCGTTGAAGTCGGTATCGGCTATTCGGAATCCCATGCTTTTTCTCCTGTGGGAAAGGGTATCGGCCGGGGTCCGGTGCCCGGGGTGCCGGGCACCGGCGGCCGGTGTTGTTTACTCGCTGTTGGTGAGGGCGGGAGTGACGTAGATCGGGATGGTCCCCGCCTTGCCGTCCGCCTCGGTGGGCCAGGGCGCGGGGGCGCCGGTGGCGTTGGTGGCGGTGCGGCTCTGTTTGAGCTGCATGTGGCTCCGGCCGTTCATGAAAATGGCGTCGGGCTGGGTGCCTTCGGGCCAGAGCGCGACCAGCTCGTCGATCATGTCGTCGTCGAGCGTGTTGGTGTCCTCTTCGATCTGCTTGATGCGACCGATCGAGTAGCGGCTCTTAACCTGGACGGCCGGGTAGCAGATGAGGTCCTGCCAGTAGGCCCGGTAGGGGTTGCCGGAACTGTCTTCCAGGCGCACCTCCTCGACGGGTTCGACGGCGACCTGGCCGCCGTTGCCCAGCAGCCACTGGACGTGGCCGGGCCCAAAGCGAACTCCCCAGACGGACGTTTTGTTGGAGTCGCCGCCGGCGTCGTACTCCATCGAGCTATCCACGAGCTGCGTGAAGCCCTGGAAGCCCTTGGCATCGTTGGAGGTGCCGTAGTAAAACTGGCTGCAGAGGGTCTGCAGGGCGCCCTCCAGCAGGGCGGCCGCTTCGACGGCGATCAGTGCCTCGGCGCCGTCTTCGGCGGAGTCCGCGACGGCCTTATCCACGGACCATTCGGGGTTCATGATGGCCGTCTGGACGAGCCGGTTCTCGTAGGTTCCCTTGGTTTCGGCGGTGCCCTCGTTGGCGTCGCGGAAGGCGACGGAGGGGACGCCGGTGCGGACGAGCGTCTGGTAATTGCGCCCGTTGATGGTGCGGGCGGATCCGACGGTCCACTCGGGATGCGTTTCGGCGGCCTCTTCGACGAGGTCGGCGATGCCCTCGGTGGGGGCGTTCATGATGGCGATGTCGAGCATACTCAGATTTGCCATCTGTCTTCTCCTTGGTCAGGGGTTGTGTGTAAGGAGCCGTATCAGTTTTTCTGGTGATCGGCGAATTCCAGGTCGCGCGCGAAACTGGCGAGACGCTCGCCGACGGCCTGTGTGAGTTCGTCCTGCTTGCGTTCCTCCGGGCTCGGCGGGGCGCCGGTGGAGACCGGTTCGGATTCCCCGCCCAAAGCGCGGATGGTCTCCTGCGCTTCGGCCAGTTCGGCCTCCAGTTGCGCGATGCGCAAGCCCTTCGCTTCGGCAATCGTGAGGCCCTCGATGATGGCCCGGACCCCGAGTTCCTCGCCGACGGCCTCGCAATAGCGCTTCAGTTCCGAGGCGGCGGTGATGGTGAGGCCGGCATCGGCTTCCGACTCTTCGGCCTCTTTGCCCTCGGGTTCGGATGCGGCGCCGGAGTCATTTTCGTCTTCGGCCTCGACGTCCTCGGATTCGACGGCGTCCGATTCGGCGGCCTGCTCGTCCGCGACTTCCGTGTCCTCTTCGCCCTTTTCGGTTTCTTCGGCCTCTTCGAGTTCCTCTTCCTGTTCCGGGTCTTCTTCTTCGGCGGCGGTGCCGCGCGCGCGCTTGATCAGGTCCTTGATGCCCATGCCTGCGTCTCCTTCGTTCGATTGAATGGTGCGGTCGGGTCCGGTATCTATGAGTTCCGCGAAGGCTTCTTCGGCGGTGGCCACGCGGTCAATGAGTTTGAGGTCGGCGGCGACGGGGGCGAGCCAGGTCCGGCCGGTGGCGAGTTCGGCTACCTGGGCTTCGGCCAGCGCCCGGCCGCGGGCCACGGTGGCGACGAACTGGTCGGCCAGGCCGCCGACCATCTCTTGCAGAGGCACCAGTTGATCATCTTCGATGCTGGCACCTACGACTCCCGTGCCTTTGTATTTGCCGGAGCGGATGACGATGGTGCGCACGCCCGCGTCTTCATACATTTTGCTCCAGTCGTCGAGCACCAGATAGACGCCGATGCTGCCGACGGAGGCGGAGCGGTTGGCGGTGATGGTGCCGGCCTGGCTGGCGATTTCGTAGGCGGCGCTGGCGCCCAGGTTGGCGATGTGCGCGTGGATGGGTTTTTCCGCCCGAGCCTCATAGATGGCGTCGGCCAGCTCGTCCACACCGTCGGTGTAGCCGCCGGGGGAGTCCACGTAGACGTAGATGGAGCGGACGGCGGGGTCTTGCAGCGCCTGTAGCAGCGCCGCGCGGACGTCGAGCGGGTCGGTGGCCAGTCCCATGTACGTGGCCCAGCCGGGAGCGCCCTCCCAGATGACGCCGGTGATTTCGATCAGGGCCACGCCTTCGATCACCTGGTAGGGCTCCGGCTCTTCGGTGGTTTCCGGTGGGTTTTGATCCACCAGGACGGCGCTGACGATGTCCGTCTCATGTGCTTTGGCGACGGCCATCAGCGAGGTGAGGTGCTCGTAGTGGATTGCCCAGGGCCGGGCGCAAATGTCGGCGGCGCTGCGCGTCATGTCATGTCTCCTGTACTGCCAGGTAGTCGCTTGTCCAGCTTTCCAGTTGCACGCCCTTTTCTTCCAGATAGTCCTGCTCGACGGCAAGCTGGTCCACGATATCAAACCAGTCCACGCCACGCAGTTTGCATGCCTGCTGCCGCGACATGAAGCCGTGCTTGACGGCTTCGATCATAAATTTGATTTCCTTGAGCGGGTCGGCCCAGGGGTAGGGGGCTGTGGCGTGCCACTCCCACTGGAGGTCGTCCAGTTCCATGCCGGACGGGAGCGTGAATTCTTTGTCTCGGTAGATGCTGAGGCCGAGGCGCCAGCGCAGCCAGCCGTTCAGCAGCCGGTGTACGCGCTCCCGCTTATCGAGCGTTGAGGCGATGTACTGCAGGTTGTCGCCGATCCGGGCGCTGAACGAGGAGGCGCGGCTGTCCCAGAAGGTGAAGGGGATGTCCAGGGCGAGCAGCGCGATGTGAATGATGAGTTCAACAAAATTCTGGAACTCGCCGCTGGGACTTTTGCTTTCGATGGTTTGGATGTCGGCGCCTTCCGGCAGGTCGAACAGGCCGGCCACGCCGGGCTTGAATTTTTTCCATTCGTCGTGAATCGTATCGTCGTCCGAATCCACATCGGCATCTTCGTCGGCCTGGGGGAGCAGGCCCTCGACCATGCCCTCGCGCGTGATCGCCACGCCGAACAGGGCGTGGAGTTTTGCCTTGATCAGGTTGTAGTCGAGAGCCTCGTAGACGTCTTGCAGACTGTTGATCGCAGTGGAGAGCGGTGAAACGCCTCGCCACTGATCATACCGAGTAACGTAGGCGTGTTGCTGGATGCGCCAGTCGGGGACGAGGCGCTCGAAGCTGCGCCGGCGTCCGTCGCGTTTGCAGACGCACCACTGGCTGGGCCGGTTGTTCCGGAAGACAATTCCGTGTTTGCTGATGTCCTGTGACTTGACATCGTCCGGATAGGTGGCTCCGCGCGGCTTGGCAATGCGGTCGCCTTCGAGGCCCTGGACGGTGCCGCTGCGCAGATGCATCCAGAAGCTGTCTCCGTCTACGACCGCACAGCCTTCGGCCAGACGGGTCATGGTGGAGCGATCGTGGCGTCGGAACGTGTCGAAACGGCGCGCACGGCTGAGGCGATCGACGTGATCCTCCAGGGCGGCGTCCAGTCCCCGGTCGCCGCTTTTGGATTGGAAGGCGTGTCGGCTGACGTAGTCGAGGTGTTTTCGAAGCATCCAGGCGGCCAGGGCAAAGTTACGCTGTTGATCCCGGGCGGACGCGTTCATTTTGCGCCGCTTGGTGGGTGTCAGTTCGTCGTCTTCGCTCTGGGTGTAGACGCGCGGGGACTTGCGCTTGTGGGCCTCGCCATCTACGGCGTCATAATCCGCACGCGGCCGGAGGATGCCGTTGCGCTCGATGTATCCGGCGGTGGCCATTTAGACGCCCCCGCTGAAATCGGGGATCATGGCCATCGGGACATCGCCCTGTTCGTGGGCGAGTTGGCGTTCGAGTCTGGCTTCGCGCTCGTACAAAACGCCGAGCTGGGCGCGGGTGACGGATTTGTCGCCGATGCCGGCGGCCTGCTCGTGTTCCGCCAGTTCTATGGCGTCCTGAACGGCGGTGAGTTTTTCCGCGGTGGACTTGTGCCCGGTGATGGTGACGATGGCCTCGCCGGACAGGTCGTCGGAGGAGGTGCGCTTGATGACCACGTAGGCGCTGGAATCATCGCCGTCCAGAACGATCGCGGTCTCGCCGTTTGCAATTGTGACGGCGTCTCCGGCGGAGCCGTCGGGGGCGGCCCACGTGACGGTATCGGCGGAGGCTGCGGTGAGAGTGCCGTCTCCGGCTCCGTTGGCGGCGTAGGGTGCCTCCAGAACGGAGAGGCCGGATATCGGGCTTGAGACGGTGAAGGCCATGCTTTCTCCGGCAAAACAAAAGGCCGTGCGAGGGTGTGGCCCCACACGGCCGGATACGGCTCCTCAATCGTCTGTGTGTATTATACTCGTTAAGCCGGTTCTCTCCAACGTAGGTTATAGTAGGTACTAGATGTTTGGTGCATCGTTACCTTTCTGCATCCTCTTTGATCACCGGGCTGACCACGTATTTCCAGGCTACGTGGCCTATACGGCGGAAAAGGGCCGGATCGCGGCGGTCCCCCAGGCCGATGTGCCAGACTTCGTCCGGTTCGGCAAGCTGGAGAGCGTCGTGCAGGAACCGTGGATTGAAGCTGACGGTGGCCTCGTCCCCGTCGTCGAGTGGCATCCAGAGCGTGCCCTCACCGACGTCGGGCGATTCGGCGCTGACGGTCAGGGTGCCTTCCTCCACCTGCCAGTCCACTACGCGGGTTTCGTCCGTGGTCATGAGCGCGGCGCGGTCCACCACGCTCTGCAGGTCGGCGGCCTCCACGCGCAGAGTGACATCCGTTTCGGAGGGGATGATGTCCGCATAATTGGGGAATCGCCCTTCTGCGAGTTGAGCGGCAAAGCGCCAGCGGGTGGTGTGCGCGTAGAGCCTGCCTCCCTCGGCGGCCAGCCGCAGCGTCTCCGAAGTGCCTTCTGCCAGGTGTTGCAGGGTTTCGGCGGCCGGCGCCGGCAGGATCACGTCCAGTACCCGGGTCTCGTTTTCTTCCGGGTTTGATTCTACGACGACGTCATCCGTCTCGTTGTAGGCCAGCCGGGCGCCGTCTGCGGCGACAAAGGATGCTTTGCCGCCGGACGAAGCCGATTCTACGTGTAGTAGAACACCGTGCAGGGCGTATCGCCCCTTTTCCTCCGCGCAGGCAAATCGGACGGAGCGCAGCATTTTGGCGAGTTCGATGCCACCGATGGCCACCGCCTCCGCCGGGAAGTCCGGCAGCCTTGGGAAATCGGCGGGGTTCTCGCCCAGCAGACGGAAACGTCCGTCCTGGGTCCTCACCTGCAGGTGGCTGTCGGAAGATTCGAGGGTGATGCTGTCCCCCGGAGCGGACTTGACAACGGGTGCCAGGCGGTTGTATGGCACCAGGGCGGCGCCGTCTGCGGCGTCCTCCGCCAGTTCGGTACAGGTGTAGCTGAGGATCCGGTCTCCATCGGTGGCGGTGAGGGTGACCTGTGTGTTCACCGTCTCCAGATGCACGTTCCGGTAGATCGGCGTCTGCACGGAGCTCGCCACGCAGGTGCCGACACGATCCAATGCGTCGGCCAGGGCGTCCGGACTGATGGTTAGTTTCATGTGTCCTCCCAAGTGTCATTGTGTTGTGGAGCGGCCACGTCGGCGGGCAGCAGGTCGTCTGCCTCCTCCGGGTTATCCGCGAGCCATTTCTTGTGATGCGCGGCCTTTTCGTGCTGCGTCCGTCCGCGTTCGGATTTCAGCGTTCTCGCGCAATATCGGCAGGGATATTTCGCGGGCTGCGTAGGACGGTCGGGTTCGGTTTCGCGCAGTGGCCGCCGCACGATAAAAGTCTGGCCGCAGCGACATTGCACGTGGACCGTCACGATGCCCGTGTGGGTGCGACCGGACGGCAGTTTCATCGGGCGGTTCGGCCATTCAACGCGCGATTCGTCCAGGTCGGCGTATTCGCAACCGCCGCACTTCGGGCAGCAGACCGGCAATTCGACATTGTCCATCGCTCGTCTCCGTTAGAGTTCGACGTATGTGACCTGGCGGCGTTTGCGGCCGCCGTGTGTAGTGGGGGGTTCGCCTGACTGATCCTCGGAGGGCACGGCGGTCCGCGCGGGAGCGGCGTCCTCCGTACCGATTGGCTGTGTGTCGGTGTCCTGTGTGTCGGCGCCGGACAGGCCGATGGCCGGGATGCGGTGCTCCAGCAGGCTGACGGCGGCCATGAGGTAGCAGCAGGCGTCCAGCCAGTGATTGGCCGCGCGGCCCCTGGCCTTGCGCCAGGCGTAGATACCAGGGCTGACCTCGCGCTGGATTTCTGCGGTGACATGCCGGGCGAAGCTGTGGTGGGTGTTCCGGTGCTCCCCCTGAAAGGTTGCGATTGAGCCGGGGGCGTCGGAGTCCAGCAGCCAGCCGGTATGGACGATCTGTTTGTAGGCATCGGAATGGACGGTGTATATCCACTGATGGCGTTCGATCGTGCGGTAGCAGTTTCCGTCGCGCGCCAGCATGGCCTTTTTGCCCTTGGGCACGTACCAATTCTTCTGTCCGCGGGCGGTCCCCCGGCCCTGCACCGGGAAGTAGACGCTTGCCTCTGCGCAGAAGCCTTCCACGACGGGCTGCTCGTATCGGCTGTCCACCAGGGCGAGGGCGGGCCGCATCGGTTGGCGGCTGGCCATCCGGTAGGGGTCCTGGTCCATTTTGTCGCGCAGGCGGCGCAATGCGTCCATGAGCGCCTGCTCGAAGGCCGCACGTTTAGTGGTATCGTCCGGCTCGATTCGGCCCGTGGGGGCGAGAACTTCCTCGACTCCGTAGTCCACTATGCTGACTATGCGACCGGGTGCGACGGCTCCGGCGGCCCAGTGAAGGCCGTATTTGCCGACGTCTATGCCGAGAGCGAGGGCAAGGGCGTTGTCGGGTATGACGCCACGCTCCAGACCGGTGTCCTTGGTCTCGATTCGATGCGAGCCGAGCACCATGAGGGCCTCCTCTTCGAGCGACGGCGGATCGTTCTGATATTCCGCCATGAACACATCGCGGCCTTCCTCGAAGTAGAGGTCCATCCCGGTTTGGATGGCGCTGATCTCGCCCTCGTCCTTGCGGATCCGGTGGGGCCAGGAGACCTCGGCGCCGGCATCCAGGTCGGCCCGGTGCTCCCGATAGTAGGCGGTGGCCTTACGCAAATCTCCGTGCTCTTCGTAGCTCTCGACCCGGACATCGTTATAGCTATCCCAGGCGTCCATGTTTTCGGGCATCTGCCGGAATAGCTGGTATTTGCGTGGACGCCATTCGGCACGATCCATGAATCGGCTGGTCAGGTCGTCTTCGCGGATGATCGTGCCGAGATAGACCGCGCTCATTGTGGTGTCCGGGCCGCCGAGGTTCATGGCAACCTGGAGGATGGTCTCTTCGTGTTTGTCTACGCGGGTTTCCGAGTGAGCGGCTTCGTCGTCTATCGGATCGTCCAACAGGACGAAATCCGGACGGCGCATCTCCCCCTCGGCCGTTGCCTGCTGGAGGCCGCGGATGCTGCTGGTCATGGATCGGGCGGCGACGATGGCGCCGGAGGATGCGCAGTCCGGCAGGGTTGGAAAGATGAGGCGGTCGTAGCCGCCCCAGGACATGTGGGTGAGTTCCCCGTTGACGGTCTGACCCTTGGCCCTCTGGTATTTTCCTTCGAGCGCTCGGGCACAGTGGCACGGGCCGGGGAAGTCTTCGGCCAGACAGTCGTTCGTCTCGAATATCATGCGGATGGTGTCCAAACGGTCTTTCGTGTTGGCGTGCGTGTCGCAGATGATCACGGGGAAGCGGCGGTGTCCGTAGCAGATGGCCCAGACGGTGGCGACGACGGTGATGGTGGATTTGCCCTTCCCGCGATCGGCGACTTCCAGGGCGCGGCCGCCCTTGGTTAAGGTGCGCTGAAGGTCGGTGAGCATTTCCAGGTGATCGTCGGACCACGGCAGATAGAACAGGTCCGAGAAGTATGTTTCGGCGAAGGCGCGGAGGTCGGATTCGCAGCGTGCGCGACGAGCGGGGTTCTCGATATCGGGTATCGTGAGGTCGCGTGCGGCGGCGCGGCGCTTGCGGCGGCGCGCGACATCGCGCGCGTCACCGGACAGCGTGCGAGGTGCAGCGACGTCGCCAAAAATCGGACGTTGCTGGCCTGGAGGTGTGTCGCTCATGCGCCCCTCCCATTCACAGCCATCGCCTGCATCGAATACCCCGACCGGTCACTGTGTGTGAAAACCTGCAACTCGCTCTGGACCGCAGGGCGTGCAACCACCAGAAGGACCCGCCCGGTATTGGGACCGGTGTCACACGTGCCTCGCGCGCGCGGTACTAAGTCGTTACGTCTCAATGCTTGCGTCCATTTGCAAGCACTTCCTTTAACGCGATAGTATATGATTACCTGTGCCACCTGTGACAATCGCCGCAACCCCTGCCCGCGCAACACCTTCCGTGTCACACGTGCCACCTGTGACACCTGTGTTTCACCTGTGCCACCTGTGACAGTCCCGCCCGTCATCCATACACCACTGTGACCGCGCCGATTACAGGAGCGCTGCCATGATTGCACGATTGGCATATTGCAACAAATTCTACCTGTGCCACCTGTGACACCTTTTGGCGCCTTATTCATCGTCCCACACCAGCTGAATGCCCTCGTAGAAGCGCACCCGCCCGCCCGCTTGTCGCACCTGCTTGCGCGCCAATCGCTCGCCCGTTTCCTTCTGATACCACCGGCTGAGCGCCTTGCCCAGGTGGCCCCGGTGCCGAGCCTGAAACCCATAGCGCCGACACCACTGCTTGTAATCCTGATACAGCGAGTCCGGGTCCTGCGTTGTCCCCGCCGGAGAAGTCCGCACCCGCTCCGCAATCCACACCAACTCCGGCGCGGCCTCCTCCCGATACCGCTCCTTCCGGGCGCGCACAGCCGCCGGCTCATCAAACTGTCCCCGCGCCTCCAGCCGACACAACCCCTCCAGAGCCCATGCCAGAATGCCCGGAAGCTCATCCTCAAAGCGCCCCAGCAGAATCTTCTTCGGCACCTGCTCAGCCTCCGGGATCGTCACCTCAAAAGGCACCGGCAGCAGGCGCCGCCACATCGCCCGGCTCCGGTCCCGTATCGCCGGCGCCTCGTTTGTGCTCACCACGAACCGAGTCGGCAGGGTCGTCTCGAACGGCGCTTTGAACTTAGGATTGACCTCAATCGCGTCCCCGCCGCTCACCTTCTTCACCACCGTCTCCGCATACTGATCGATCCAGCCCCACTCCGTCGAAAAGTTCACCAGCTTCCCCACCAGTGGCTGCAGCGCGTGAGGCTTGCCCATCGTCTCCAGAGCCACCGAGGACGTATTCCCCTTCCCCACCAACATTTGCAACACGTCCATAAACCGGCTCTTGCCGTTCGCACCCTCCCCCTCTATCACCAGAATCCGCTCATATGCCTGGCTTGGCAACAGGCAATACCCAAACCACTCCTGCACCAGGTCCTGCACCTCCTCGTCCGGCAGCACCCGGTCCAAAAACCGTTCCCAATGCGGGCACGGCGCCTCGAATCCCTCCCACCGATAGGGCAGCGACCGCGTGGCAAACAGGTCTGCGTCATGCTCCAGCAGCGCCCCTTCCAACACCTCCCGAGCCTTCCCGATCTCGTCCTTCTCGATCAACCGGCCGGCCTCAAAAATTTTCCGCATGTCCAAAACTCCGTTTTGAAGTACCAGTAGCGGCCCCGTCTCACGGCCATCCCGCCACACCGGCGGCTCTACCCGACTCGGCACCGTCCGGCCGCTCGACAGACACAGCCGCACATCCGCTACGAATCGCCGCCCCGGGTCCCCGTCCCTCGCGTTCCCCCGCTTGTCCAGCCACTTCCGACCCGCCACAAAATCCGCTATCGCCGCATCCAACTCCCCGTCCGGCACCGGCCGATAGCACCGACCGTTCCACGCGTGCCACGTCCCCCGATGCCACAGCAGCTCCCAGCCGCGCTCCTCTGAACAGGGGGTAGCGGGGGAAAAAGCCCGCGGGCGCACCGCGTCCTCGGCGAATGCCGCCGCCACGACGGGGCGTTGTAAGGGTAAGGGGGCAGCGGGGGAATCGTCCGCCGGCTCCGCACGCTGCAGGCGGTCCCGCACCGCCCGCTCGAAGTCCCCCACCTCGCTCAGCAGCTCGCAAGGGTCTTTCGTCCCCTCGCCACAATCCCAGACCCAGATACGCCCCTCGAACCCCAGCTCCCGCAAGCGTTCCTCCGCGCGTTGCACAAACTCGTACCCCGCCTCGTCCGGCTCCCGGTGAAGATACACATCATCGATGTCCGCCACATGCTCCGCTGCGATCGTGTCCGTCAGCGTTGCACCCGGCACCCCCAGTGCCGGCAGGCCCACGCTCCAGAGCGCCCAGCAGTCGCTCTCCCCCTCCACCAGAATCAGAGTCCCCTCCTTCCGTGCCGCCCCCAGCCGGTCCAGCCCGTACGGCACTATCTCCCCATCCGCCGCCCTACCCGTCCAGCGGAACCCCTTCCCCGCCGCCGCACTGAACCGCAGTCGCTGCCGAGGCGCCGCGCTCCC
>CAYVBE010000093.1:0-14836 GCA_964448935.1 uncultured candidatus Brocadiaceae bacterium
GAGGCGGTCAAGACAGCGACACCGGAGGTGGCCGCCCGATGAAAGCCGCGCGCAGGTTCCCGCCCTGGCTGAAGAAGAGGTTGCCCGCCCCCGCGCGGACGGAGCGGGTGCGCAACGTGCTGTGCGGGCTGGGGCTGAACACCGTCTGCCGCGAGGCCCACTGCCCCAACCGGGGCGAGTGCTACGCGCGCGGCACGGCGACGTTCATGATTCTGGGACGCCGCTGCACGCGGAATTGCCGGTTCTGCGCGGTGGAGCACGGGCCGGAAGGCCCGCCAGACCCGGCCGAGCCGGCGCGTGTGGCCGAGGCCGCCGCCGAACTGGAACTCCGGCACGTGGTGGTGACCAGCGTGACCCGGGACGACCTGCCGGACGGCGGCAGCGGGGCGTTCGCGCGGACTATCCGGGCCCTGCACGAGCGGACGTCGGCCACGGTAGAAGTCCTGACCCCCGACTTCCAGGGCCGCGCGGCGGACATTGACCGTGTGCTTGACGCCGAGCCGGAAGTCTTCAATCATAATGTCGAGACGGTGCCCCGCCTCTACCCGGAGGTGCGACCGGAGGCCGACTACCGGCGTTCGCTGGCCGTGCTGGAGCGGGCGGCCGGGCATGCCGGAACACCGATCGTGAAGAGTGGCCTGATGGTGGGCCTCGGCGAAACTCAGGAAGAGGTGGAAGACCTGCTGCGCGACCTGCACGGGGCCGGTTGCCGGGTGGTCACCATCGGACAGTATCTGGCCCCTTCGGAAAGACACCACCCGGTGGTGGAGTTCGTGCGGCCGGAGAGGTTCCGGCATATGGAGGAGCTTGCACTGGAGATAGGTTTCAAGGCGGCCGTGAGCGGACCGTTCGTGCGCAGCAGCTACTGCGCCGGCGACGTAACCGCCCGGCTGCTGAGCGAGTGAACAAGGAAGGAGCACGCAGATGGCCTACGAAGTGAAACTGCCCCCACTGGGAGATGACGCGCCCGACGAAGCAGAGGTCTCCTTCTGGTACGTCGAGGAGGGAGAGACCATCGAGAAGGGCCAGGACATGGTGGAGATGGTGACCGACAAGGCCGCCTTCACGGTGCCCGCCCCGGCCGGCGGCACGCTGGCGGAGATCAAAGCGCACGAAGGCGACAAGGTCCGGGTGGACGAAGTGATGGCCGTCCTGGAGGAATAGGTGCCGATATATGGCTTTTGAGAACGCGCCGGAACAGCCCGCCGCGACGCGCCTTCTGGAGTGTGCTTTGCGGAGCGGCAGGCTGCCCCACGCCCTGCTTTTCGTCGGCTCCCCCGGCACCGGCCGGGGCGCCGTGGCCCGGGAGCTGGCCCGGGTACTGCTCTGCCGAGAGGCCCCTCCGGAGGACTACTGCGGCCGGTGTGAGAGCTGCCGCCGCATGGACTCCGGCAACCACCCCGACTACGCCGAGGTCGGCGTTCCCGAAAACCGGCAGTTGCTGCCCATTGAGTCCATCCGGGAGCTGCAGGAAACCGCCGGCCTGAAGCCCCGGACCTCCGCCGGCCGGGTGTTCGTCATCCGGGACGTTGAGCGCATGAGCCTGCCGGCGGCCAACTGTTTCCTGAAAACCCTCGAGGAGCCGCCCGGCCCCTCGCACTTCATCCTGCTGGCGGGCGCACTGCGCGACATTCCGCCCACCATCGTCAGCCGGTGCCAGATCGTGCGCTTCCGCAATCTGCCGTCCGATGTGCTGGCCCGGAGGCTGCGGGAGGGAGGCATGGACGCCGACGATGCCTGGTGGCTGGCCCGGCGAAGTTGGGGCAGCGCGGGGGCGGCGGAGGACTTCGCGGAGCGGGACCTGCACGGGTTCAACGGCGAGCTGACCGAGCGGCTCGGGCGGCTCTCCGAGCGGGACAACTTCGAGCTTTCCGAGTGGCTGGACACTCGCGCGCGGGAGGTGGCCGATTCGGCCGGGGACGCGCGGCGCGTGCTGCAGGACCTGCTGGAGTGCGCTGCCCTGTACTACCGGGACGCCGCTCTGGCGGTCGCCTGCCCGCAGGAGGCGGACGCGCTGTTCAACCGCGGCAGGCGGCAGAGCATTGCCGAGCGCAGCTCGCAAGGGTCGGCGGAACGCTTTCTGGACCAGGCCGAACTGGTCCTGGAAGGCATCGAGAAGCTGGGCGCCAACGCCAACCGCAGGCTGACGCTCGATCACCTGTTCACCCAACTGGCCAGACGCGGGAGGGGCAACCGGTGAACGTGACGCTCCAGGGCACCGTAACGCGCGTTCGCTCCGTCCTGTGCGAGGTGGACGCCGACGGTCGCACCTACCAGTGCAAGGCCCGCGGCCGCCTGGTGGAGAGCGACACCGGCCGGTCCAAGCCACTGGCGGTCGGCGACCGGGTGATCGTCACCCCCACCGATGAGGGCGAGGGGGTGATCGAGGAGGTCCTGCCCCGTGAGACCAAGCTGTCCCGGCGCTCCCCACGCGATCCCCGCATCGAGCACGTTATTGCCGCGAATGTGGATCAGTTGCTGATCGTAAGTTCCATGTGCCGGCCGCCGCTGAACCTGCGCATCGTTGACCGCTACGTCATCGCCGGCGAGGCAGGCGGCCTGCAGCCGGTCGTCTGCATCAACAAGATGGACCTGGTCGAGGACGAGAGCGAGGCGCGCGAGGCCGCCGAGATTTACCGCAGGATGGATTACTGCGTCCTGCTGACCAGCGCGAAGACCGGACGGGGCCTCCACCGGCTGCAAAACGTGCTGAAGGACCACAGCACGGTGCTGGCCGGCCACAGCGGCGTGGGCAAAAGCGCTCTGATCAACGCCACGCAGCCGGGGCTGGAACTGCGCACCGGACCCGTGCAGACCAAGGGCCGGCACACAACCACCACCGTCTCGCTGCTGAAGCTGGACTTCGGCGGCTACGTGGTGGATACCCCCGGCATCCGGGAGTTCACCGTCTGGGAGATCGAGCCGCAGGAGGTGGCGCAGTTCTTCCCCCGGATATGGGAGCTGTCCCACGAGTGCAAGATGCCCGATTGCACGCACGCGCACGAGCCGTCGTGCGCCGTCAAAGAGGCGTTGGAAAGAGGCGATCTGCCCGAGCAGCGTTACGAGAGCTACCTGCGCATACTGGAATCGCTGGAGACCCCCGAAGTGCCCCGCGACACGGACGTGGAGAAGCCCGACCGCCAGATCAGCAAGAAGAAACGCCGCCCCAGCCGCCGGTCCCGCAAGCAACGGCTGCGCAGGCAATACGAGGAAGACCTGGACGAACCCCTCTGAGGCGTTACCCGGCGTACAGCCCGTGCTCCGCGATGTAGGCCCGCACCGGCTCGGGAACCATGTAGCGGATGGATAGGCCCCCTCGGACGCGCTTCCTCACCACAGTGGCCGATAGCTCGATGAGCGGCGCTTCAACACAAAACTGCCGGGTCCTGTCCACCCATTCCTGGCCGAAGGGCTCGGCCAGCTCGGCCCACCGCGCTTCCAACTCGCAGCCCGGGCGGTTGAAGACGATGACCGGTACCTCCCGCGCGAGTTCTTCGGCGTGCCACCAGTTGGGCAGGTCCAGCAGGCTGTCGGCGCCCATGATCAGGTAAAGCTCCCCTAACCCCGGCCGCTCCCGCAGCTCGCGAACGGTCTTGAGGGTGTAGGACGGCCCCTCCCGCTCCAGCTCAATCGGGTCGGTGCGGAAGGCATCGTGGCCGTCCAAGGCCAGCTCGACCATGCGCAGCCGGTGGGCGGGGTCGGCCAGCGGGCGGTCCGGCTTGTGGGGCGGGCTGGCGGCGGGCACGAACAGGATTCTATCCAGAGAGCGCTCCACGCGCACCCATTCGGCCAGAATGAGATGTCCCATGTGGATGGGGTTGAATGACCCGCCGAAGATGCCGGTCTTGCCCATTCACTCCCTCCCGGCGGCAGCGGCGATGGCCTTCAGGCGCCCCAGCAGGTCGGGCATGTGCGCCGTCGGTATCATAGTGGAGGAGTCCGAGAGGGCCGTCCTGGGCTCGGGGTGGGTCTCCATGAACAGGCCGTCCGCGCCGACGGCCACCGCGCCCGCCGCCAGTGCCGGGGCCAGGTGGCGGTCGCCGCCGCTGGTGCCGCCGGACCCGGAGGGCTGCTGCACGCCGTGGGTGGCGTCGAACAGCACCGGGTGGCCCAGGCTCTGCATCCGGGGAATGCTGCGCATGTCCACCACCAGATCGTGATAGCCGAAGCAACTGCCCCTCTCACAGAGGATGATGCGGTCGTTCCCCATGGAGCTGACCTTCTCGGCCGCGCGGCCCATGTCCTCGGGCGCCATGAACTGGCCCTTTTTGATGTTGATGGGCCGCCCGGTGCGCGCGGCCGCCACCAGCAGGTCGGTCTGGCGGGACAGGAAGGCGGGTATCTGCAGGATGTCGGCCACCTCGGCGACGGGCTCGGCCTGCTCGGGCAGATGGACGTCCGTCAGCACCGGCACGCCCACTTGCTTCTTGACCCGCTGCAGCGTAGCCAGGCCCTCCTCCAGCCCCGGTCCCCGGAAGGACGCGATGCTGGTGCGGTTGGCCTTGTCGAAGGAGGACTTGAAGACGAAGGGCAGGTCCAGGCCCACGCACGCCTCGCTCAATCGCCCCGCCACGTCAATGCACAGGGCCGTGCTTTCGATCACGCACGGCCCGGCCACGATCAACAGCGGCAGGCCGGTTCCGCAGGCGATATCTTCCGTTATGGCAACCGGGGACATATGAGATCTCCCGCCCAAAAGGGACCCGCTACGGGCGCAGCATACCAAATAGCTTGACAGTGGTCAAACTTTCTGTTAGTTTACGCTTCATGGCAGGGCTTTGTGCAACCCATTCCCGCCGGTTCTCTGTGGCCATCTAACTCCCTACACAGCAAGGTGCTATGGCAACTACTTCGCCGAAGACAGACCTCGAAAAACTGCTGTCGGGTTCCGTGGGACGGGACAACTTTCAGCAACTGGTGGATGAGATATACGCCAGCTATGCAACGGTTGACCTCACCCACAATCGCGTCCGCCAGCTGGAAGAAAAACTGGAGGAGGCGTCCGACGACGAGGAGCGCGACCTGACCGAGAAGCTCGGCATACTCCACTTCGCCATGGGCGAATACGAAGAGGCTACCGAGAGGCTGGAGCAGGTCTCCCGCCGCAAGAGCGCCTCGTTCTTCCTGGGCCGGGCCTACATGGAACTCGGACGGCAAGAGGACGCACTGGAGCAGTTTGAGAAAGCCGCAGAAGGCGATCTGGACCTGGAGAACGACCTCTACCGCGTCGAAGCGCTGTGCCGACTCCGGAAGGAAGAGGAAGCCCGGCAAGTGCTGGAACCCTACGCGGACTACGAGGACGAGACGGGCGACCTGGACTACGCGCGCGGGCGCGCTGCGGAGGCCCGGGGCGAATACGGCGAAGCCATGGAATGCTACGAGGCCGCCCTGGAGAAGAACCCCGGGCACGCCCTGAGCCTGTTCCGCCTGGCCCTGAACTGCGACCTGAACGGCGAGGATGAACGGGCCATAGAACTCTACGAACGCGCCCTGGACCTGCGCCCCACCTACGTGGGCCCCCTGATGAACCTGGGCGTCCTCTACGAGGACCACGGGCGATACGAGGAAGCCATCCGCTGCTATCAGCGGGTGCTCGCCATCAACCCCCACCACCAGCAGGCGCAGCTTTACCTGAAAGACGCCGAGTCCTCCCTCAACATGGTCGTGGACCTGGGCAAGTCCGTGCGCGCAACGCAGTTGGAGAAGGTGTTCGGCAAGCCCGTGGATGAGTTCGAGCTGAGCGCCCGCAGCCGGCGCGCGCTGGACCACATGGACATTGACACGCTGGGCGGCCTGACCCAGGTGAGCAAAGACGACCTGCTGGACGAGAAGAACTTCGGCGACAAGAGCCTGGAGGAGATCCAGGGTCTGCTGGCGCGCTACAACCTGGAGGTCGGCCAGCAGAGGGGCGAGGGCGCGCCGGATGAAGACGAAGAGGAGATCGAAGAGAACCTGAACATCCCCATCGAGGGGCTGGAGTTCTCCACCCGTGTGCGTAAGTGCCTGGAGCGGCTGCAGATCAAGACCGTCGGGGAACTGGTCTCCCACACGGAAAAAGAGCTGCTCACCTGCCCGAACTTCGGGTCCACAAGTCTGGAGGAGGTCGTGGACAAGCTGGCCGAGCTGGGCCTCTCCCTCAAGAGTGAATGACGCCGGATGATTGAATTCCTGCAGGGCAATCTGGTCGGCAAGCAGCCGGACGCCGCCGTGATGGAGGTCGGCGGCGTGGGTTATTTGGTGCGCATACCGCTTTCCACCTACGAGGACCTGCCTGCCGAGGGCAAGAAGGCCCGCGTGCTGACGCACATGCACGTGAGGGAGGACGAGATATCGCTCTACGGCTTCGCCACGCAGCCGGAGCGGGAGTTGTTCCGCATGTTGCTGGGGGTCAGCCAGGTGGGGCCTGCCGTGGCGTTGCGGGCGCTGGGCAGTTGCAGCCCGGCTCAGTTCAAACGCTTTATCCTGGACGAAGACGTGGAGTCCCTGCGCACGCTGGTGAAGGGCATCGGCCCGAAAACGGCGCGGCGGCTGATCGTGGAGCTGAAGGGCGCCATCGAGGAGCTGGCCGTGGAAGCCGCACGCACGGTGCGCAGCCGGGCGGCATCCGACGCCATCCAGGCCCTGGTGCAACTGGGCGAGACACGCGCCGCGGCCGAGAAGGCCGTGATGGCCGCGCTGGAGAGAACGGGTGAGGACGTGGACGAGCAGCGGCTCGTGCAGGAAGCGCTGGCACAGCGGTAACCCAACGGGCCGGGAGGACATGGACGACCGAACCATCTATTCGGGACAACCCCAGGAAGACGAGCGCCGTCTCGAAACCATCCTGCGGCCGCGCACCTTCGGGGAATTCATCGGCCGCGAAGACACCGTCAGCAACCTGAAAACCTGGATCGAAGGCGCCCGCCTGCGCAAGGAGGCCCTGGACCACATCCTGTTCAGCGGCCCACCCGGCCTGGGCAAAACCAGCCTGGCCTACATCATCGCCAACGAGCTGGACGTCAACCTGAAACCCACCAGCGGGCCCGCCCTGGGCCGTCCCCGAGACCTGGTGGGCCTGCTGACGAACCTGCAGCACGGCGACGTCCTGTTCATTGACGAAATCCACCGGATGGACGTCCGGGTCGAGGAATACCTCTACAGCGCGATGGAGGATTTCTTCATCTCCATCATCATTGATCCCGGCCCGCACGGACGGTCCATCAAGGTGGACCTGAAGCCCTTTACCCTCATCGGCGCCACCACCCGGGAGGGTCTGCTGGCCGCGCCGCTGCGCAGCCGGTTCCAGATACTGGAGCGGCTGGACTTCTACCCGCCTGAGGAACTGGCGCAGATCGTACGCAACAGCGCGCGCATCCTGGAGATCGGGGTGAAGGAGGAGGCGGCGGAGCTGATCGGCAGCCGCTCCCGCGGAACCCCCCGCGTGGCCAACCGCATGTTGCGCCGTATCCGGGACGTCGCCCAGTCGAACGGCAGCGAGGTGATTACCGTTGCGCTGGCCGAGGAGGGCCTGCGGCGCCTGGGCGTGGACGAAATGGGCCTCAGCGAGCTGGACCGCAAGATAGTGATGGCCCTGGCCCGGAACGGCACCCGGCCCGTGGGGTTGAAGACCATATCCGCCGTGGTGGGCGAGGCGGAGGATACGATACGCGACGTTTACGAGCCGTTCCTCATCCGCAAGGGCCTGCTGGAACGGACCGCCCGGGGACGCGTGCTCACCCCGAAGGGCCTGGAGGTCGCCGGCCGGTCCCTGCCGGATGAAGAGCCGAACGACGACGACCTGTTCTGACATGTTTCCCGGCCACCCTGGATGACCGGTCTGTCATGAAGGTATTGCTCCACGTCTGCTGCGCGCCCTGCACCATCGGCCCCTACGAGGCGCTGATCGAGGACGGCCACGAGGTGACGGGGTATTTCTACAACCCCAACATCCACCCCCTCATCGAGTTCCGGCGCCGCAAGAAAGCCCAGAAGGTCCTGCAGGAGCGCCTGCCCATCCGCGTGATCTACGAGGAGGACTACGGGCTGCGCGAATACCTGCAGCACGTGGGCTGGCGGGGCGATGCCCGCTGCGCGGGCTGTTACCGCCTGCGGCTGGGGCGCACCGCGCGGGAGGCGGCGGACCGGGGTTTCGGCGCCTTCTCCACCACGCTGCTGGGCAGCGGCCACCAGGACCACGAACTGATCGCCGGCGTGGCGCGGCAATGCGCGCAGGAGGCCGGCACGGAGTTCCTTTACCGCGACTGGCGCCCCCTGGCCGAGGAGAGCCACGAGCGCGCCCGTTCGATGAACCTGTATCTCCAGAACTACTGCGGCTGCGTGTTCAGCGAGTGCGAGAGGTTCCGGGATACCTCCCGCCATCTCTACCGCGGCCCCGGCCCCCGGGTGGACTGAACTGTCATGGACCAAATGCGCCTCTGGGACGAAGAGCCGGAGCCGGTGCGCCGAACCCTGGGGCAAAAGGTGTGCATCGCGCTGTCCCTCATCGTGCTGGCCGTCGGGCTGGTGGGGCTGGCGCTCTCGTGCTGTCCCGCCCGGCGGCGCGTGCCGGAGGTGCCCGACCTGCCGGTGGCGCCACGCCCCATCGAAGGGCCCGCCACGGTGCGGGTGCTGCTGAGAACCGCGCCCACCCTCGCCGCCGCGGTCAGCACCAGCGGAACCTGGCGGGATGCGGAGGGCCGCGCCACCCTTGCGGCGCCGCCCGGAGGGGGGCCCTGGACCGTGGGGACGCAGGGCGGATCGCTGACGCTGGACGGCCGCCCCCTGGGAGTGTCCGCCGCCGAGCTGCTGCCGGCCCGCGGCTACGTGCGCCTGGAGGGACGGGAATACAGGGGCAGCCTGCTGATGCGCGCCGACGACGGCGCCGTGAGGGCCGTCAACGTAGTGCCGCCGGAGGACTACCTGCGCAGCGTCGTGGCCGCCGAGATGTACGTGAGCTGGCCCATGGAGGCACTGATGGCCCAGGCCGTGGCCGCGCGCACCTACATGCTCTACACCGTGCTGCGCGAGAAGGGATACCTGACGACCATAGACATGGCCTACGGGGGCCGCTCCGTGGAGACGGGTGCGACGGACCTGGCCGTGAAGCTGACCGAGGACGTGGCGCTGACCTACTCGGACGACCTGTTCTCGGCGTATTTTCACAGCACCTGCGGCGGGCACACGATCTCCGTGGACAGGGTGTTTGACTACGAGCCGATCCCACCGCTGCGGGGGGTGCCGTGCGGCTGGTGCGAGCCCAGCCCGGCCTACGAGTGGAAGGCCACCTTTACGCCGGAGGAGATACGCCGCGCACTGGGAGGGGATGGGCCGCAGAGCATCCGCGAAGTCGCCGCCGTGGGCGCCGAGGCGCACGACTACGCCGACAGCGTCCTCATCAACCAGCAGGTGGAAGTGGACGCCTATCGGTTACGCCTGGCGCTGGGCGGCGGCAAAGTGAAGAGCACGTGGTTCCGGGTGGAGCGGGTTGGCGATGAATTCGTCTTCTCCGGCCGGGGGTACGGCCACGGGGTGGGGCTGTGCCAGTGGGGCGCGTGGGGGATGGCCAGGGACGGATATGGCTGGCAGCAGATCCTGCGCCACTACTACCCGGGGGCCGCCATTGAGCGGGTCGGCGGCGAGTGAACGACGCGCAGGGGGCCTTACTCTTCCTCTTCTTCGACGGACGGGGCGCGGCCGCGCAGTGACGCTTCCACACCGCCCTCGGCGTCGCCCTCGATGGCGCCCACCTGGATGTCCAGGTCCTCGCGGCGCTCGATCTTGGCCAGCTCGCCGTCCCGTATCCAGACGATGCGGTCCGAGGCGCTGAGCATCTTGATGTCGTGGGTGGCCGTGATGATGGTGACGCCTTCCTGCTGGTTCATCGCGCTGAGGAGCTGGATGATCTCCTTGCCGGTCGCCAGGTCCAGGTTACCGGTGGGCTCGTCGGCCAGGATGATGCTGGGGCTGTTGGCCATGGCGCGGGCGATGGCCACACGCTGCTGCTGGCCGCCGCTGAGTTCGAACGGCTTATGGTCGTAGCGCTCCGCCAGGCCCACCTGGTCCAGCAGGTCCATGCCCTTGTCGCGCGCCTCGTCGGTGGTCAGGCCGGCGAAGGTCATCGGCAGGGTGACGTTCTCCAGCGCGGACATGACGGGGATGAGGTTGAACGTCTGAAAAATGTAGCCCACCTTGCGGCAGCGCAGCCATGCCAGCTCGTAGGCGTCGAGCTGCGCCACGTCCACCTCGTCAATGTAGACCTGCCCCTCGGTGGGCTTGTCCAGGGCGCCGATCATGTTGAACAGCGTGGTCTTGCCGCTGCCGCTGGGGCCCATGATGCTGATGTATTCCCCGGTCATGATCTGCAGGGTGATGCCCTTGAGGGCGTGTACCTGGATATCGCCCATCTTGTAGACGCGTTTGACGTTCTTGGTCCGTACGACGACGGGCTGTTCTTCTTCCGCTGTGGCCTCAAGCGGTTCTGTGGCTGTGTCGGACAATGGAATTGCCTCCTCTATTTGTCAGGCCTCACTGCGCATGGCTTCCACGGGCTCCATGCGGGCGGCCCGGATGGCGGGGTATACGGCGGCTACCACCGTGAGGACGACTCCGGTGCCAAGCGCCACGCCCAGCCAACCCACAAGCTCCAGGGCCGGGAAGAACCGGGTGGCCAGCAGGAAGGACTCGCCGGTCTCCGGGTCCACCACGTGAAACGCGAAGAGCGCGCGAATGAACGCCAGCACAAAGCCGATCACCGCGCCCGCGATGGCGCCGGCAAAGCCCTGCATCAGCGACTCGATCAGAAACAGTTTTACGATAAAGCTGTCCAGAGCGCCCAGGCACTTCATCGTGCCGATCTCGCGGAACCGCTCCGTCACGCTCATGAGCATGGCGTTGGTGATGCCCACCACGCAGACCATCAGGCTGAGGCCCACCAGCCACAGGCCCCGCACGTCCACCTCGTCGCCGGCCAACTGCTCCCTGCAACCGTAGGCCACCAGCCGCACCAGCAGGCTGGACCTCTGGTCCGCCGGGTTCTCCCCGCCCACGGACTTCGCCCTGGTCAGCCAGGACAGGTGGTCCGCGTCCGCCATGGACTCCGATGTGACGGGGTACCAGGCGATGCGCCCCTTGCCCCGGGTCATGCCCCACACCACGGTGCGGCCGCCGGCCTGCGCCAGGGTCTCCGCGCGCGGCTTGCCCGTGGTGGCCACCAGGGTCGTTTGCGGCATGTTGAACCATGCGGCCGAGAGCATTCCGGTGTCTTCGATCTCACCCGCCCCGACGCTGAAGGTGGAAGTCCCTGGTTCGGCCGGCAGCACGGGGTCCAGCTCTTTCGGAACCGATCCGTCGCCCGCGCCGTAGAACAGCAGGAAACCGCCGTTCTTCACGTATTCCCGCAGCGCCTCGGGCACGCCCTCCTGAGCAAACGTGTCGGGCAGTCCCACGGTGATCACCGCGTCCGGCTGCCTGCCGTCCTCCGCGTCCACAACATCCAGGATGGCGTTCGCATCGAGCGGCACCACTTCGGCGCCGAAGCCCGAGAAGCCGTCCAGGGAGTTCCGTATGCTGCCGCCCACCGTGATGGCGCCCTGCACCGGCCGGACCTCCCCCTCCACGATAGTAATCTGCAGGGCCACGCCGCCGCCGGCCAGCGCACGGGCCTCCAGAACGCTCTGCACCATGGGGTAGAGCTCGTGCCCCGCGTGGACGCTACGCAACGCGCCGGTGAAGGCGCCGCTGACCCAGACGGAGGTCAGGAAGGCGATGGCGAGCACGATGCCCGCCATGGTGATCAGGGAGCGCCACAGGCGGATGCGCACGCCTTCCCAGGCGATCTCAAGCGCCTTGCTCCAGGGCAGGACAATCTGTCGGCCGATCTTTTTGCGCGATGGCGCATACCCGGCGTCAGCGTCTGGCACGAAACCCTCCAATCATCAGCAACCCGTTGCCCGGCTCACTCATCATCTTCGATCACCAGCCCGATGATGGACCGGCCGCCGAGGTCTTTCAGAAACTCCGCCGTTGACAGCTCGGCTTCTCTCTGATTCAGTTTATACTCTTCGGCCAGTTTATCAACTATCTCCCGCACCGTGTGCTCACCGTCGCATAACTCTACCACGAATGTGCCCAGTTCATCGAGTGTAATGCGCCGGTAAGGGCGCATTTTGAACACCTTCGACACCATCCGCACCATAGCGCTGTCGCGGCGCGGTATCTGCAGCACGATGTTGTCCTTCCCGTCGCGCTCCACCTTCACCAGGCTGTTCAGCACCGGGTTGGCGGACAGGGAATCCGCACGGTCCAGTTCGGGCAGCGGTTCCTTCTTTCGCCGGAACAGACCCATCCGTCATTCCCTGGCGCAGCAGCGG
The DNA here is from genome assembly GCA_964448935.1 of uncultured candidatus Brocadiaceae bacterium. Classification (GTDB taxonomy): domain Bacteria; phylum Planctomycetota; class Brocadiia; order SM23-32; family SM23-32; genus CAYVBE01. The sequence continues at coordinate 12,348 of CAYVBE010000093.1, forward strand.
TAGCTCTCCAGAGCCTCCTGGAAGAAACCCACACGTTGCTCCAGTCCGTCGAAGGAGCATATCATCACGCGGTTCGTCTCCTCACAGTGCCAGCAGGCGGCCCGCACCACCCGGCGCCGGCCGAGCAGCCGCAGCGGGTTGACCGCCAGCCACGCCCGCCCGCGCAGCCGCAGGCCCCGATGGCCCTTCAGCTCCGCGTCCTCCACCTGGCATGTGCGCCACTTGAAGAAGCCCGAGTAGAAATCCCGGAACCACTCTTCAAGCTCCTTCTCGGCCAGTATAACCTGCGCCAGACTCACCCGCACGAACTCCAGCGTGCAGGAGAGCCCCTTGAACTTCATGCGCACGCAGCCGGCCTTCAGGCTCCGGCGTTTCAGGGCCATGCCATCGGGCGCGCGGAACTCCACGTCGAAGAAACGCCACAGCGCGTAGTCGTCCTCGGGATGGTCCTGCAGCGACGCGAACACGGTCCGGGCCAGGCTCTTCAGGGATTCCTCCGGCCCGCCCAGCACATGCACGTGCACCGTCCGGCGGCATTCCGGGCAGCGGCTCAGCATCGCCACGGCCTGCTGCCGGCCCACCCAGCGGTAGCATTCCACCTGCTTGCCCGGCGGGGAGGCCAGCCCCAGGTTCCTCTGCACCGTCAACTCGCGGTCTTCCTTGCGGGCGTCTTTTCTCAGTTTGGCCACGTAGGCGTCCACGGCGCCGGCGGGAGGCAGCGGCTCTTTCAGCCGCTCCCAGCGCAGCTCCAGCCGGGCGCGCTCCTGGTCGGCCAGCCGAACGTAGCCGTCTTTGTGGTTGCCCTCGGTGTAGACCATCTCCCAATCGGCGGGGACGGTCAGCGTGATGCCATGCCAGCCGAAGCTGTCGTAGGTTCGCGCATCACGGGAGGTGTCATCGGAGGGCATGCGGTCAGCCCATCAGCGCAATTACCGCTTCGTCCTCGGTGTCGTAGATATCGAACATGCGGTCGAACCGCATGATCTCGAATATCTCGTAGATGCTTTCCTCGATGTTGCAGAGCGTCAGCTCGCCGCCGGCACTCTCGACGCGTTTGAGCAGGCTGACCAGCTTACCCATGACGGCGCTGCTCATGTAGCTGACGTTCTCGAAGTTCAGCACTATTTTCTCGAGGCCGTAATCCTCGACCAGCGATTCCAGCTCATCGCCGAGCTGCTGGACGTTGGACTGGTCCAGGATGCGGGAGGTAGCGAAGCGGACGACGGCCACGTCGTTCTGCTTGGTGATGCGCAGCAGGGCGTCCTCGTCCGTCTGGATTTCGTCCACGGCGACCACCTGCTGGCCGCCGCCCGATGCGCTCTCTCCGCTGCGCTCCAGGCGAATCACCGCGCCACAACTGGGGCAGCGTCCTTTGCGACCCACATACTGGCTCTCGGTCACCAGTTTCTTCCCGCAATTCTGACATTTAATGACAATCTCATCTGCCATCGGCCTGTGTCTCCCGCAGAACTTGTGGGCCCGGTCCCAAGTTTATTCTACTCGCTCACCGAGTATGATGTCCAGCTTCCGCCGCGTCTCGGGCGGCATGTCCGACGGATCCGTCACCAGGGCATTCTCCAGCGCCTGCCCGCAGCCGCAGGTCTGCTCCTTCGGCAACATCTCGACCACAGCCGCCAGGATGCTCTGCGCCGTCTGCACGTTCTTGAGCAGATTCTCCAATATCATATCGCCCGAGACCGCCTCTTCGGTCTCGTGCCAGCAATCGTAGTCCGTCACCAGAGCGCAGGTAGCGTAGCACATCTGCGCCTCTCTGGCAAGTTTAGCTTCCGGCAAGTTGGTCATTCCGATAACGCTCACACCCCAGGATCGGTAGAGCTCGGATTCCGCGCGGGTGCTGAAGGCCGGCCCTTCCATGCACAGGTAGGTGCCCTCCCGCCAGACCGTCGCCCCGCAGGACTCCGCCGCGTCCGCCACCACGTCGTGAAGCTGGGGGCACACCGGATCGGCCAGCGACACGTGCGCCACCACCCCGTCGCCGAAGAAAGTCTCCGCACGCTGCCGGGTGCGGTCAATGAACTGGTCCGGTGCCACGATGTGCAGCGGGGCTATCTGCTCCTTCATGCTGCCCACTGCCGAGACGGAGACGATGCGGTTGACTCCCAGCTTTTTGAAACCGTAGATGTTCGCGCGGAAGTTCAGCTCCGAGGGCAGCAGCGTATGCCCCCGTCCGTGCCGGGGCAGAAAAACCACGCGCTCCCCCCTCAGCTCACCGATCACGTAAGCGTCCGAGGGGGAGCCGAAGGGAGTGGAGACCTCCAACTCGTCCACCACCTCCAGGTCGGGCATGGAATACAGGCCACTGCCTCCGATCACACCGAACAGCGCGTTCTCAGCCATTATCTCGCCCTTCGCTCGATCAATTCCCGATCTATCCCGGCGGCATTTTAACCGGAAGCCCGCCCCAGTCAAGCCAATACCCAGCCCGGCGGAGCGCCCGGCCGCCCCGGTCTTCGGCTTTTTTTGGTTGA
>CAYVBE010000094.1:0-5240 GCA_964448935.1 uncultured candidatus Brocadiaceae bacterium
CTGCCATGGAACTCAAAATCTACCCTGACCGCGTGCTGCGCAGAAAATGCCGCCCAATCGAGCGCATTGACGACGAATTTGTGCGGCGCGCCCACGAGATGCTGGACTTCATGTACCAGGCGGACGGCCTGGGCCTGGCCGCGCCCCAGGTGGGGCGGACGGACCAGATCGTCACCCTCGACGTGGAGCAGCAGCACGAGGGGGAGCGCATCTTCATCAACCCCCGGATCGCAGAGCGTGAGGGGGACATGGAGCACGACGAGGGGTGCCTGAGCTTGCCGGGGCTGCAGGTGAACGTGCCCCGCTCCGAGCGGGTGGTCGTGGTCGCTTACACACTGGAAGGAGAGCGACTGGAGATTGAAGCTGAAGGACTGGCCGCCTGCGCCTGGCAACACGAGGTGGACCACCTGAACGGCATCCTCATCGTTGACAGGCTTTCTCCCACCGCCATCACCGGTGTGCGCCGGCAGTTGAAGCGTCTCGAGCAGGAGCAAGAGGCGAAGTAGGGGCGACGGCCAGGAATTGAGTTCAAGGGGAACGACATGGACCTGATTTTCTTCGGCACGCCTTCCTTCGCCGTGCCGTCACTGCGCGCGCTTCATGGGGCCGGGCACCGCATCCTGCGCGTGGTGACCCGGCCGGACCGCCCCCGTGGACGCGGTCGGCAGCCCGCCCCGCCGGCGGTGAAGAAGGCAGCGCTGGACCTGGGCCTGGAGACGCTGCAGCCGAATCGGGCCGGCAGTCCCGACACCGTGGAAATGCTCGCGGCGCTGGAGGCGGACCTGGGCGTGGTTGTGGCGTACGGCGAGGTGCTTAAGCCGCGCCTGCTGGATGCGACAGACCGCGGTTTCGTCAATGCGCATGCCTCCCTGCTGCCCGACTATCGCGGGGCAGCGCCCATCAACTGGGCCGTGATGCGTGGCGATGATGTGACCGGCGTAACGATCATCCGCATGGAGCCGGAACTGGATGCAGGACCGATCCTGGCGCAACGGGAAGTGCCGATCGGCGATGAAGAAACGGCGGGAGAGATGCACGACCGGCTGGCGGAGGTCGCGGCCGACCTGCTGTGCGACGTGGTGAACCGGATGGACGCCGGAGAGCCGATCGAGGAGCGGGAACAGCCAGCGGAAGCGGGCTTCTTCGCACGGAAGCTCACCAAAGAGGACGGTCGGATGGACTGGACCCACGCCCCCGCCGACATCACCAATCGGGTGCGTGGGCTGACCCCCTGGCCGGGGGCGTACGGCACCCTGGAATGCAAGGACGGCTCCATCCGGGTCACCCTCCTGCGCGTAAAGGCCGATGAGACGGAACCCGCCGCCGGGCCGCCGGGGAGGGTTTTGCGGGCGGACGAGGAAGAGGGCATAGTCGTGCGGGCCGGCGCCGGCGCCGTGCGCATCCTGAAGTTGAAGCCGGCCGGGAGCCGGGCCATGAGTGCGGCCGACTTCCTGCATGGGCATGACATAGAACCGGGCGACAGGTTCCGTCCGGAAACGAATCCCTGACGGAATATGAGGCCGAGAAAATGGGTCGGCGGATGGTCAAACTCTATAACTTGCTCACCCGCGTGCGCCGTTCGCGCTGCAAGCCGGAGAACTTGCTCGTGCTCGTGCCCTCCTGCCTGCAGCGGAGCGACTGCCCCCAGCGCATCACCAATGACATCAAAGACTGCCGCCGCTGCGGCCGCTGCAAGATCAAGGACGTCATCGAGCTGACCGAGAAGTACGGCACCCGGTGCGCCGTGGCCACGGGGGGCCGGCTGGCCCTCGAGATGGCCCTCAGCGACGACGTACACGCGGTGGTAGCCATCGCCTGCGAAAAGGAGCTGCAGGAGGGCATGGGCGGCGTCTTCCCCAAGCCCGGCCTCGGCATCATCAACATCCGCCCCCACGGCCCATGCACGGACACGGACGTGGACCTGGAAGAGGTAGAAGAGGCAATCAAGTGGTTCCTGCGGGACTGACTCCCGCTCAGGGGGCCGTGCGGGCGAGCGTGAGGACCTGGAGCCGAGCGCAGCCGGCCTTCTTCAATGCCTTGCTGCACTCTTCGGCGGTGGCGCCCGTCGTCGCCACGTCGTCCACCAGCAGGAGCGACCGTCCTTCCACCGCCTCCTCGTCGGTCACCGCAAAGGCACCCCGCACGTTGTCGCGCCGGCCGGTCGGCGTCAGTCGGGTCTGCTGCCGGGTGTAGCGCGTGCGAACCAGCGCACCCTTCACCAGGTTGCAGTCAAAGTGCCCGGCCAGGACCTCAGCCAGCAGAAGCGCCTGATCGTAGCCCCGCTCGCGCCTTCGCCTCGGGTGCAGGGGTAGCGGCACCACGCCCTCCGGAGCGATAATCTCTTCCGGCAGCCACTTCCGGGCCAGGGACACCCTCAGCAGCCGCGGCCCCAGAAAGTAATTGCCCTCGAACTTGAAACTCTTGATCACCGAAGTCACCGGCCCGGCGTAGGCGAAAAACGCGCGGGCGAGGTCGAAGTAGCGCTCCTGTGCCAGGCAACCGATGCACAACGCCCCGTCGTCCTCGGGACCGGACAGCGGCAGACCGCAGCGCCCGCACACGCTGCCGTCCAGTCTGTCCTCCACCATCGCGCGGAAGCAGTCTCCACACAGAACCAGCCTGCCGGGAGCATCGAGCGGCACGCCGCAGTGATAGCAATGGCGGGGATACACCCAGTCCAGCAGCGCGCCGGCCGCACGACCGACCAGCCGGCCCACGCGTGCCGACACCCCGCCCTCAGCCATCATCCCCTCCCCCGTCGCGGGAAAGCTCCTCCATGGTCCGGGCGGTCCCGCAGTGGATGCTCACCGTCTCGCTGACGTCGGGCGCGTAGCCGCCGGCCAGTGTTGCCGCGGCCGGGATTCCCCGCTCGGAGCACGCGCCCAGCACGATCTCGTCGCGCCGCTTCAAGTCTTCGATCTCCAGCAACAGGCCGCCCAGCACGTCGTGGCGGTACGGGTCGGCGCCGGCCACGTAGAGCACGAACTCCGGCTGAAAATCATCGAGCATCCGCTCCAGGTTCTCTTCCAGCTCCCGGAGGTAAGCGTCGGCGTCGCAGAGGTCCGGCAGGCCGATGTCCAGGTCGCTCTGCCGCTTCAGCGGGTAGTTATTCTCCTGGTGGATGCTGAAGGTGAAGACGTCCGGCTCGTTCCGGAAGAAGTAGGCCGTGCCATTGCCCTGGTGCAGGTCGCAGTCCACAACCGCCACTTTTTGCGCCAGCCCGTCCGAGCGCACGCGCGCCACGCCGACGGCGACGTCGTTGATGTAGCAGAAGCCCTCCGCCCAGTCGGGAAACGCGTGGTGGAACCCGCCGGCGAGGTTCATGGCGAAACACCGTTCCTGCAGGGCAGTCCGGCAGGCGAGCATGGTTCCGCCGGCGCCCAGGATGAACGCTTGCACGATCCCCCGTGAGATAGGCATCTCGCTGCGAAGCGTGCGCGGGGTATGGCGGAAGGCCAGCAGGTCGTTGAGGTACTCCGTGGTGTGGACCAGTTCCAGATCGCGCCGGGAGGCCGGCTCCGGCTCCAGGAATTCGTCCGGCTCGACGATGCCTTCCTTGATAAGCTTCGCGTGGAGAAGGCCGTACTTCTCGGTGCGGAACACGTGCTCCCCGATGTCGCAGTAGTAATCATCGGAGTAGACGTAGCGCGGCCGGGCGGGGTTTTCAGTCACGCTCACAGCTCCAGCACGAGCGGGAAGGAGGGCGTCCACGCCGGTTCCAGCCGCTCCCTCAGGTCCTCGGGTCCGGTGGCGTAGAGCGGGCTGATCTCGATGATGCCTTCGGAGAGATCCCGAGGGCGATCGAACTCAAAGCCGGCCTCCTCCAGCCAGTTGAGCCACTGCTGCTGCAGCAGACGGCGCGCGGTGGCGGGGCTGTCCTCTCCCTCCGCGTTCTTCACGGGGCCGAACTCGTCCTCCCGGTCCACCTCGACGAAGGCGCACTCGTCCGCAAACCGCAGCGAATCGAAGACGAACCGCTCGAACTTGCGGCAGCCTTTCTCGGGCGAGCTGACCTTGCCCCCGCCCTCGTAGACGTCGTAGGTCTTCTCCGCCACGTGCCAGGGCAGCTTGTTGCCGCGTTCGATCATCCGGTCCACGAAGGCAACGTCAATGATGTGGATGGCGATGCTGCCGAACAGGTAGCGGAGCTCGCCGGACTCGGTCTTCTCGGCGGCGATCTCATCCGGCACGTCAATGTACTCGACCACCTCGGGGCTGCCGTCCCGGAGCACGGCAATGCCCAGACCCTCGCCCGGGCCGCGCTTGGCCACCACCTTGCAGGAGAAATCGGCCTCGTGCGCGATGTGGTAGCCCAGGTAGCGCTCATCGGCCACCGTGACCAGCGGGTTGTCCACCTGGAAGTGACTGAGGAACTGGTATCCACCCTCGCGGAGCAGGTCCAGCATGCCGCCGTCGGCCAGGGCCTTGAACACCCCGCCGTGGCCGTCCGGGCCGATCAGCAGCTCGTCCCGCTCGGCCCGCAGCAGCCGGCCCTCGGCGCTGAGTATCGGATTGGTGTGCTGCACGAAGAAGTGAACCGAATCCTCCCCGAGGCCGAAGTAATCCTTCTCCTCGAAGAACTCGCGCGTATCCTCGTCGTTCGTGTGTCCGGTCATAATCAGCCAGGGCATCGAGCAGCCGTAGCGGCGCCTTGCCGCCATAATCTGCTCCGCGAACAGCCGGAAGAGGCTCTTCTTCCGGATGGGACTGATGGGGTACATGCCTTTCGGATGGTCGTAGCCCAGCCGGGTGCCCTGTCCCCCGGCCACCGTCATGGCCGCCACGCGGTCCTGCTCAAACGCGCGTCGGCCCATGCGGCGGACGCTTTTCTCCGCCTCGCGTTCCTTCTCATTGCGGGGCAAGCGCTCCACAGGCGCGGGCCCGACGTCGTCGAACGATACCTCTTCCGGCGGCGATTCGAGAAGCTCCCGGAAGTCTGCCAGCCGGTCAAAGTCCAGCCCTCGGAGCTGCTCCAGGAGCCGCTCCCGCTCCGGGTCCTCAAGCTCCTCCAGCCATTCCAGGACGTGCTCCTGTCCGTGTTCTTTCAGCTTCACCCGCAGTCGGGTTTCGGATTCTTGTGCAGTCAAAATGGTATCTCCCGTCAGCAGATTCTGGGTAACTGCTCGCCGCTGAGCATTTGCAGCAGGCGGTGGGTGCCGAGCCGTGTCTGCAGCGCCACCTTGCCGGCATACTCCTCGGAGATACGCCCGATCCCGCGGCTCTCCTCACCACCCGGCAGT
>CAYVBE010000094.1:5340-7770 GCA_964448935.1 uncultured candidatus Brocadiaceae bacterium
GTCAGCGGCGCGCAGTCGCTCTCCACGCTGGCCTCAAGGGCCAGGCCCTCGCGCTCGGCCAGCACCGCCCCGCCGTGGTCGCCCACAGGTCCGGAGACGACGATCGCGTCGCCGGGCCGCGCCTCGCCGCCGGGTGGCTGCAGGCCCTCGGGCACCAGCCCCAACCCGGCGGTGTTGATGAAGATACGGTCCGCCTTGCCCCGCGGCAGCACTTTTGTATCGCCCGTCACGATCTCCACACCGACCGCAGCAGCCGCCTCCCGCATGGACCGGAGCACCCGCTCCAGATCGCCCGTCGGCAGCCCCTCCTCCAGGATGAGGGCGCAGGAGATGAAACGTGGCACGGCGCCCACGACGGCCAGGTCGTTCACCGTGCCGAAGACGGCCAGCTCCCCGATGTCGCCGCCGGGGAAGAAGATGGGATCCACCACGTAGCTATCCGTGGTGAAGGCAACGCGCCGGTCCGCGATCTGCACCGTGGCGCTGTCCGGCAGTTCCGCCAGCCGGGGCGAGTCAAAAAACTGCAGCAGCGTATCCTGGATCAGCCGGCGGGTCAGCACCCCGCCGCTGCCGTGCCCCAGCTTGATGCGTTCCTCAGACATCGGCCCCTCCGTAGCGGAAGAAGGCGGCGCAGGCGCCCTCGCTGGACACCATGCACGGCCCCACGGGCGCGTCGGGCACGCATGCTTTCCCGAACAGTGGGCACTCCACCGGCAAAACCTGCCCGCGCAGCACCTCAGTGCAGCGGCACGCCTCGTTCTCCGAGGAAGGCACAGCCGGATCCGGCCCCTGCCGCGAGAAAGTATCCCATTCCTCACGCACATCGAGCCCGCTCTCCGGTATGAGGCCGAGACCGCGCCACTGGCTGTCCACCGCCTCGAACACCCGATACACCACGTCGCGAGCCACGGGGTTGCCGTCATCGGCAACCGCGCGCTTATACTGATTGTCCACGCCCGGTTTTTCCTCGGCCGCCTGGCGCACCAGGCTCAGCACGCCCAGCAGGATGTCCATGGGCTCGAAACCGGTGACGGAGCACGCCACGTCGAACTCCTCGGGCAGGAACCGGTAGTCGTCCGGGCCCGCGATGGCGGCCACGTGCCCGGGCAGCAGAAAGCCGTCCAGCCGCACGTCGGGCGCCTCCATCAGGGCGCGCAATGCACGCGGCATGGTCTTGTGGCCCGACAGAACTCGGAAGTTGCCCACCTCGTCGGCCGCGGCCTCCAGAACGGTGGCCGCAACGGTGGGCGCGGTCGTCTCGAAGCCCACGGCCAGGAAGACGACCTCGCTGTCCGGCGTATTCCTGGCGACCTTGAGCGCATCACGGGGCGAATAGACGATCCGCACGTCCACGCCCTCCGCCGCCGCGTCCTCCAGAGAAGCGCTCTCGCCGGGCACCCGGTAGAGGTCCCCGAAGGTGCAGAGCACCGTCCCCGGCTCCCGCCCGATCTCGATGGCCCGGTCCACGTAGGTGGAGGGCGTCACGCAGACGGGACAGCCGGGGCCGCTCCGCAGTTCGATGTTCTCGGGCAGGAGGTCGGGCAGCCCGAACCGGTGGATGGCCATGGTGTGGCCGCCGCAGACCTCCATGAAGCAGAGCCTGCCGGTGCCCTCGGCCGCGCTGCGAATCTGCGCGCCCAGCATGCGCACCGCATCCGGGTCCCGGAATTCGTCAATCAGTTTCATCCGCTCCACCCAGTTGAGCCTCGACCTCGGCAAAGAGCCGCAGAGTCTCCTGCGCCTCCTCCTCGTCCACCTTCTGAATGGCGAATCCCGCATGCACGAGCACGTAGTCGCCCACGGAAGCCTCGGGCAGGAGCTGCAGGCCGACCTCCCGAATGGTCCCGGAAAGCTCCACCCTGCCCACCTCGCCGTCTATCTCTATGATCCTGGCCGGGATAGCCCAGCACATATCGTTATCATCCTCCGTTGTTCAAACGCGCCAGTCCGCACGCCGCCTGCCCCAGGCAGATGCCGCCGTCGTTGGGCGGCACGACCGTCTGCAGCAGCACGGTGAACCCCTCCCGCCGCAACGCGCGGGCCACGGCGGAGACCAGCGTGCGGTTCTGCAGCACCCCGCCGGACAGGGCTACCGTGTTCAAGTCCGTCTCGTCTCTCAGCCTTCGGCAGGTCTCCACGATCATCCGTTCCATCGTCCGGTGAAACCTGCCGGCAACGATTCCGACCGATTCGCCGCAGGCTGTATCTTCCAAGATACCGCGCCACAGGCCCCGCAACAATACGCTCCGGCCGTCGTAGTCGAATTCGTAGCCGCCCTCGACGCCCGCTCCCGCGGCGGCTTCCAGCTCGCAGGCGGGCTGCCCCTCGTAAGTTGCCTCCCGGCAGACGCCCAGAAGCGCCGACACGGCGTCGAACAGGCGTCCGGCGCTGGAGGTCACGGGCGAGAAACGCCGCTTGCCCGCCACCTGA
>CAYVBE010000094.1:7780-14789 GCA_964448935.1 uncultured candidatus Brocadiaceae bacterium
AGTTCCCGGGGCCGCATCTGTCCTCCATGGCGCCCACGGCTTCCTCAGCCCCCAGGGCCCCCATCAGGTGCGCCAGCGTCATACGCAGCGGCTCCCACACGGCCTGCTCACCGCCGGGCATCGGCACGTATTCCAGGTGGTAGCGCCGCTCGTAATCCCGCCGGTCGGCAACCATGAACTCCCCGCCCCAGATGGCCCCGTCCGGCCCGTAGCCGGTGCCGTCCCAGCTCACGCCTATCGCAGGCCCCTCGTGCCCGTTCTCGGCCATGCACGAGACCAGATGGGCGTGGTGCTGCTGCACCTGGAGGAGGGGCAGATCGCGCTCCCGGCTCAGATCGCGGGCGAACTCGGTCGTGGGATAGTCGGGGTGCAGGTCGCAGACAACCGCCTCCGGCTCCAGCCGCAGCAGACGCGAGAAATCCCGGAAGCTCTGCGCGAAGTGCGCCGCGTTGTCCGCATCCGACACATCCCCGATGTGCTGGGACAGGAAGACGCGCCGGCCGCTGGTCAGCGCAAAGGTGTTCTTCAGCATCGCCCCGGTCGCCAGCAGCGGCGGCCCCTCGATGTCCAGCACCACGGGTTCCGGCACGTAGCCCCGCGAGCGGCGCAGCAGCATGGTGCGCCCATCCGCCACGGCGACTACCGAATCGTCGCAACGGTTGACGATGGTGCGGTTGTGCGTCAGCACGCCGTCCACAATGTCGTCCAGGTTCCCGAGAACCCTCGCATCGTCAATGGCGATCGGCTCGTCCGACCGGTTGCAGCTCGTCATCACCAGCGCCGCCGGCATCTCGTCGGGGTCTTCGTCGAACAGCATCATGTGCAGCGGCGTGTAGGGCAACATCACACCCAGGTCGGCCAGCCCCGGCGCCACGGCTTCCGCGACCGGTGACCCGGGGCGTTTCTTCAGCAGGACTATCGGCGCCCGGTCGGACCGGAGAAGGTCACTCTCGGCCTCCGAGACGTGGCAGATGCGCTCGCACGCGGACAGGTCTTTGACCATGACCGCGAACGGCTTGGCCGGACGCTTCTTGCGGTTTCTCAGCTCTTCGACCACCTCCGGCCGGGTCGCGTCGCAGGCCAGGTGGAAGCCGCCGACGCCCTTGATGGCCAGTATCGCCCCATCCCGCAGCATCTCCTGCGTGCGCTCCAGCGGCCGGTCGAGCCGCTCTCCGTCGGGCGTCAGAAATGACAGCTCCGGCCCGCACTCCGGGCAGGAGAGCGTCTGTGCGTGCAGCCGGCGGTCCGCCGGATCGGAGTATTCACGCGCGCACTCGGGGCACGGCGGGAAATCGTCCATCGAGTTCGTTTCGCGGTCGAACGGCACCTCGCGCGCGATGGTGAAGCGGGGCCCGCAGGCGGTGCAGGTATTGAACGGGTAGCCGTGCCGGCGATCGTCCGGGTCGCGAAGCTCCTCACGGCACCGGTCGCAGGTGGCCAGGTCGGGCGGGATGGGCAGCAGGCTCTTGCCCTCCGCGCGGCTGCGGATGATGCGGAACTCCTCGTCCCCCTGCGGCTCGACCTCCTCGACCTCCAACTCGTCCACGCGCGCCCGTTCGGGAATGAGGTCCCGGAACTCGCTGACGACCGACCCCAGGGTCTCCTCCGGTCCCTCGACCTCCACGACGACGCCGCGGGGCGTATTGCGCACGCAGCCCGTGCAGCCCCGCGCAGTGAGAGCCCGGTAGAGCGTGGGACGGAACCCGACGCCCTGCACCCGACCGAACGCGGTCAGGCGGTAGCGCTTCAGCGCCGTGCCGGTGGTCTGATGCCCGCCCATCGGATCGCCTCAGTCTCCTGCCACATTTTCCGCGTAGTAGTCGCACAGGTCGTTCACGGGGCAGTTTTCGCAGTCGGGACTCTTGGCGGTGCAGATGCGGCGCCCGTGGGTGCCCATCAGGAGCGTGGCCCGCGTCCAGCGCTCCTCCGGAATGACCTCACACAGTTCTTTCTCGATCTTGTCGGTCGTCTTGCCCTCGGCCAGTCCCAGACGCGTGGAGACCCGCTTGACGTGGGTGTCCACCGCTATCGCCTGCCGACCGAACGCGTTGGAGAGCACCACGTTGGCGGTCTTGCGACCGACGCCGGGAATGTCCGTCAGCGCATCCAGGTCCTGCGGTACCTCGCCGTCGTGCTCCTCCACGATGGCCCGGCAGCACTTCTGCACGCTCTCCGCCTTCCGGTGGTAGAACCCGGTGGAGCGCACTTCCTCCTCCAGCTCTTCGCGGTCAGCGTCCGCCAGCGCCTCCGCGTCGGGCCACCGCTCGAACAGCCCGGGCGTCACCTTGTTGACCCGCTCGTCGGTGCACTGGGCGGCCAGGATGGTGGCCACCAGCAGTTCGAGCGGCCTCTCGTAGTCCAGGTAGATGCGCGCGTCCGGGTGGGCCTCTTCCAGCCTGTCCAGGATATCTAAGGCCTTCTCGTCCGGTTCCATCTGCCCCGTTGCCCCCCTCATGTTTCCCGTTCCACGACGAATATGGCCAAACTGGCCAGCAGATTGGCCAGGAATCCGGGCACCCTGTGAAAGCTGGAGTTCAAGAATATGCTGTCCGTGACCCAGACGCCCTGCTCCCGGCAAAAAGTGTAGAAGTCCCTGACGGTCAGAAGGTGGATGTTGGGCGTCTCGTACCAGGAATACGGCAGCACGCGGGTGGCCGGCATGTGGCCCCGCACCAGCAGCGCCAGACGGACCGCCCAGTGGGCGAAGTTCGGGAAACTGATGATCGCCCGGCGCCCCACGCGCATCATCTCCTGCACCACCCGGTCCGGCCGCGACGTCTGCTGGAGTGTCTGGCTGAGCACGACGCAGTCAAAACGGTCGTCGTCGAACATCTCCATGGCTTCCAGCATTTCGCCGTGATAGACCGGCACGCCGCGGGCGATGCAGCCGTGAACCTGCTCCAGATCGTGATCCACCCCTATCCCGCTGCAGCCCTTCTCCCGGATGAGCTGTTTCAGGAGCGCACCTTCCCCGCAACCCAGGTCCAGCACCCTGGAGCCGGGCTCCACGTATTCTTCGATCATCTGATAGTCAAGGCGGATGGGCATTGGCCTCTTTCCCCGTCGCGCGGTCGGGCTATCGGTCAGCCGAGCCTTCCCTGCCGCAGCGCCTGTTGCGCGTTGCGCAGGAACCCCATTATGGCCTCGCTCAACTGGGGGTCCTCAAGCAGAAAGGCATCGTGTCCGTATTCCGAACCCAACTCGCAGAAAGTCGTCACTACTCCGTTGGCCTGCAGGGCCCGGACCATCTCCTTGGACTGGTAGGTCGGGAACAGCCAGTCGCCGCTGTAGCTGATGACCAGAAAGCGGCTCTCCACATGGGCGAAGGCCTCTATCAGCGAACCGTAGTCCGCCGCCAGGTCGAAATAGTCCATCGCCTTCGTGATGTAGAGGTAGGAGTTCGCGTCGAACCGCTGCACGAAACTCCCCCCCTTGTAGCGCAGGTAACTCTCCACCTGGAAGTCCGGCGGCCCGAAGTCGTAACCCACTTCGTCCCTGTCCTGCAGGTTGCGGCCGAACCTCTCCCGCATCGAGCTGTCGCTCAGGTAGGTGATATGTCCCAGCATCCGGGCCACTGCCAGGCCGCGCTCCGGCGGGTCGCCTCCGTAGTAATCGCCGTCGTTCCAGTTGGGGTCGCTGTAGATGGCCTGTCGGCCCACCTCGTCGAAGGCGATTCCCTGGGTGCTCAGCCGGCAGCTCGTAGCGATGGGTATGGCGGAAGCCACCATCTCCGGGTAGTCAATCGCCCACTGCAGGACCTGCATGCCGCCCATCGAGCCGCCCGTCACGGTCAGCAACCGGTCCAGCCCCAGGTGCTCGGTCACCAGCGCGTGCTGCACCTTCACCATGTCCTGGATGGTGACCATCGGGAAATCCAGCCCATAGGGCTGCCCGGTATCGGGGTTGGTGGAAGCCGGCCCGGTGCTGCCTTTGCACCCGCCGATGCAGTTGCTGCAGATCACGAAATACTCGTCCGTATCAATGCCTTTGCCCGGTCCCACCATCACGTCCCACCAGCCGGGCTTGCGGTCGTCGGGCGAATTCCGGCCGGCCACGTGTGCATCCCCGCTCAGGGCATGGCAGACCAGCACCGCGTTGTCGCGCTCGGGGCTCAGATCCCCGTAGGTCTCGTAGGCCACGTCTATAGGCCCCAGACGGGCGCCGCTGCGCAGTTCCAGCTCCTCCGGCGGCCGGGCAAAGCGCCAGTGCTCGGTCTCCACAATGCCCACTGAGTCTTCGGAAGCCATGGCGGCCGAAACGCCCTTTGAGAGTGGCTGAAATGCGAAATGCCCAAGGTGCCATGGTACCTTATAGGTGACCCAAGCTCAAGCTCAGCGGGCCTCGGAGGAACGGTACGCGCTTGCGCCGCGCAGCCGGCACGCACGGCCGGCATTGTCAGCCCGCGCCGTTCGCCCCAGCCCTCCGTCATTGCGAGCCCGCGCCGTCCGCCCCCCATCGTCATTGCGAGGAGCGAAGCGACGCGGCAACCTTGTCGTTACCTCCGAAAGCCGACCTCGCGCACGGTCCCTCTCACCGTCATTGCGAGGAGCGAAGCGACGCGGCAATCTTGTCGTTACCTCCGAAAGCCGGCCGCACGCACAAAAACGGCGAGATTGCTTCGCCCCGCAGGGCGGCGCTCGCAATGACGGGTGTTACCGTTCCCGGGTGCGGCGACCTCGCCGTTTCGCCCGAAAGCGGGAAGCCCACATTCAACGCACCCAACCAGCCGTACACGCTTGCGCCGCGCGGCCGGCACGGGTAGAGTACTTCTCTACAATCACCCGATACCCAGGTGCCGAGGTGCTGCATTGCAACCTGACGACCAGACGCCCCCCGATCCCGCTCCGACGCACCCCGCGTGGCTGCGCACGGTGGCAATCCTGTCTATCGCCGCCATCTGCGGCTGGTTCATCATGGAGATGGAGATTCTGGGCGGCCGGATGCTGGCGCCCAACTTCGGAAGCGCCGTGTACGTGGTGATGGGCAGCGTGATCGGCGTCTTTTTGCTCAGCCTTTCGGTCGGCTACATGCTGGGGGGCTGGCTCTCGAAGCACCCCCGCAGCAAGCAGGCCCTGGGGCTCAGCATACTGGTGGCCGGGCTCTGGGTGGCCGCGCTGCCGCTGCTGGTGGACCCGGTCTCCGAGGCCATATTCGGCCTGACACCGGACGTCCGGCTTGGCTCGCTGGCGGCTTCGTTCGTCCTGTTCGCCGTGCCCACGGTGCTCCTGGGCACCGTGTCGCCCACCGTGGTGCGGTGGCTGACCACGGATGCCTCGGACTCCGGTTTCAACGCGGGACTGGTTTTCGCGCTGTCAACGGTCGCCAGTTTCGGCGGCTGCATTGCCACGGCGTTCTATCTGGTGCTTCTGTCTCTCAACAAGACGCTCTGGGTATCCGGGGGCATGCTCGTCCTTCTGGGCGCCGTCATCCTGCTGCATGGCACGGTGATCGGGCGCCGGGCGGTGGCACCTCCCACGGAAGCGGAAAACGATAGGACGACACCGACCGAGGAGCATTAACCGTGAAACGATTCAAGCTGACCGTCATACCGGGCCTGGCGGCCGTCGGGGCGCTGATGGCGCTGATGTTCGTGGTGCTGGCCTCCGGCACCGGGTCGCTGGGCCGGATAATCCACACGCAGAACTCCCTGTACAATAAGATGTTCGTCTACCGGGAGGGCTCGGTGCGGTCCCTGCGGTTTGGCAAGCGGGAACCGCTCATCGTGCAGAGCCGGGTTGACCTGGCGAACCCCAGGCGGCACGTCCATGAATACACCACGCTGGCGTTCGCCGCGCTGCTCTATAACCCCAAGCCGGAGCGGGCACTCGTGGTGGGCCTCGGCGGCGGCGTCATCCCGCGCGACCTGCGCCATTACCTCCCTGACCTCAAGATTGACGTCGCAGAGATAGACCCGGCCATCCCGGAGATCGCGAAGGAGTATTTCCTCTTCGAGACGGACGAGAAACTCGACGTCCACGTGATGGACGGGCGCGTCTTCGTCAAGCGCCTGCTGCGCCGGAAAGATATCCCTCAATACGACCTGATCGTGCTGGACGCCTGCACGAGCGAGTACATCCCGTTCCACCTGATGACCCGCGAATACCTGGAGGAGCTGAAGGGCATCCTGGCCGACGACGGCGCGCTGGTCTCGAATGCCATCTACAGCAACCGGTTGGCCGAGGCGCAGTTCAGGACGTTCGAGACCTCGTTCCGGCGCTGCCAGGTTTACGTCGGACAGCGGTCCACGAACGCCATGCTCGTTGCCCCCGGCCCGAAAGTCGAGCCGATCACCCCCGAGGAGGCCGCCGAACGGGCGGAGAAACTCCAGGAGGAACACGAATTCACGTTCGACATCCGCCGCGTGGCCGGCCGCCTGCGACCCGACCTGAAGCCGGACCCCGAAGCGCCCATCCTCACCGACGATCGGGCGCCCGTAAACCGCCTGCGCCACCAGGACCTGCCCGAAGGCTCCGACTGGAGCGAATGAGGGCGCCACTCACCACACGAATGGAGCGCCAGATGATCAAAGGCATCGCACACGTCTGTTTCACCGTCGCCGACCTGGACACCGCCATGGAGTTCTACTGCGACGCCCTCGGCCTGGGCCACGCATTCGAGTTCATCAACGACGACGGCAAGCGCTTCGGCGTCTACCTGAAGGCCGGCCGCCGGACCTTCGTCGAGCTTTTCGAGGGCGAAGTCGCCGAGGGCGCAGCATCGGCCTCGTATCAACACTTCTGCCTGGAAGTGGACGACATAGAGTCCACCGTGGCCGAGCTGCGCGAGCGCGGCGTGGAGGTCTCCAATCCCCATTACGGCGACGACAATAGCTGGCAGGCCTGGATAACCGACCTCGACGGAAACCGCATAGAACTCCACGCCTACACCGAAGAGAGCAAACAGGGCCCCCACCTCGACTGAGCGGCCAGACCACTGGTCTCGTGGCACACGCACACTTAACCCCTTGTATGGCAGCAGCTTAGGCCCTACAATGGAGCCATGTGTATGC
>CAYVBE010000095.1:0-14782 GCA_964448935.1 uncultured candidatus Brocadiaceae bacterium
CGGACCCCATCCCCGCCTCGGGCAAACCGTCCTGGACCGGAGACTACCCCTGGGATGCCCGGTTCACCGGCGTGGCCGTAGTCAAATGGATAAGGGAAGGTTTTGGACTGCCCCCGGTGTCGAGCAGCATCAACTGAAAGAACGGTCGGCGGATTCGACTAATAGGACTCCGGCTGCCCGTAACGGCGTCGCTCGGGAAGGAGGCATGCGCATGAAGATCACGAATCGGACAGCGTTCGAGTTTACCGGGCCGGCCATCAACGACTGGTTCCGTGCGGGATTCGGTATGACGAAGACTTCGGAATCGAAGGGGGCAGAATAGCGACCGTAGGGCCGGGTGGAATTGCTTGCACGGAGAACGCTGAGGCAACTGCAGATTGGAAGGAGCGTAGAGAGCATGTTCGAAAGATGTGCAATCGAGATGGTGATCTTTGGCTGTCTGTTGGTGTTCTGCGGCGTCACTCGCGGGGCGGGTGCCGACGAAGCGGAGTGGTACGCTGTGAAGGGAAGTCCGAACGTCGGTGTGCCGGAGGAGCTCTACTCGCCGGTGGTGGAGATCGCGGTCACGCACGATCACGCCGACGACGAGCCCACCGTGCCGTACAGTTCGGGCATTCTGGTTAACCGCCACATCTGGCCGGGGCGCTCGATCAAGGAGTATGAGCGCGTCACGCGCGACAGTCCCGGCCAGGACGAGAAGCCCGACGGGACCTGCCTGCCACTGGCCCTTTTCCCCCGCAAAGAAGGCGTCATCTGGGGCGGGGAGCTGTTGACGCCCGAAGAGCGAGAAGGTGAGCCGTCCAAGGACAAGCGCACGCGCCACCAGAGGCAATGGGACTACATCCGGGCGCACGTGAATAAGGCGCTACAGCGCTACTGCATGAATTATGACACCCTCTGGTGCGACTTTGTCGACAGTCCCCATAAGCGCAGGCTCACCGTAGAAGAGATGACCGACTGGCAGAAATTCAACGCCATCTGCAACTACGCCACGGCATGGCAGGCCCGGGGAGCGCGCAAATGGAAACCGGGCGGCAGGTGGGTCAGCCGCCACCCGGTGGACGTGCTCCACTACGGACACCATTGTGGAGGTGTCAGCAGCGTCATTATGAGCATGCTTCATGTCGCCGGGTTCGAGGCGCGGAATCTCGTCTGGAACTGCCATCGCTCGACGGAGGTCAAGGTCGCCGGCAAGTGGGTCTTCGCCGAAAGGGCTCGCCGCCCGGGCAACGAGCTTCGGAGCGGCCGCAGCTGGGCCGAGATCAGCGCCGAACCCGACCTGATGGGGCCGCCGGTCTTCGATTATACCAAAACGCCAACCGGGCGCGGGACGACTTACCTGCTGGCTCCGATGATGTACTGGCACAGTATGGGCGGCATTGATGAATATGAGGAGACAGGGCACAGCGGACATCTGCCATTGCTGAACTACAGCCCTTCGACGGCCACGGCGCTGTATCCCACGATGCGCGTACACATCTTCCATATCCCGAAAGGCCGGCCGCCGACGCTGAAGCTCTGCCGGAGGATGATCGGAACCGTTGCGAAGGTTCCGATCGAGCCGGGCACGGCCGTGCGCAAGCGTTTCTACCTGAGCGACTCGCGCGACAACCCCATCACCCGCGGCGAGGTCAGGTACTACTTCAAAAGGGGTGGGGCACCGGCGGACGTGCGCTGCGCACTCGACGGCGGGGACCTGGGCTCGGGCAAGTCGGACTCCGGATGGTTGTTGTTCGAGATGTCGCCTGAACGCCTGACGCCGGGGGAACATGAGCTTGTCCTTCGCAATGTCAGCGACAAGGAGATGACTCTCGCCTTCCAGGCCGACGCGACGCGTCCCTACCACAACCCCGTCAGCGGCAATGAAATCGCCCTGACGGCGTCCAATTGGTGAAAGGCGATGGAGAAGTGATAGCATGACCTGCATGACAGGGAGAAGGGCCCCTTTCGTATCTGCGGTTTTGCTGGTCCTGGCCGCGTTGTCCGACCAGGCGAGGGAAGCCGAGCATCCGGAATTCGACATCAGGATCACAACGGACTGGAGGGATGGTTTGTACGATAAAGGCATTGCTGCGGCAGCGGACGGTCGCCGGGGCGTAAGCCTGCTTGAGGACAACATAACCATCGGGAGAGAGTGACATGATGGAGAAGGGTGTCAAAACTGAGATGAAGTGTTCGAGACTGCTTCTGGCTTTGCTGATCTTCGCCTGCGTGGCTACCGGCGTTTCCCGGGCGGAACCGCTGCACTGGAAACCCGGCGAGAAGGGAAGTCAGCTTATCTGGCATGCGTGGCCGGACAAGATATACGCAGGGCCGGCCAGATTTGATGCCAAAGAGTTCAAGCGGACAGAGGACGGGTTCGTTATGGACGTGCGCAATCAGTATGCGGACGTTCAGTACAGCGCGACGATAGTTGACTCCGAGCCGAATGACATGAAGCGGGGATGTCGGCTGGATTCGGCGCCCGAATCGCTCACCATCGGCGGGGAAATCAGTGATGTGGCGCCGGATGGAAAGAGCTTCACGGGCGTGTTCCCGTTTGCGGGGACGACCTATGCTTGCCGGGTCGAGCGGACCCGTTACGAAATCACACACAAGCCGCTCCCGGACGAGCGGGATATGAGCTACGGGCCACACTTCCGGCACACCATTGACTTCTACCGGGCCGAGTCGGACCGGCCAACGCCCCTGGTGGTATACATGCACCCCGGCGGGTGGATTTACTTTCAAAAAGGCCAGGTGAAGCATACGGATTACCTGGAATTGACCGATCACGGGGTGTCAGTGGCGTCCATCAACTTCCGCTTCAAGCCCACTGAGAAGCCTGTGGAACCGAGAATCCGGGCTCCGTTTCTGGATGCGGGCCGGGCGGTGCAGTACCTGCGCAGCAAGGCGAAGGAGTTGAACATCGATAAGGACCGCGTGGCTGCCGCGGGGACGGTGTCGGGGGGCACCACCGCGCTCTGGTTGGCTCTGCACGACGACCTGGCCGATCCGGACAGCAACGACCCGGTGGCTCGGGAGTCAAGCCGCCTGCAGTGTGCGGCCGGCTATCTTCCCTATACGACGTTCGACCCGGTCCAGATCAGGAAGTGGGTTCCCCGGAGCCCCCTTGGACCGTTCGTATTTACACGGTTCGTATTCACGCCTCAACTCGAGGGAAAGACGGTTGATGAGTTCCTCGAACGGCGGACAGAATGGATAGAGAAGGGATGGATCCAGGAATACTCGCCGGCGGCGCTGGTCACGCCGGACGACCCGCCGATCTACATGGATTACGGTTCCGGTCGCGTGGAATCATCCGCCGATGGGACGGTTACAGTCGATATCCCGGGGGGCGGCCGCGACGGTAACCTTATGCAATGGGAACATCTGCCGGTGCTTTCCACGGAGAAAGGCACCACAAAGCGGTTCAGGTTTTCGCCGATCTTCGGATTGGAGCTGAAGAAGATCTGCCAGCAGGCCGGAGTGCAGGCGTTTGTGAAAGCCGAAGGCCACCAGCCGGAACCATACCATGACATCACGCAATTCCTGCTGGAGGAATTTAAAGTCGCGGAGTGATAGGATCTGTTTTGAGGCAGCGATGAAGGCATAGCATTCTCTGTACATAATACAATGAGCAACTGTCAGGAGAAGAGCATGGTCGAAAGAGCGAACGTTTTGCTCCTCGGCGCCCTGGTGCTGTTCGGCTGCATTGCAGTCCGGGCAGAGGACACATATATCTGGGTTGAGGGGGAGGCTCCTGCTTCACTGAATATCCGGAAGGCTCCGGAGTTCGAGCCGCGGGGCGAAGAGGAAGCCGGCATGCTCAGCGAGGGCGAATGGCTCTGCATCCGAGGGGAGGGGCCGCCTTCGGCGTCAACGGTTACCTACCGGTTTCACATTCCCCGGGACGGCACTTATCGGTTGGTGATGCGCAAGTTCTGGCGACACGGCCGATTCCGCTGGCGCGTGGGGGATAGTCCCTGGAAAGAGTATGACCGAGAGGGTCCGTTGCTCGATTCGGTGACCATCCGCCCGAAGCTGGGCGCCAACTGGGTGCCGCTGGGGGAGGTAGACCTCGAGGAGGGTCCGCAGCAGCTAGAGATCGAGACTACGGGCCAAGGGCCCGTGTGCATAGATTGCTTCATCCTCACCCGCAAGCCCTTTCTCGCGCGCGGCAAGTGCAAACCGGACGAGCCGTGGGGCGAGCCGGAGCCGGGCAAATGGGTGTTCGATCCGTTCCCCGACGTGTTCTCGCCCGATGCGCTTCTGGACCTGCGCCATCTCAACGAGGAGACGGCCGGCGAGGGAGGCTTCGTCCGGCGCGACCGCAGCGGCAACGGCTTCGCCGATGGCAGGGGCAGGCCGCTCCGCTTCTGGTGCATGACCGGGTTGCCCGGTGGAGGTGCGGCGGAGCTGGACAGGTACGCGCGGTTTCTGGCCAAGCGTGGCGTCAACCTGATCCAGATTCTGGGCGGCTACATCGGCAACGGCTGTTACCGCAGCGAGCCGGGCGACCTCTACGACATCAACAAGGGCTACCAGGAGAAGATCTGGCGCGTCGTCGCGGCCAACCGCAAGCACGGCATCTACACCACCTTTTCCTGCCTCGGCGCGCTTGGCTACGGGAGTTACTTCCCGGACACATGGGAGCTTTCGCCCGACGGCTCCAAATGGGCAGTGCGCGGTGCGTGGTTCTGGGACCCGCGGCTGCGGCGGGCCTACAAGGAATGGCTGCGCAAGTTCTTCACCGCCGTCAACCCGTACACGGGCGTCCCTCTGGCCGAGGACCCGTCCATCGCCTTCGTGCAGCTCATGGCCGAGGACGGCATGTTCTTCTGGACTTCCACGAGAATCAAAGGGGCCCAGCGACGCATGCTCGAAGGCATCTACGGCGACTGGCTCAAAGAGAAGTACGGCAGCCTGGCGGAGGCAGTGGCGGCCTGGCAGGGCTGCACACGTAAGGACGACGCACCAGATGAGGGCCGTATGGGGCTCTATGACATGTGGGACCTTGCTCAGGACCCGGAAGATCGCAAACAGCAACACGAGCGGCTGGCCGACCAGACCGAGTTTTTTGCGCAGAAACAACGTTCCTTCTACGACGAAATGCGTCGTTTCTGCCGGCAGGAGCTGGGCATGAAGCACCTGTTCATGTCCGGCGTCTGGCGCACGGCCAACGACGAGCGCATGTTGAACCTGGAGCGCTGGACCTACGCCGGCGTGGATGTGGCCGGGAAAAGCCATTTTTTCGATTCTCCCCATCAATGCCCGCCGGGCGGGAATGACACTACGGGATATCAGATCAATGCCGGCGATTTCGTGAAGCCGCGCTCGGCTTTTGCCGACCCGGTGAGTGTGCCCTTCATGCAAAAGCGGGCGGTCGGTCAGCCCTTCATAAACCACCAGTGCCTGTGGAACCCGGCCAGTCCGTGGCTCTCCGAATCGGTGCTGGTGATGAGCGCCTGGAGCGCGCTGACGGGGCTGGATGTCACCGGCTGGTTCGCCCACAGCACGGTGGAGTTCGACGGCGCTTTGCGCCGCTGGGGGGCGGGTTCGCCGGACGTGCTGGGCGGCTTCCCGGCCGCGGCGCTGGCGTTCCGGCGGGCCGACGTGCGGGAAGGCGAACCGGCCGTGGTCGAGAGACGGACCTTTGCCGAACTCCGGGAGCGCCCACTTGCCCTGATCACCGAGGGGACGGGCTTCGATCCGAATCAGGATCGGTTCGCCGAAGCCGGGGACAAGTCCGGCGGACGCACTGATCCCCTGGCGTATCTGACCGGCCCGGTCCAGGTCGAGTTCACCCGGAAGGAAGCCGAAAGCACGGTGGACCCCGCCTTGAGCGAGCTGATTGACCGCAAGCGGGGCATCGTCAGGAGCAACACGGGCGAGCTGACCTGGAATATCGGCCGGGGATACGGCCTGGTGAACACCCCGTGCTTCAAGGCGGTGAGTGGATTTCTGAAGAAGGCCGGCGGGGAGTTCGACTGCGGCGAAGTCCGTATCCAGTCGCAGGACGAATATGCCACGATCATGGTGGTTTCTCTCGATGGTCGCCAGCTGGAGCAATCCGCCCGCATCCTGGTGCAGGTCACAACGACCGCGCGTCCCAGCGCATGGGAGACGAGGCCGACGGCTTTCAACTACCGCAGAAACAGGAAAGAGACGGAACTGGAGGGCTACGAGATTGTCTCGACCGGTGAGGCGCCGTGGCAGATCGCCAGAAGCCACGTCTCGTTGACGTTGAGCAACCTTCAGGTGTCCCGAGCACGGCAGCTCGATTCGAACGGCATGGCAATCCGAGACGTTCCGCTGCGACGGGACAGCCGGGCCGTCCATGTCAAACTGCCGGGCGATACGCTGTATCTGGTCTTGGACGAGGAGAGTTGAGAGCATGAAGTCACATGGCGCAATGTGTCTGCTGGTTCTGGCGTGCCTCACAGCCGGAGCCGTCCGTGCCGAGAAAACGGATCTGGCCACACACGTGCTGGAGCTTTCAGGGCGGCGGGCAGGCGTGTGCAGCATGCCCTTTGATGCCGACCCCGCTTTGGCGACCGCCATCGCTGAGCAGAGCAGGCTGACGGTCCACGCCATGAGTGCGGAAGAAGGGGCGGTGAGGCGGGCACAGGCGGACCTGGCCGAAGCCGGTTTGCTGGGGCGGTCCGTCTATTTCGAGCAGGGCGGTCCCGGAGATGTGCCCCTGGCCGACTGGTATGCAGACCTGCTGCTGCTGACGGAGATCGCCGACGCTGACCTGTCCGACCTGCCCAGAAGCGAGTTCAAGCGTTTGCTTTCGCCCTATCGGGGCGTTGCGGTCGTCGGCCGTAGCGCGGGTTCGGACAAAGCTCTGGCCAAATCCGCTCTCAAGAAATGGGCTGAAGGTTTCGGTTGGCCTACGAGGGTGATCGAGGACAATTTCGGCCTGTGGGCTGTCGTGCGCCGCCCGCCGCCGGAGGGCGCCGACGAGTGGACGCACCGCCTCTATGGTCCGGGGAATAACCCGCTGTGCAACGACAGGCTGGTCAAACCGCCGTTCGACATCCAGTATGTCAGCCCCCAGTTTATCGGCATGGGAGTGAACGGCACCTGGGCGGCGGGGGGCCGCTTGTTCGAGGCGCAGGGGCACTTCTACAAACATGGCCCGTCCAGGCACCTTGTGAGCAAGTTCTGGGTGCGCAATGCCTATAATGGCGAGGTACTGTGGGAAATGGACCTCCCCAAGTACGTGGACCCGTCAGCGCAGACGATGATCGCCACTGCCGATGCGCTCTACACGATCAACGAAGACCGGCCCGGGGTGTTGGTTTTCGATCCGGAGACAGGACAGCAGAAGAGAGTCCTCTCCTTCTCGGGCGTGGAGGGACAGTGCAAGTGGATCGCCCTGGAGGACGGAAAACTCTACGCGCTGCTGGGTAAGCCGGTGGTGGCGCGCAGTCAGCACAGCCATAGGCCGCTGGTCAAGAACCGGGAAAGCGAGAAGCTCTGCTTCGGCACCCAGGTCGCGGCGTACAGCCTGCAGGCGGGGAAGACCCTCTGGACGCACAAAGTCCAGCCGGAGAGGGTGATCGAATATCGCACGATGGGGGTTGCCGACGGCAAGCTCTTTTTCTTGGAGGAAGACAAGACGTATCGTTTCGACAAGAAGAGCGCCCGCGAAGAGGTGCTCAACCCGCGCATGGTCTGCCTCGACGGGCGCACCGGCGAAGTCCGATGGGAGAACATGGACGAAGCTTTGCAGAGGCTGCACCGCGTGCATAGGTTTAAGTTCGGCCGCCTGAACATGCCACGACTGATCTGCACGCCGCAGATCGTCCGGCTGCGGCTTATGTTCTGGACTGGCCAGAACGACATCATGTTCTTCGACCCCGCGGACGGGCGGCTGCTGTGGTCCCTTCCCGCGCGGCACGGGGAGCGGCACCCACCTGCAGAACATTACGCCGGCTTCGTCCACGACGGGGTATACGTTCATCGGGCGCGCGAGTATGACCTGCTCACGGGCGAGGAGCTTACCGAGGACAGGTCGGAACGCCTGGCCTGGAGCGGAGGTTGCGGGGTGCGCACCCTGGCTCCGGGCGGCATTTTCGGCAATGCCGGCGCGGGCACCGAGATGGCCGTGAAGGCGGGCTGCGAGGTGGGCAGCCTGCCGGCGCTTGGGCTGCTGAACGTTCCGCGCGGCTGGTGCCACTGCAACTCCATCTGGCTGGGCACATTCGCCTTTGCGCATCAGGGCGAGGGACGAGAGGCTGACAGGCAGCCGCGTTTGCGGCTTGGCTTGCCGGACCCCGGAGACGTCTCGCCGCTTTCGATCACAAAGGAAGACTGGCCGACCTACCGCCACGACACCGATCGCACCGCGCATAGCCCGGTTGCCGTGTCTGAACACGCCAGCCTGCTCTGGCATCACAAACGAACCGATCCGTACTGGCACTTCGAGAAGTACGACCAGGACCCGATGAAGCCGCAGGGGCAGCCTACAGAGCCCGTCGCGGCCGGGGGCATGATCTTCTACGCGGGCACGGACGGAGCGGTCCGGGCCCTTGAGGCTGCCGACGGCCGGTCGGTCTGGACGTACTGGGCCGCCGGCAGGATTCATGCACCGCCCACCGTTTGGAACGACCGTCTTTACGTCGGTTCGGGTGACGGACACGTGTACTGCCTTGAGGCCGCGACGGGCCGGCTCCTGTGGCGCTTCCGTGCGGCCCCGCACGACGAGCGCATCATGCTGCACGGGCACCTGCAGAGCCGCTGGCCGGTGCTCACGGGCGTGTTGGTCAGGGAGGGCAGGGCCTGCTTCGCCGCGGGCATAGTCGAGAGTAAGGGCGTGCATGTATACGCCCTGGACGCCGTCACGGGTGAAGTGATCTGGCAGAGGGACGACGCCGGCGTGCAGACGGACACCAAGGAGGGGCTGACACCGAGCGGGTTCATGACCGCCTTTAAGGGGAAGCTCTGGATTCGCAATCGGCTGAGCCCTCCGGGCGTCTTCGACCTGGAAACCGGAAAGCAGACATCGCTGCCGGTCGCGGATTACGTGGCGGAACGCAGTTACCACTGGGGGCGCTATTTCCAGTCCATCGGAAGGGAAGTGCTGCACCTGGGGGACGGGCTGATCGTGGAGGGTGGGCGCAAGATGTTCCACGAACTCAACCACCGCGAGGGCGACCGCGGTTACCCGGGCCTCAATATGCGGCAGTACGGCCCGGATGGCAGGTCGGTCTACCGCGCAAAGGTCCGCCTGGTCAAAGAGGCGATCATTCCCCCGGCGTTCGACCAGACGCTGATGGTTGTCGTCCCCGGCGGCTATGGCCGGTACTACAAGATGGTGGACGGGGAGCGCAGGCGGGTCGAAAGCCCCCGGCCTCGGGGCACCCAGGGACTTATGGCTCTGGATGCAGCAAAGGTCCGCCGGATGGCCCTTGCCGCACTTCGGAAAAGCCGGGGGTTCTCGGATGAATACACCCCGGGGCAGATGTGGGCGCTGAACGGTCAGCAGTTGGAGCGCGGGAAAGATGTGCCCAACTATCCCGAGATGCTCGCGGACACTCCCGCCTTCCGCTGGCAGTTCGAGGAGGAGTGGGCCCAGGTCAACGCAGTGGCGCTGGCGAAAAACGCTGCCGTCATCACGCGCGGCATTCAAGCCAAAGACGACCGCGGCCGTCTGGCTAACGAATATGAGGGCTGGACGGTGGCCGCGCTCTCACGTGAGGACGGCTCCATCATCTGGGAGCACGATTTGCCCGCAGAGCCCATGCTGAACGGCCTCTGTGTAGACCGCGCCGGCCGGGTCATCGTCAGCCTCAGGGACGGCGGCGTCGTGTGCGTGGGAAGAGAATAGCTGGTTTGAGTTAGTCGGAAGGAGTTGTGCGATGCGTGCTCACGTAGCTGGCGTGACGTTTGCTGTCTTCTTTCTGGCTGTCAGCTCCATCCTGTTGGCCGGAGAAAGCGGTTCCAGTGCGGATTGGCCCCCTCCGGCCTGGGAGCCCGACTCCCAGGAGAGCGTCCAGTCGGATCTCCAGGACATGCTGCTTTACCTGGCGGACGAAGCGGAGGAACGCGATGACCTGAGACTGCTCGCAGCGCACTTCCGCTCGCTCGAGATGGTGGTGGACGCGTACGGAGAGAGTTCGCCGGAGATCATCGGGAAGCTCCATGAGGAGTTCCGGACCGACTGGCAGAACGGGCCTGCCTCCTGGCAGGCTTATCTGGATGGTCGGCCTCTTTATCTGGCGTGGAAATCGCCCTACGACGGGGTGGTGACAGTCACGCTGGTCATCTTGCCCAGGGAATGGAACCCGGAGGAGTACTACCCGCTCTACTTCGAGCTTCACGGGGCGGGCGGCCGCAAGCCGCTGGATACCAGCACGATGAACTTCATCGGCCGGGGCGAGGGAATCGGACTGGCCTCTTACAGACGTGAGGGATTCCACGTCTATCCGCTCAATCGGGTGCTGACGGAGTACCACGGCGTCGGCGAACTGGACCTCTGGGAATGCCTGGACATGGTGGACAGGTACCTGAACACCGATCCGGCGCGGCAGTATGTCTTCGGCTTCTCCATGGGCGGGGGAGGGGCGTGGACGTTCGGCGCCCAGGCTATGGCGAAGCGGGGATGGGCAGCGGTCGCGAGCTACTCGCCCGTCATCCTGCCGCACGAGTGGATGGCCGGTGAGTTGAGCAAAGCGCCTGTCTGGATATGCTTCGGCGAGCACGACATGGGCGCGCGCAAGGAGAAGGAGGACATGCGCCGAATGCTCCGGGAGTTCGGCAACGAGCCCGAGTTCATCGTGGTGCCCGAGACGGGCCATAAGTACCGAGGTGACTATCAGGAGAAGATGCTCGAGTTCCTTTCGTTTCACTTCAACGAATCTCCCGTCATGTCGCGGTGGCGCACGGTGTCCGTGCATGCCCACGGCGACGATGAAATGGAGCTGTACGTGAACGGCTACCCCGTGAGTGTGGACCCCGAGACATGGTCCGGCACCGCCCGGATGCGAGAAGGGAGAAACGTTGTAGCCGCGCACGTTCGAAACGTCAATTGGGCCGGTGGGCTGATCTTTGCCACTGAACTGAGGGGACGGCAGATTGTGAACTCCGACGGCGACTGGAAATGCACCTACCGAGAGCCGCGGGGCGATTGGAGGGCGGCAGATTACGATGACTCTGCGTGGGCGCGGGCCGGTGCGCCGTGTGAGGTCACCTCGTGGGCCGGGTATGAAAGGAACAAGGAGCGGACTGCGTCGTTCGCGTCGGAAGGGGTGAAACTGGTAGGCGCGCCGCCCGTGCAGCACTACCGTAAGGTCTTCCGGAGCGCAGCGGGTGAGGCGGAGGTGGGCATACGAGGCGTCGGATTCCGCCATCGCATCTGGCTGAACGGCGAGCTGATCGGAGAAGGCGCGGAGTATGCGGGCAATCCCTACCGGAATAAGCAGAGGCCGCCCGGCGGAAAAACGGTGAAGTACCCGTGCAAGACCGTTGCCGGGGACAATGTGCTGGCGCTGGAGATCACCTCGCATCAGTTGAACGGGCTGGGCATCCTGATGAAGGCCGCCGTGTTCCATCGGACGGATTCAGGCACAACGGGCCGCGTGCGAACCGGACCGGGCTGGCGCGTTTCGCCCCGGGCGGAGGACGGTTGGACGGAGCTCTCATTCGACGACAGTGCCTGGGCGATCACCGACCAGACGTTCATCAACAAGGCATATGACAGCGGCGGCGGGCGGCGCGGCGACGGCATGTTCACCGCTTACTGGTTGCAGCCGGGCGACCTGTACTTCCGAAAGGTTTTTGAAGTAGAGGATGAAGCAGAGTCGGGCGATTAACGGGCCGACGGCAGACGAGAGGTCAGGTTTGCCAGTTCGGGTATTCCGTTTGGAGGCGTTCTATGGCCGCCTGATCGAGTGGGTCCTCGTTGCGGACGTGCCACTCGAACAGGCGCATTTTAAGGTCGTTTTTCAGCTCACGATGTTCAGGTGAGGAGGCAAGGTTGTGCCACTCCTCCGGGTCGTTTTCCAGGTCGTAGAGTTCTTCCTCACCGGTAATGAACCAGTTGTAGCGGTAGCATTCGGTGCGGATGCCCTTTGTGTAGTCGGCGGGGATGTTGATGCCGTGCGGCTCGTCGTGGTTTTCGGTCCAGTCGGCCGCCCATTCTTCATAGCTGTCGAAGGGGTTGCGCTGACCGGGGCGGCTGGCCTCCGCGTGGACGGCGTCCCGATGCTCCCCAGTCCTGCCGGTGAGGACACCGGCAAAAGACCTGCCCTGCACCCCGAACGGGATGTCAAGCCCGAGGAGGTCCAGGATGGTCGGCAGAACGTCCACCTCCTCGATCAGAGCCCGGCGTGCGTCGCGGGCCTCGAGCTTCGCCGGCCACGAGAACAGCAGCGGAACGTGAAGCAGGTCATCCAGCAGCACCGTATCCTTCTTTACCGTGCCGTGATGGCAGCAGAAATCCCCGTGGTCGGCCGTGAAGATGATGAGCGTGTTCTCCAGGATGCCCTGGCGCTCCAGCTCTTCCAACAGGTAGCCGATCTGCTCGTCAAGATAGGTGACCATGCTGTAGTAGACGGACATGAACATGCGGCGGTCGTGGTCGGAGACGCGGTCGCTGCGGCAGGCTCGGTACTTGATGCCGTAGCGGGTCGGTTTGCCGGGCATGTCGTTCTCGGAGGTCGGCGGAAGCTTCATCTCCTCCGGCGGGTACATTTCGCGGAACCGGCGCGGCGCAATATGCGGGGCGTGGGGCTCGTATATCTGCAGGTTCAGGCAGAAAGGCCGATCGGGACCGCGCTCGTGCAGGAATCTGAGCGCGGACTCCCGCATGGCGTACAGCTTGGTGTCCTCGTCCGGGTGGTCGTGGAATCTCGCCCCAGCGTACGCGCCTCGGTCGGACTGAAACACCCGGAAGCACTCTCTCTCCAGTTCGGCGTATGCGCGCTGGGACGGCGTCAACTGATCGGCCAGCCGTCCCCAGAAGTCGGGGTGATTGTAACCCCAGACGTCGGCATGGTCGAAGTTCTGCCATTCCTCGTCGCGCAGAAGGTGGTTTTTGCCCACGTAGCCGATGCTGTAGCCCGCGTTCTTGAGCAGGCGGAACATGTGCAGCTCCTGGTCGCTGCGTACGTAGTTCGGCTTCGCATTGCCGCGCACACGATGGGAGTGTACGTAGCGCCCCGTGAACAGCGTTGCCCGGCTCGGACCGCAGATGGGATGGTTGGTGTAGTAGCCGTGCAGGTTAACGCCCGAGGCTGCGATGCGGTCCAGATTGGGCGTATGTATCTCGGGGTTGCCGTTGGCCCCCAGCGCATCGTAGCGCTGCTGGTCGGTCATGATAAACAGAATATTCGGTCGGTCGTCGGCGGACGCGTGGTCCATGGATGGTTCCTCCCGGTCACAGATGACTGCCGGCCTTGTGCTCGCCGGCCATTCTACGCAACTTCGTGCAGGAGTTCGACACGCGCCGGCCGCGGGAGGGTATTCTGCAACTGGTTAATCAACGCTTTGCTTTGGCAGACTGGAGGTCCTCGATGAAGAAGTTCGAGCGTTTTCTGAACTGCAGGTTGAGCGTTCTTTGCTTTGCGCTGGTGGTGGTCGTAACGGCCTGGTTGTCGGTTTTGCGGGTTGCCGAAGGCATTCAGGCACCGGACCGGGCGCAGCACAAGCCGATCATTGAGCAGATGTCCTCGCGTTTCCTGGAAGACCGCCAGGCGGGCATCGAGACCGTTCTGAGCAAGCCGGAGGCGGAGCGCAGGGCCATGCTGCCGCTAATGGTGGAGCTTTTAGGTGAGGACGCCTGGCCCCTTCAGTGGTCGGCCGCGCAGGTGCTGAGGCGAATGGGCGAGGACGCAGCGCCGGTGCGAAAGGACCTGGCCACCTTGCTGGCCGCGGCGGCGCGCGAGAGCGACTGGGGGCTCTTCACCTTGACCCGAGAAGCACTTCTGAGCACTGGGCCGGAGGCGCGGGATACGGTTCCGGTGATTGCCGACCGTGCGAACGAGGTCGAGGGTAACATCGCCCGGGCCGTCCAGCGGCTGTTGGAGAAACTCAAGGCCGGCGATAACAGGCCACCCGATATCAAGGCAGCCGACTTCACAGCGCTCGAGGGTGAACCGACGATTTTCGAGATCAACGTGTCGGACCCGGATGACCTCGACTGCCTCGTTGAAATCGAGGTGACCGAGAAGCCGAAACTGGGCGAACTCGAGCAGCAGGGGAATTGCACATTCCGCTACAACGTTCCTCTGGGCAAGGTGGGCGAGGACCGCTTTGTGTGCAAAGCCAGGGATTCCTCCGGGACCTACAGCGCGCCGAGGAGCTTCAGCATCCGCGTGAAACCGGACACCACGCCGCCGCGCATCGGGCGGGTGCTGGCGGCCGGCATCAAAAACCGCGTGATCGTTCGGTTCTCGAAGCCGGTGCGAGTCGAATCGGCAGCGGACGTGGGCGCATATCAGATTGACAACGGCGTTGAGGTCAAGGCTGCCTCCCGGCGGGAAGACCCGTGCGAGGTAGAACTGACCACGTCCGAACTGCGCACGGGCGTCAAGTATGCGCTCAAAATCGCGGGCGTGCGGGATGTCACGAAGACGGGTAACCCGGTCCAGGACTCCGCTCAATTCAGCTTTACCGAAGGGCAACCGGGCGTCGCTTGCGCCTATTATGAGTTCGAGGGCGAATCGCCCACCACGCGGGGGGATTTTGACGCGCTGGAGCCGGACAAGCGCGGAATTGCGCCGCGGATCGAGCCCTCCCTGCGTGAGCGCGACGAGCACTTCGCCATGCGCTTCGACGGCTTCCTTGCCATCGC
>CAYVBE010000096.1:0-14677 GCA_964448935.1 uncultured candidatus Brocadiaceae bacterium
CCCTGTGCTGGAGCGACATGGGCGCCCTCGACCTGGCGGCCGGCCGTCACACGCTTCGCGTCGAACTCATCCCCGGAGAGGATAAGGCGGCGGCCACCGCGATTGACTGCTTTGCCCTCACGGAGGACGAACTCGGCCCGTGGCGTAGATACCGGCCCGGCGAGCTGACCGTGGACGTGGTCGTTTACGCCATGGGCATGAACGGCAGCTTCAACGAGCGCACACCCCGCGAGAAGCACAAGGAGACCATCCTGCGCCACATCCGGGAAGCCCGGCAAAAGGGCGTCGAGGTCCTGCTGGTCTCGACCATGGAGAACAACTGCCGCCTGGTGGACGAGCCGGAGAAGAGCAAGAAGGGCAACCGTGACCTGATGGCCGAGATCGCGCGGGAGACCGGGTGCGCCTTCGCGGACGTTTACACCGAGTGGATGAATCAGGAATATCACGGCATCTCACCGGAGAGCCGCCTCCACAACTTCCTGAACCACCCGGACGTGGTCGGGCACCGGTTGTGGGCCGACGTGATTCTACGTTGTTTCGAAGCCGCAAGATGAGTTCTTTGAGTGGCAACAGTAAGGTCCGCATACTTCGCAGATGCCACAGATTCCGGCGGGGATTCTCCAATGTTCCGGGCCGAGTGGGAAACGGCAAGATTGCCGTGCGGCCCTCACGGCCCCGTGCGATGACTGTAGAGCCCCCCGGCCCTCCTGTTTGTGCAGGTCAACCGGCCTACCAGGAGGTGTCCAGATCGTCCACCCGGGCGCCCTCGGCCACCTCTTTGGGTTTGCTGGTGGCGCGCTTCTTCTCCAGCTCCTCCCGGTAGAGTTCGTCGTCTATGGGCACCTCCACCCATCCGTCGCCGGTCCAGGAGGACAGCAGCATCGCGTTGGCCATCTGCAGGCTGTTGAGGCCCTCCTCGCCGGGGGCCACCAGCTCGCCCTCGCCCTTGATCTTGTTGACGAACCTCTGAGTGACCTCGCGGTGGCCGCCGCCGCTTCCGTGGACGGGAATCTCGCACTTCCACGCCTCGGGTGTGGAGAAGCGGCCGGGGTCGGTCTGGCAGAACTCCTCGACGCTGACGCGCGTGCGGAGGAACTGCAGGTTGCCGCCTTCGAGGATGATCTTGCCCCGATCCCCCCAGACCTCCAGGCGGTTGGTCCCCGGGCTCTCGCCGGTGCCGGTTTTGAAGGTGCCCACGCAGCCGTTGTCGTATTCCATCGTGGCGAAGACCTCGTCCTCGACCTCGATGTCGTGATACTTGCCGTAGTAGCAGGTGGCGCGCACGCGCGAGGGCACGCCGAACATCCACTGCCACAGGTCAATGTTGTGGGGGCACTGGTTCATCAGCACGCCGCCGCCCTCGCCGTCCCAGGTGGCGCGCCATCCGCCGGATGCGTAATATGCCTCCGTGCGGAACCAGGTGGTTATGATCCAGTCTATCCGCCCCAGTTCGCCCAGTTCGCCAGAGTCAATCAGGTCCTTCAGCTTCCGGTAGACCGGGCTGGTGCGTTGATTGAACATGATGGCGAAGACCTTGCCCGACTGGCGGGCGGCTTCGTTCATCTCCTTGACCTGCTTTGTGTAAACGCCGGCCGGCTTCTCGATCAGCACGTGCAGGTCGTTCTCGAACGCCTTGACCGCCAGCGGCGGGTGATCGTAGTGCGGCGTGGCGATCATGACGGCGTCGCAGACGTCGGCCTCGAACAGCTCGCCCGCGTCCTGGAATTGCGGGACGCTCTCGTCCAGCCAGCCGCCGACCGTCTCCAGCCGCGCCGGGTCAATGTCGCAGACCGCCGAGATCACGGCGCCGTCAACGTCATCGCGGGTCCAGCGGACGTGGTTGCCGCCCATGCCGCCCACTCCGATCACTGCAATGCGCACATCATCCATCTCGTTGCTCCTTCTTCTGCGGAAAACTCGCCCAAGGAACCGTTCGAACGAACGGTCCTTCCGCATCATAGCCAAGATGTGGCGGGCGGTAAAGTGTGACGCCGGGAGCAGGTCACCGGGCCTCGAGGGCGCCGGCGTCGCGGTCGCCGACGGGCGGCCGTCCCGTGAAGTCGCGCAGGAACGGGCCGTCGAACTGCCAGGCGTAGAGTTCCTCGATGGTCGTCTTCGCGTCGGCCAGCGTGCCGCGGGCGATTCGCGCGAATTCGAAGGCGCCCTCCACACAATCTCCCTCCGGGGTGCCGCCGACGTAGAGGTCGGCGTCGTTGGCCAGGGATGCCTCCGGCCCGATGCCCGCGCCCGAGGCGTCCTCGCGGCCGTCCACGTAGAGCGTCAGCGTGGCCGCCTGGCGGTCGGCCTCGGCGATGACGTGGTGCCACTCGCCATCGTTGACCGCCGTCCTGCCCGCCAGACGGGCGGACCCGCCGGTGCCTGCGACCGCGAACTCGACGGCGCCGTCTGCACCCACCGCCAGCCGGTAGCCGGCCCGATCCATCTTGCGGATCAGCGTTCCGCCGGTGTGGCCCGGAGCGGTCCGGAAGTACGCCTCGATCAGGAAGTTGCTCGTGTGGATCTGCGGGCTCTTCAGGTCTTCCCCGGAGGCCGTGCGTTTGACGGTCTGCTTGCCGCCGGCGGGGGTGATGGTCTTCGTCTTGCCTTCGGGGTCGCCTTTGGGAATGCTCTCGGTCACCATGCGGGTCCTGTCGGCCCACTTGCCGGTGGTTGTGATGAAGACGGTGAGCACGTAGGCGCCCAGGTCCTCCTTTTCGGGGGGAGTGTAGGTGAAGACGTAGGGCCCCTCGCCGGTGACCTCCTTGGGCGGTCCGCCCCAGAGGGCGGTGCCGGCGAACCGGCCGTTGGTCTTCCGCCAGTTCAGGTCGGCGTGCAGCTTCATGCCCTTCTCGATGCCCTGAAGCTTGATCTCGACCCTGTAGTCCTCCCCGGGCATCATCTTCACCGGGCAGGTGATGGTTGCCCATTGCGGGACCTGGTAGCCGAACTCGTAGGTGACCGGTTCGGTGGCTTTTTCGTTGGATAGGACGGCGTACTGGTCGGTCCCGTTGAGACTCAGCGCGCCGGTGGTCCAGTTCTCCAGCGGCCCGTCCACGTAGTCGTCGGCGCCCACGTTGACTGCCTTCAGAGGATACATAGGTTGCTTGTGGTAATCTCCCCGGCCGACATAGTAGGGGGCCATGTACCAGTGTTCGTCCATGATGCGCGTGGGTTCGCCCTCGATGGGACAGAAGTTCCACTCGCCGACCATGGCGTAGAGGCCCCAGGGTACGAAGGTCCGAACGCCCCGGTCACGCGCAGCTGAGTCCGCCCCCGGCCGGAAGTCGTGCTCAGCCGCATTGGGAATGGGGGCGGTCTCGGCCATGATGCCCAACTCGTCGGCCAGCGGCTCGGCCTCGGCCAGCGCCTCCCGGAACGCCTCGAAGGTGGTCAGCCACCGCCCGGAGGGCTCCAGCACCCCGAATACCTCGCCCACGTCGTGGAAGACGTTCCGCGCGTAGGCGTTGGTCTCCAGCGCGAAGTGTTCCTTCTGCGGCCCCGCGTGGGCCTCGTTTCCTTTCGCCTCGGAGTTGGCCGGCCGCGCGTGGCGAAATACGCGGAGCCCGATGCCCTGCCAGATGTTGCCCAGGAACTTGTCCCGCCCGGCCTGTGGCGCCTGCCGCCGGGAGCCGGTCCGGAAGTTATACACCGTGTTGTTGAAAAACGTGTTCTGGTAGCTGTGTATCTCCTGGAAGGCTGCGGTGTTGGCCAGCGGGCCTCCGGGCCCCTTGGATTTGCCCCAGGCGATGTTGTTGAAGTGGTAGTTCTTGAACGCGCCGTCCAGGTAGTAGGCGTGTCCGAAGCGGTCGTCGGTCTCGGGGCTCAGCACGTTGTCCCAGTTCCGGTAGCCGCCGGGGTTGCCGGAGATGTTGTTATAGACGTAGGCCGGCCCTCCCTGCCAGGTCTCGATACCGCCGAAGTCGTCGTTGTTCAGCAGCGGATCCACCACCTTGTTATGGTGGATGAGGAGCCGCGCGAGAGGGCGATCGGTGACGGCGCCGCTCTGCTTGCCGCCGCCCTGGACGTTGATCCCGCCGGCATAGACGCGGTAAAGGAAGTTGCCCGCCACCTCCAGCGTCTCGGGGTAGTTGATATCCATCGCCTGGCCCTGCCCGAAGCGGCTGGGGCGCTTGCCGATGTGTTCCAGCTTGTTGCGCATCACGCGCACGCCGCGCAGCCGGCCCATGGGCGGCACCACCATGCCCCAGTGCGTGCCCTCGGCGATCTCGATCGCGCAGTGATCGGTGTGCAGCATCTCGTTGTCGCTGACCACTACGTCATCAAGTTCGTCCGTGCTGCCGACGGCCTTCAGCATCACCGGCTTGTGCACGTGCTCGAACCGGCAGTTGGTCACACGGATGTTCCGCCCGGTGCCCAGCATCCAGACGCAGCCCGGCTCGACGTCGCGCGTGGCGCCCGAGACCCAGAAGGGGACCTCGGTCAGCTTCCAGATGACGTTGGTGAAGCGGAACGTGAGGCCGCTGACGTGCACGTGGCTCATGCCGTCGCTGCGGATCATGTGGACGCGCTTCGCCACCTCGACGCGGGCCCGATTGGGGTCCCGGTCACCCGGCAGGCGGATGTAGAGGCGGCCGCCGCCGTCTTTCTTGTCGAACCAGAACTCCCCGGGCTCGTCCAGGTAGTGCGGCTTGTCCTCCAGGTAGTAGCGGCAGCCGCGTATGATCTTGTAGGAGATGCCGCCCCACTGACCGCGGAAGGCCAGCGCCCCCTGCTCGCGGTCCACCATGAGCACGCGGGTGGGGAAGGGGCTGCCCATCACCCAGCCCTTGGTGGTCCAGAGGAGGGCGTCCTGGTAGTAGTCCTTCGGGCGATCGGTGTTTATGTGCTCCTTGTCGAAGGCCATGTGGCGCCGTCCGCCGGCCACTTCGATGTAGTTGTCGAAGGGCTTCTGCGGGTTTTTCCAGGTCCACCATTCGCTCTTGATGTCGTCCGGATTGGTGATCTCCCAGTTCGGCGTGCGGGCCAGCTTGATGCGGCTTATCTGCCCGTCCGCGGCCAGTGTCCAGACGTTGCGGGGCGCCCAGTCCAGGTCGGTGTGCCAGACGTTCTCCGCATCGGGGATGTCGGGGTGGTCGGCGCCTTTCTTCCATCCGCCCACGATCTCCGAGCCGCAGATGACCGCCTCCCCGTCGCCCCAGTCGGGGTCGCTGGTCAGCCGGATCGGCTCCTCCGGCCGTCCGGACTCATCGGGGTAGAGGGCGCCACGGTACCAGACACCGCGTTTGAAGACATAGGTGTGCGTGCCGGAGGCCTCCGCCGCGCGGCCGGTGGCGTCGGGGTCCCACGGGTGGTGTTTCCAGGCGGAGCGCTTCGAGGCGCCGTCGGCGGCGTCGTTGCCGTCCTCGAAGTCAATGTAGCGGACCGATTCCCCCGGCTCGAACCGGAAAGGTTCCGGGGTCCATTCCAGGTCGCCCTTCGGCAGCACCTTGGCGTGCGGCTTCTGCCAGGAGAAATCCTGCGCTCTTGCGGTCGCAGCGAGCACCAGAACGACGATCAGAAGCATCCACGATTTCCGGCGCATGACCACCCCTTTTTCCAGGGTCCGTTGTGGGCAAGGTGCAACTATGCACTCTTTTATCACTTCGGGCAGCTTTCGTAAAGCGGACGGCGCGTCAAAAGGCGCGGCCTGCCCGCACCACCCGTCAGAACGCGGGGACGGCGCCGCCGCTGGCGGCGCGGAGCACGGCCACCAGCCCCTCGGCGAAGGTCTCGACCAGGATGAGCGCCACGAAGAATGCCCGCGCCTGCCGCAGCCGCCGGCCTCCGCCGAAGCGCATGACGAACACCTTGACCAGCCAGCCGCACAGGAAGGGCAGCCAGAGACGCTGGGCGTGCCAGCCGGAGCAGGCCAGAAGGCCGAGCGAGTGGATGGGCCACCAGTAGAAACGCGTCCGCATGAAGGTGAGGAAGCCCATCGCCCCGGCTCCGATGAGGAGCGGCACGGGATGAGCGTCGGCCGTCTCGAAGGGGTGTCGGATGATGCGGTTGGCCTCGGCGAATCGCCAGCGGGGCACCTGCTGCTGTCCCCACAGGTCGCCGAAGTTGAGCACGCCCCGGTCGTAAGCACAGGTGACCACGCTATATGAGGCCAGGACGAGCGCCACGACGATGGCCGTCATGCAGACGGGCACCAGCCAGCGGCGACGACGCCGATCGAAGACCTCCGAGATGCGAAACGAGTTCATAGCCATCGGCGCCAGGGCGACGGACCCGCCCGTCACCAGAAGCGTCCACTGAGTGGATGCCAGCACCGCGCCCGGTCCGCCCAGCATGTGCCCGCCGCTCAGGCCGTGCAGGATGCTCCGTGCGTTCCAGTTGGTGCGCACCACGTGAACGCCGCCCTGCGCGACCACGCGGGTGTAGATCAGATACGAGCAGAACAGCAGCGCCAGCATCGCCAGCCCGGTTGTCAACCGCACCCCGAACCACCAGTACCAGACGAGACAGCCGATCACGGAAGCGATAAACCCCCATACCGCCAGGCGATAGCCGAGGGGCTCCTCCGAGTCATCCGCCGAGTCGTCCAGCCACAGCGCCTTGCGCAGGACGGTCGCCAGGTGGCGCCGGGCCAGGTAAAGCAGGCTCACGGTGAAGGCGAAGAAGGCCCCCGCCTGCTGCCAGCCCATCAGCGGGCCGTGCTCCCCGCCCGCGTTGGGGATGGCCAGCCAGCGGGAGGCCGCCAGCTCGAACCGCGCGAACAGGAAGAAAAACCAGACGCTGAGGGAGACGTCGGCCGGCACCAGGAAGGCGAACCCCATGGCGCGCGGCCAGAATTCGATGTTCTGGAAGTGCGCGGCCGCCAGCGGCGTGTCGGCGAATATGTTAGCCAGCGGGACGGACAGCCCCACCGGATCCCCCAGCCCCAGGAGGGCCGGCAGGGCGCGCAGCAGCCGGAAGCCGCCGGCAACGGCCAGGCCGACCACGAATGCCTTGTTCTTGAAGATCGCCGGCAGCAGGTCCGCCCCCGCGCTCCCCTCGCTGAACTCGAGGGGAACGCGCGCCAGCGGAAACCTGAGCCGTTCCACCTCCACCCACTGCCGCCGAAGGATGGCGCACATGCAGAAGACGCCGAGGTAGAGAAACAGCAGGAACACGGCCCATCGCGCCAGCGGACCGACCCAAAGGCGCCAGGGGACGCGCCCTCCCTCGCGCCCGCCCTCGTGATACTGCCGCACGGCCTCCGAGGTGGGGTCCTTGCTCAGCAGCAGGCCCTCCGGCGCGTAGGTCAGGGCGCCGCCGTTCTCCCAGGCTGTGTCCGCCCGGCGCGCCTGATAAGACGGGCCGGCGATGAGTGAGTAGAGGAACCGTCCGACGCCGTAAGAGGGAATGGTGGCCGCGCAGATGACCATGCACCAGACCAGCATCAGCTCCGCCCGGCGCAGCGCCCACGTCCGCCGCACCAGCTTGAGCAGCACGTTGAGGCCCAGGCTGAGCGTCACCAGCACCAGCACCGCGCCGGCGGGGAAGGAGGTGGAGTTGAGCGCACCCCACTGGTTGATGAATGCCGCACGGGGGTCAATGTAGCTGAGCGCGGCGACCGCCGCCAGGCCGATGAGAAATGCGCGCCAGGTCATGTCTGTCGTCCGGAACTCTTTGTGTGGAGGAGAGCCGCCTCAGCGTGCAACCGCGCCCGCACCGCCCACATTCTCGCGCGGTCGGAATCCCTCGCGGATGTAGCTGATCACGGAGGCCGCCGTGTATTCCGGCCGCCAGTTGAACTTGCTCTGCCTGTATGCCTCCGCCAGGAACGCCTCCCGCGTGGCCTCGCCGCCCAGCGTGGCATTGTAGGTGGCTGCGGTGCGTGTCGGGTCGGCGAAGGTCACGGATTGCTCGCGGGCCGGCTGACCCATGCCCACGTTGCCGGAGGGCGAGTAGGAGACGTTGCCGCCGTACTCGATGCCCGCGTCCCCGCGCTTCTCCTGCAGCAGGTCCTCCGTGTAATCGGCGGTGCCTACGAAGATGTTGTCCCGCACCTGAATGCCCGAGGCATTTCCCTTGCCCAGCTCCTCCCCGGCATGCACAAAACAGCGGAACG
The DNA here is from genome assembly GCA_964448935.1 of uncultured candidatus Brocadiaceae bacterium. GTDB lineage: Bacteria > Planctomycetota > Brocadiia > SM23-32 > SM23-32 > CAYVBE01. Next base: position 8,057 of record CAYVBE010000096.1, read on the forward strand.
CGGGCGCCCACCGGTAGACCGTGTTATTCCTGATCTTGATATTGTGCGCGCCGACGCCGTGCCCGCCCACGTTGAAGGCGGCGTCACCCGAATGCGGGTCCCCGATCACGATGTTCCTCTCGACGACGGCGCCGCCGTAGTTGACGTTGGCCATCTCGATGGCCGGCCCGGCGCTGAGCCCCTCGATCTGCTTTATGTCCCGCACGCCCGCGCCAATGACGACGTTGCCCGCGATGCGGCCTGTGACGCCACCGGGGCGGAATTTACTGATGCGCCCGAGGTTCAGCGAGGGCGAGTTGTCCATGCAGAGGTTGTCTTCAAGTATCCCGTTGGTGCGGCAGTAGATGCCCGTGGTTGAGCCGCGCGCCACGATGTTGCCCCGTGCGACCACGTTGTCGCAGGAGATTGTGATGTACACATTGTGGTTGAACCACGTCGGCCGATCGCCGACTTTCAGATTGTAGCCGTTGTGGTCCAGCACGTTCTCCTCCAGCAGCAGGCCGTCAATCTTGCTGAAGAAAAAGCCCTGGCAGTGCCCGCTGCTGCTCCATGCGTGGGTGGCCACGCAGCGGCGGATACGCAAGTTCTTGAAGATGTCTTCAGGAGTGCCTTTCCAGGGGGACCGGCCCTGGAAGGGCCCGGCGCTCAGGTAGCGGAATCGGCAATCCTCGACGAGCAGGTTCTCGCCGGGTGCGGCCATGCTGATGCCGGCGTTGTCCTTCTCGCGGTCCTTTACGAACTCCGGCGAGCCGGGGTCGCCCTTCTCGTCGTAGAAGTGGATGCCGACGATGGCCATGTTCCTCACTTTGGACGGTCGGTTCACGGCGATGCGCAGGCCGGCGTTCTGATCGCCCAGCTTCAGCAGCGGCCGGTCACCTTCGGAGCCGTAAGAGGCGATCAGGGTCGGCTGCTCCGGGCTGCGGCCGTTCTTGAGCCGGCTGGTGGCCACCATGCCGATGGACTCGCGCCAGACATCCCCGCGCTTCAGCAGCAGCCAGTCGGAATGACCGTCCCGCAGCAGGGCGAAGCCCTTCTCGATCGTCTTCAGCGGGTTCTCCGGCGAAAGCCCGTCGTTGGCGTCGTCGCCCTCGGAGCTGGACACGAAGAACATCCGGGTGTCGGGCGCGGGCTCGAACGCCGTCCATCCCTCACCCGGCTCCGTCAGGTGGGCCAGTAATTCGGGCGCCACCTCCCCCAGCGCGGCGGGGGTTGTGAGGAACCCCGCCAGCAGTACAAGCAACGCCACTCCAAACGGTGACCTGCATTTCATCGAAGACCTCCGCTTCATTGCCCGGCGTCCTTGCGCCGGAAGCCTTCGCGGATGTACTCGATCACGGTGGCCGCTGTGTATTCGGGCCGCCAGTTGAACTTGCTCTGCCTGTACGTTTCGGTCAGGAACGCTTGGCGTGTGGCCTCCCGGCCCAGGGTCCCGTGGTAGGTGGCTGCGGTGCGCGTGGGGTCCACGAACGCCACGGGCTCCTCGCGGCCCGGCTGGCCCATCCCTGCTCTGCCGGAGGACGGGTAGCAGACATTGCCCTCATAGGAGATGTTCGCATCGCCACGCTTCTCCTCGATCAGGTCTTCCCCATAGTCGGCAGTGCCCACGAAGACGTTGTCCTGCACCTCGATTCCCGAAGCGTTTCCCCGGCCCAGTTCCTCCCCGGCGCTGGCAAAGCACCAGAACGCGGGGGCCCATCGGTAAACCGTGTTGCTTCGGATCTTGATGTTGTGCGCGCCCACTCCGTGTCCACCGATGTTGAAAGCGGGTCTCCCGGAATACGGGTCTCCGATCACGATGTTCCTCTCCACGACGGCGCCCTTGTAGTTGACGTTAGCCATCTCAATGGCCGGGCCGGCGCTGAGCCCCTCGACCTGCGGCAGGTCCCGCACCCCGGCACCGATGACGACATTCCCCACGATCCGTCCGGTCACGCCGCCGGGGCGGAACTTGCGGATACGGCCCAGGTTCAGCGACGGCGAGTTGTCCATGCACAGGTTGTCCTTCAGCACGCCGTTCGTGCGGCAGTAGATGCCCGTGGTCGAGCCCCGCGCAATGATGTTTCCCCGCGCCACAATGCCGTCGTTCCGGATGCTGATGTAGATGTTGTGGTTGAACCACGTGGGCCGATCCCCCACCTCCAGGTTCCAGCCGTTATGGTCGAAGACGCACTCCTCGATCAACGCCCCGTGCACGTCGTTCAGGAACATGCCCTGGCAATGGCCGCTGCTGCTCCAGTTATTGGCGACCACGCAGCGGCGGAGCTGGAAGTTGGTCAGCTTCTCCTCCACCTCCTTCTTGCGCGGCCCGTGGCCGACGACGGCCAGCCCCGTGTAGTCGAAATAGCAGTCCTCGATCAGCAGGTTCGCCCCCGTCGACTGCCACGAAAGACCTTCTCCGCCCTTTTCTTTGGACTTGTCGAAATGCGGGGAATGAGGATCGCCGGTGTGGTCGTAGATGTGCAGGCCGGCTATGGCCACGTTGCGGACGCCCTGCCAGTCAACGGGCATGCTGCGCCCGGTCACCACGTGGAAGAACTTGCTCTCGCCGACCTTCAGAAGCGGGCGTGGCCCTTCACCATAGGCGCCGATAACGATCGGCGCTGCGGCGCTGCGCCCGCAAACGCGGTTGCCGTTGAACCAGCCGCTCAGGCCCTCCTCCCACTCGTCGCCGCGCCTCAGCAGCAGCCAGTCCGGATGCTCGTGGCGCAACAGCGACATGCCTTTCTCCAGCGTTTTCACGGGCTTCTCGGGCGAGAGCCCGTCGTTGGCATCGTCGCCTTGAGAGCTACTGACGTAGATCACCCGGGTGTCCGGGCTCTTCTCGAAGACAGTCCAGCCGTCCGGCCCCACGCCCTGGGCGATTGGCGCCAGCTCCGCAGAAGCGCCACCGACTCCGACCAGACCCAACACAAGGACAACCGCCCACACCATTACATCCCGCACCATCCTGCTCTCCTCTTTGTTCCCTGTTTTCATCCCGCACGGTGATGTGATGGTACGCCCCACCCGGCGCGCTGTCAACATGCCCGGTCTCCGAAGGTGGAAACTCCCCGTGAACGCAGCTCAGAACCCTGAAGGAGCAACGGCTCCGTCAAAAAGGGCGCCGCCCTCTTACCTATCGAGCCGGTCAGGAGGGTTACCGAAAAACTCCGTTCATTGCCCGGCGTCCTCGCGCCGGAAGCCCTCTCGGATGTACTCGATCACGGCAGCCGCGGTGTACTCCGGCCGCCAGTTGTGCCGGGATTGCAGGGCCGCCTCGGCCAGAAACGCCTCCATAGTGGCCTCTTTGCCGAGGGAGCCGTGATAGCTGCCTACGTCGCGTGTCGGATCGGCGAATGCCACGCGTTGCGCCGCTTCCGGCCCCTCGCCCGTCTTGCGAACCCAGTCCGCCAGCGAGAACTCCTGCTCGTGCATGATGACCGGCGCGCCATCCGTCTGCCAGAAATACGTGTTGCCGCTGAAGTTGAAACCGTCCAGCTCCGTGGTGTCGCGGCACGTCAGCATCAGTCCGTCCCCGCCGTTCGGGCGGTTAAACTGGAAGATGTTATTCTCGAAGGCGATGCCGGACAGGTTCTGTTTGCCCGGCGATTCCTCGTGCGTGCCCACCCAGTGCACGGCCCGCGTCCAGTTGTAGACCGTATTGTTGCGGAAGGTGATGTTGTGCGCGCCGACGCCCGTGCCGCCGATCTTCAGGGCGGCCACCGAGCCCTCGGCGCCGATCAAGATGTTGTCTTCCACCACGGCGCCGCCCATGTTGACGTTGGCCAGCTCGATGCCCGCGCCTTTCCGGTCGCCGCCGCGCGGCACGGAGACCGCCCCGATCACCACGTTGCCCGCCACGCGACCGGTCACGCCGCCGGGGCGGAACTTCGTGATGCGCCCCAGGTTCAGGGACGGCGAGTTGTCCAGGCACAGGTTGCCCTCCAACACCCCGTTGGTGCGGCAGTATATGCCGGTGGAGGAGCCGCGCGCGATGATGTTGCCGCGCGCCACGATCTCGTCGCACTCGATGGTGATGTAGATGTCATGGTTGAAGACCGTCGGATCGTCGCCGGTCTCGAAGCAGTAGCCGTTGTGGTCGAAGACGCATTCCTCCAGCAGCGCGCCGTCCACGCGGTTCATGAACAGCCCCTGGCAGTGCCCGCGCGTGGACCAGTTGCGCACGATCGAGCAACGGCGAAGCTGGAAGTTGCGGAAGAAGTCCTGCGCCGGGCTGCCGGTCGGCCCTTTGCCGATAACGGCCACGCCGTTGAACTCGAAGAAGCAGTTCTCGACCAACAGGTTCTCACCGGGGCCGTGCCAGAACAGGCCGCCGCCGTCTTTCACGTAGGATCTGTCGAACTCGCGCGATCCCGGGTCGCCTTTCTCGTCATAGACGTGGATGCCCACGATGGCTACGTTGGAAGGGCCCTTCCACCCGGCGGGTTTGGAGCGCCCCGTATAGGAACGGAAGAAGCCGCCTTTTTCGATCGTTGCGGTCTTGACCATCGGCCGGGCGGGGTGGTCGCCGTAGCTGCCGATCACGATGGGCTCCCGCGCGCTGCGGCCGGACCGGTGATTTCCGTTGGTCCAGTGACCCAGCCCCTCCCGCCAGATATCCCCCCGCCGGAGCAGGAGCCAGTCGGGATAGCCGTCCCGCAGCATCTCCAGGCCCTTCTCCAGCGATCGGATGGCGTTCCGGGGCGAGAGCCCGTCGTTGGCATCGTCGCCCCGCGAGTTGCTGACGTACATCACCCGGGTATCCGGGCTTTTCTTGAAGACCGTCCAGCCGTCCGCCCCCACGCCGCCCGCGATGGGCGCAAGCTCCGCGGAGGCGCCGCCGATACCGACCAGACCCAGCACCACGAAGACCGCCCACGCCATCGCCGCTCGCACCATGCTTCTGCTCTCCCTTCTCAGCATTCTTCCCAACCGGTGATGGGATACTACGGGTCGCCCGCACCCTTGTCAACGCAACGGGCGCAGGCGAGGGCGCCCGTACCACACCGCCGGCCCCGCGCGCCGCACGGGCCTTCACCCTTTCTACTGCGTTTCCCTCTCGAATGCGCCGATGTCGGAAGCCTTTCCCTGGGGGCGCGGTGTGCCGGCGCGGTCGTATGGCGGGGCGTACGCGGCCGCACCGGCATCCACGGCCGGGCTGCCCGGGGTGAGTCGGAAGTTGCCCGCGTTGGCATCCGCGAACTCAGGATCGGCGTAGATCGCTCCCGCATCACCCGTCAGGGCCTTCCAGGCGTCGAAGGCCAGTCTCTTGTCCCCCGCCTGCAGCCAGCCGACGGTGCATTCCCCGGGAGCGGTCTCCGGGGCAAAGACCAGGTTGTGCGCCCAGGTGATGTGGTCCACGCGGGCGTAGGCGTCCGGGGCGCCGTATCGGTCCCGGTAGAATCTTTGGAAAACAGGGCTCTCGGAAGGTTCACGGTAGAAGATGTTGTTGGCGATCACGCAGTTGGCTGAGCGCTGGTTGCCTCCCTCCGATATGTCGGGGCCACGGTTGCGGTAAAAGGTGTTGTTGACCACGCGCAGGCCGTCCATGTAGGCGTAGGTCAGCGGGCGGCGGTTCTCCCGGAACACGTTGTTGCGGAAGGTCACGTCGTTGGGGACCTCCGGGTCCTTATCCTCCTGCGCCCAGCAGATCAGGCCGTTGTCGTAGAAATCGTTGGCCTCGATCAGTAGATGGTGCACCACGTTGCCGGCGCTGTTCCAGGCCATGCCGATGCCGGCGCCCTGCTCCAGCCCGTTGGTGTGGATGCGGTTCCGTCGGATGATGGTGTGGGAGGTGTGGTGAGTGTTGAAGGCGCTACCCGAACCGTTGTGGGAGTAGTTGTCCTCGATCAGGAAGGCGTCTCCCTGGAAGTACATGTTGTGGTGCTTGGTGGGGTGGATGCCGTTTTGAGCGAGTTCGCTGTTGCGGACCACGAAGTGGCTGCCCTGGCCCGCCAGCCAGCCCGTGAAGCGGTTGTTCCGCAGCACGCATTCCTCGACGATGATGTAGCCGTTCGGCTCGCTCTGTTTGCCGTGGGAGAAGTAGAGCCCGATGTCGAAGTTCTCCAGCGTCACGCGCCGCAGGGTCAGGTGGCGGATGCCGGACCCGCCGTGGCTGTAGCCGTAGATGCCCCGTCCGGTCTGCTGGACCCCCCGGAAGCGCAGATCCTGGATCACCAGGCCGCCGCTGCTCGTGATGAGAAGCGCGTAGTGGTCGCGTTTGGCCTGGATGACCGGGGCGGGGCCCTCGCCATAGGCGCCCACGACCACGGGGTTCTCCGGTCTGGTGTTCATCATGCCTACGTGGGGGCCTTCGGACGGGAAGGTATCTCCGCGCTTCAGCATAAACCGCGTGCCCGGCGGGGCTTTCGTCATCTCCTCATCCAGCTTTTCCATGGTCTTCCAGGGCGTTGCCGGGTCCTGTGCCTGGGCGGGAGTGTGGGCGTCGTCGCCGTCCGCATCGCTGAAGTAGTAGGTCTTGCCCTCGCGCTCATGCGCGACGATCACCACCGATGTCTCGGCTGCCTCGCCCGATTCGTCGTGCACGGTTAACGTGACCGTATATCGGCCGGGCTCCTCGTAGCGATGGGCGGCCAGCCAGCCGTGCTCTGTGCGACGGCTGCCGGGGCTCTCGGTGCCTAG
>CAYVBE010000097.1:0-14601 GCA_964448935.1 uncultured candidatus Brocadiaceae bacterium
ATCATCATCGGCAACGACCACGGCGGCTACCTGGCTAAAGTGGAGATAGTGAAGCACCTGGAGGAACGCGGCGTCGAAGTGACCGACATCGGGTGCGAATCGGAGGACATCGTGCGCTATCCCCGCTACGCACGGCGGGTTGCGGGGGCGGTGGCCCGGGGGGAGTTCGAGCGCGGCATCCTCATCTGCTCGACCGGTATCGGCATGTCCATCGCCGCCAACAAGGTCAAGGGCGTCCGGGCCAGCGTCTGCACCAGCCACTACATGGGCAAGATGACCCGCCGGCACAACGATTCCAACGTCCTCTGCCTGGGCGGCAAGATCACCGGAATCTACGAGCTGCTGGAGATCGTGGACGCGTGGTTGGAGAACGACTACAGCGGCGGCCGGCACGAGATATCACTCGGCCTGATCCACGACATGGAAGAAGAACTCGGTCTGGGCGTGCCGCCGAAGGAGGACGAATGACCGTCAGCGCGAGGGATAAAGGGGTGCTCCGGGAGCTGGGTGAGCAGGTCGCGCAGATCGCGGCGCTTCCCGTCCAGCAGGAGACGATCGAGCTGTGGAAGGCCCTGAACGGACTGGAACCCGCCCGACCGATGGTGGCCATAGATCAGATCCCGTGGAACGAGATGGACGTGGACGGGGAGCTGACGCTGCGCACGGAGGACGAGTTCTGCCGGGAGATGGAGACCGGTCTGCGCCGAACCCTCTACCGCTGGAAGCACATGCGGGCCGACATGGTGGTCGAGCCCGTCATTGACGTCCGAAAAGCCATACGCGGGCAAGGGTTTGGCATCGGCGTGGTCGAGGACCGCGCGGTGACCGACCCCACCAGCGCGGTCGTCGGCCACAACTACAAGGACCAGATTCCGGACGCGTCGGACATCGGGAAGATCAAGAACCCCGACCCGGTGCTGGACGAGGACGCCACCGCCCGGCGCGAGGAGGTGGCCCACGAGATATTCGACGGCGTCCTGGAAGTGCGGATGCAGGGCATGCGGCCGGTCTTTGCGCCGCTGGACCGCATTGTCACGTGGCGGGGCGCGCAGAACGTTGTGCTCGACGTGGCCGCCCGGCCCGATTTCATGCGCGCCGTCATCGAACGGACCTCGGAGGCGAGCCAGGTGCTGCTGGACCGCCTGGAAGAGCGCAACCTGCTGGGCCTGCCGCAGAGCTGGATTCACTGCACCGGCGCCTTCACCGACGAGCTGCCCGCGCCCGGGTTCGACCCCGACGGGCCGCGTGCGCGGGACCTCTGGACCTTCGGCATGTCGCAGATATTCTCGACCGTCTCGCCGGCCATGCACGAGGAGTTCGAGCTGGAGCCGATGTCACGCTGGTTCGAGCGGTTCGGGCTGGCCTACTACGGCTGCTGCGAGCCGCTGGATCAGAAGGTGAGTATGATCCGGAAGATGCCGAACGTGCGGAAGGTCTCCATGAGCCCGTGGGTGGACGTGGAGCGCGGCGCGGAGAACCTGGGGGGCGACTTCGTCTTCTCCCGCAAGCCCAGCCCTGCCTTCCTGGCCCGTCCCCTGTGGGACCCCGAGGCGGTAGAGGCGGACCTGCGGGAGACCGTGGACGCCTGCGCGCGGCACGGCTGTCCGGTGGAACTGATCCTGAAGGACATCAGTACGGTCTCCTACGAGCCGCAGCGCCTCTGGGAATGGGTGGATGTCGCCATGCGCGTGGCCCGCGGATAGTGGCTTCTTTTCGAGAGGAGGTCCCCGATGGTTTGCAGGCGCCTCGCATTGATCGTCTGTCTGACCCTTCTGTGCAGCGCCGCCTCGGGCGCGGAACGGGTGCTCCGGCTGCACGATTTCGAGACACCCGATGAGCTGAACGCCTGGCAGTTCAACAGCGGGACCGGGCGTCTGGTCACCGAGGGCGCCACGCAGGGCAGCCGGGCGCTGGAGCTGACCTTCGATCCGCAAGGGCGCTACAACGCGGGATACCTCTACTGGAAACGCGTCCGCCGGGACTGGTCCGGCTTTAGCGCACTGATCATTGATGTGTATAACCCCTCGGAAGAGCCCCTGGCCGGCTACCTGCTGGTGGCCGACGAGGCGTGGCGACGCAATGGGGGCACCTACTGGAACCGCCACAACGGCCGCACCACGTTCGCGCCCGGCCGGACGCGTTGGACGATCCCCGTCAGCGGGCTCTACCGCGGCGAAGCGGGCAGCCGCAATAACGACATTCCGCGTAACATAGACCCCGACAGCATTGTGCGCGTGGACCTGGGCTTCGGCCGGCCGGGGCGCAGCGGGCGGGTGATCCTCGACAACATGCGGCTGGTGCGGGCGGACCGTCCGGAGGGCGTGTGGGCCTTCGACTTCGGACCGCCGGGCCAGGCCGCCATGCTCGGCTGGACGCCCGTCTCGCACGAGACCCGGTACACGCCGCAGTCCGGCCACGGCTGGGGGCCACAGGGCGGCTCTCCCTGGAACGGGGCGGCGCGGGACACCACCTTCGGCCCCATGCTGCTGCGCGACTTCTGCGAAGCCGGCGGCTATCGCTTCCGGGTGGACGTCCCGGCGGGCCGCTACGGGGTGTTGGTGTTCTACGAGAACGCCGGCTACTGGGGCGGGGAGCAAGCGCGGCACACCGAGCGACGCATTCTGATCAACGGCCGCCCCGTATGGCAGGAGAAACGCCCCGACGGATCCCGCCAGCCGCTCTACCGCTTCGAACAGGTCGAACCCGTCAGACGCGACATCTGGGATACCTACATGGCGGGAGAGCTGGCGCGGCCGGTGCGGTTCGAGGTGGCGGTAGAGCGGGACGGTCTCGATCTGCGGTTCGAGGCGGACAGGGCCTGGGGAAGCAAGCTGGCCGGCCTGGCCGTGGTGCGGCAAGACGACGCGCGGGCACAGGCGTGGGTTCGCGATCAACTGGGCGCCGTGAAGGAGGATTTCCGCAGCGCCGCCGCCTGCCTGGACGAACCTGCCCCGTCGCTGGACGCGCCCGAAGGCGCGGACCTGCTGGCGTGGCCCGTCCGGATCGAGGATACGATTACCCCGAACTCGGTACCGCCGGCCAACGAGGCCGTGCCGTCCCGCCTGAACCGTCTGGCCGTCCGCGGGGAATACGAGCCGTTCTGCCTCGCGGTCCGGCCGCTGCGGGCCCTGGGCGAGTGCCGACTGCACCTCGAGCCCTTCGAGGGTCCGGGCACGCTGGAGGCCACGCCGACGGTGGTGTGGTACAACACCAGCCGCGGCTTCAACAGCATCGCCTACCGCATCCGCCCGCACACGCTGCGCGAGCAGGCCACAGTGGACCTGCCGGCCAACCTCACGCGGGAGTTCATCGTCACGGTCCGCGTGCCGGTGGATGCCCCGCCGGGCGATTACCGGGGCGCCCTCGTGCTGCGGGATACAGACGGCGCGGAGCTGCTGCGCGTGCCGCTGCGGCTCACCGTCAGCGGTGTAGTGCTCGACCGGGAGACGGACTTCCTGATGGGTTTCTACGGCCTGATGCCGCCGCTGATCGAGGACGAGGCGCGGCGCTGGCAGGTGCTGGAGGAGACGCTGGTCATGCTGCGGGAGCACGGTATGAACGCCGTCTCCGGCGGGCCGAGCTGGCGGCTGACCGGTTGGCGCGACGGGCAGCCGGCCATTGACTTCGGCGACATGGATCGCTTCTTCGCCCTCCTGCACCGGCACGGTTTCAACGGTCCGCTCAACGGCTACGGCGGCGCGCGGTTCCTCGGGCTGCACCAGCGCTGGGCCTACGAGAAGGGGGAGACGGGCCGTGAGGTCGAGCGGCAGAGCGGACTGCCCTACCCCGAGGCGGTCATGCGCGCCTGGAAGGCGGTGGACGAACATGCCCGCGCGAACGATTGGCCCGCCATCCTGTACGCCATGTGCGACGAGACCCGCGTGCGCGAGAAAGCGGAGCGAGAGTTGGAGTTCATGCGGCTGATGGGCCGGGTCAGCCGGACGTTCCCGCGGACGCTCCGCACCAGCGGTTCCTACAGCGTCTCCTTCCGAGAACGCTCCACGGACCCGGACGCCCTGGCCTACTGGCACCAGCGCTTCTTCCGGGAACTCGACATAAGCTGCCTGAACCGCCACGACGAGTCCGTCATGGCCGAGGCGCGGCGTCTGGGCAAGGAGATCCACATCTACAACCAGGGCCGCACACGCTACACGTTCGGCCTATACCAGTGGAGCGAACACCGCAAAGGCGTCCGCGCGCGCTGGCAGTGGCACCTTAACGTCCTTTACGGCTACCAGTTCTTCGACCTCGACGCGCGCGAGCCGGACAACGCCATGCTGTGCTACGGCCGCGAGACGCTCTACCCCACCATCCATTTCGAGCGCTGTCGCGAGGGGGCGGAGGATTTCTACCTCTACAACACATTGTCGAAGCGGGCGGCACGCGGCGGCGACGAGGCCGCCACGAAACTGGTGGCGGAGTTGGAAGGAAGCGTCGCCCTGAACCAGCGCACCCCGCCGGACGGCTATGATGCGGACGCGCTGAAGGCGCGGGTGGTGGAGGCAGTCGAGAGGCTTCAGATGGACTGATCGCCCGGCTCGACGATCACGAAGGGGATGACGGGCAGGACGCCGAGCTGGGTCTTGCGCACGATGGTCTGCTCCTTGCCGTCCGGGCCTTTCCTCTCGATCTCCCTCTCGACGGTAATACCGAGCAGGAGGTTATCGCTGTAGCCGACGGGAAGCTTTCCGCCCTCGGCCTTCAGTTGGAACGTGAGCTCGTTATTCTCAACGTTGGCATTCGCCGCCGACACCCCGTCGGGCGCGTCCTGCGGACTAAGGAAGACCTGGCGCACCCCTCGCGCCCATACGCGGCCCACCCGGACGGGCACCGTTCCCCCGGCCGGCACGCGAACCGGCGTCCGCGTCTCCAGCACGCCCGGGAAGGTCTGCCACGCCTTCTTGGTCACGTAGACCAGGAACTCCTCCGTCGGCACCAGGTGCCGCCACAGGAACGCCTGCATGGCGTCCTCACACGGCGTGACGGGGCGACGGATGACTTCGCCCCCCACATTCACCCGCCCTTGCAGCGCCAGGTTCAAACGGTCCTCTTCCGCACCCTGGTCAGGCCTGAGGGTCATGGGAATGCTGTCCAGCCCGGCGGGAATCCGGTTGCCCTCCACCGCGAAGCTTGACTGCGGGTCACCGGGCACGATCTCTATCGCGCCCTCGAAGCCGTCCTTGCGCAGCACGTGGACGGCGATGGGCACGACGGACCCCGGCCGAACCGTGACGGCACAGGGGCTGACGTGCAGCGTGAAGTCCGGCCGCGGCGGCGAGATGCGCAGCCGGTAGGCGTAGGCCGAGCCGCCGTGACGCCGCACATCCGATATCTGCACGCGATAGACCCCGTCCGCCGGCAGCTCGGTCATCAGATAAGAATCGGCGTGGTGGGTCAACGTGCCCATGTCCGTGTGCAGGTGGCCGCTCTTATAGACGTAATCGTCGTTCCAGTCCAGCACCTTCCCCGAGGCGTCCATCACCCGCAGCAGGGAGTCCAGCGGCGAGTGCAGCCGCCGGGCCACCACTTCCGCCACCACGCGCTCGCCAGCCTTGCCCTCGAACTCGAACGCATCCGTGTCCCCGGCGCGCTCGATGCGCCCGTTGACGATCAAGGGCAGCGTGACACGCTGCGCCTTCCCCTCGTTCGGCTCCTTCTCCACGATCTCGGGCAGGGAATCCACGCCGTAGCATATGTCGTTGGAGATGTGCCCGTTGTGACTCACGTGCGTGCGCCGCACGGGGCCGCCCTCCGGGTCGGTATCCAGGCCGACCCGGGCGGCGTCCAGGTTCCATCCGGTGATCCGGGCTTCTACCTCGCTCCCCTCGCGCCCGCCCAGCGGGAAGACCTCCGTCACGAAGGGCAGTTCGCCGATGGAAAGCCGATACACGAAATCCTCCCGCCCCCGGAAGATGGCGTCGCGTATCTCCACCTCGTATTCGCCGTCTCGCGGCACCTCGAACAGCAGCACGGGGTCGGGGTGAAAGCGCCAGTCGTCGGCGTAGGCCACCTCGCGGCCGTCCCCGTCGAAGAGGGCCAGCGTGGCCTGGAACCAGCCCGGCACGGCGTCCGCCAGGAAGGGCACCAGCCGCCGCGCGTGGGCCTCGATCACCAGCCGCCGGCCGGCCTTCGCGCGGAACCGCAGCCTGTCCACGTCGCCCGGCAGCATTTGACCGTTCACCAACACCGGCAGTTCCAGCGTGCGCCTGGGCGGCAGGAAGGGAAACTCCTCCGGGTCGTTGACCTCCTGCTCCATCACCTCCGGCAGTGTGCCCACCCGGAACGGCATGGGGTTCGTGACGCCCCGGTTCGAGCCGAGCCTGATCTCCCGGTTGCCCGGCTGCGCGTCCTGGCCCACCGTCACCTGGATCAGCACCACCTCCTCGAGCTGAGCGTTCGGCTGGTTCTTCTCCATGGTCGTGCGGTCCAGGAACAGCCGGTGCACCTGCTGGATCTGCCGCAGGTTCATGCCGTCCAGGTCCTGCAGGAGCGGATGCTCGGGCAGCTCGACGGGCTCCCCGTCCTGCGCCTCCGGCTTCTTCTGGTTCTTGCGGGGCAGCAGATGCCGCGGGATCTCGACCTTCCGGCCGCTCTGCTCCAACTCCGCCGCGCGCTTCTGCCGCAGCTCGGCCAGCGTCTGGAGGAGCATCATGCGCTGCTCGCGGCTGACGTTCATCCGCAGGGCGTAGTACTTGACGACCTTGCCCTCCACACCCCCGCCGGAAACGTAAACCTCCTGCGCACCGCGCAGGAACTGGCCGCCGGCCAGGACCTCGAACGTGGTGCCCCGCCGGCCGCCCGCGGGATAGACGTAACCGATGTGCGGTTCACGCTCGGCGGCCGTCGCCCACAGGGACCCGGCCACCAGCAGGACCAGCATGCTCTTGAGCGCTCGTGCAGTCATATTCACATAATCTCGGTCAACATGCCGCCGCTCTCTTCGCCGGCGGGCAGTATCTTCAGGTCCAGCCCGCGCGGGTTGGCCAGCGGGCCGTCGGGGTCAATGCCCAGCTTCACGTACATGCTGCGGATCAGATCGCCCGGCCATACGGGGCGCTCCGCAACGTTCTCGCCCTTCTCGTCGGAAGCGCCGACCACGCGGCCGCCCTTGAACCCGCCGCCGGCCACCACGGCGCTGAAGCACTTGCCGTAGTGGTTGCGGCCGCCGTTCCAGGGCGGGTCCCACATCACCTTCGGGCCGCGGCCGAACTCGCCGCTCCACCACACGATGGTGCTCTCCAGCAGGCTGCGGTCGGCCAGGTCCTCAAGCAGCGTGGCCATGCCCCGGTCCATCTCCGGCAGCTTCCGCTGCATGGTCTCGAAGTGTTTCTTGTGGGTGTCCCAGCCGCGATAGTTGATGGTGATGTAGGGCACGCCGTGCTCGACCAGTCGCCGCGCCATCAGGCACGACTGGCCGAAGGTGTTGCGCCCGTAGCGGTCCCGCAGATCGTCCCCTTCCTGCGAGAGATCGAACAACTCGCGCGCCTCGCCGAACATCATGTCGTAGGCTTCGGCCTCGCACCGATCGTGCAGGGCAAGCCGGGGGTTCTCCGGCATGGCGTCGCCGATGGTGTCCAGGGCGTGGAGCAGTTTGCGGCGGCTCTGCTGGCGCTGGTCGGAAATGCCGGGCGCCACGATGCCCTCCACCGCGAACGGCGTGCGGTTGGGGTCCCCGCCCGTGGAAAAGGGCTTGTACAGCGGCCCCAGGAAACCCGACTCGGAGAAGCGCCCCTGCGGATGGGTCAGCACGATGTAGGGCGGCACCACGCCTTTAAAGTTCTCACCGAGCATCAGGGATGCCACCGCGCCCACGCACGGATAGACCAGCCTGCCCGGCCTGCGTCCGGTCTGCACCATGTAGGACGCCGTCTCGTGCCCGTTGATGCCGTGGGTCATGCTGCGGATGATGGCATACTTGTCCGCCTGCTGCGCCAGCAGCGGTATGGCGGCGTTGACCCGTATGCCGTCCACGTTGGTGGAAATGGTCTCGGCGAGCGGCCCGGTGTAGTCCTCGCCGGCGTCCGGCTTGGGGTCAAAGGTGTCTATGTGTGCCGGGCCGCCCCACATCCATATCTGGATCACCGATCTGGCCTGCGCCGTCGGCTGCGCCCACGCGGTGCGACCGGGCAAGGCACCCGTCAGCGTCGCCCCGGCGGCGCCCAGGGCAAACCCCTTCAGCACATCGCGCCGCGTTATGCGCATCGCGCCTCGCTTCCGTGTCATTTTTCCGCCCTCACCTGCCGCTCAAAAAGCATCCGTTCAATCCTCCCGGCTCAGTGCCGCTTCCATCGTCATTGCGGGCCTCGCCCTGCGGGGCGAAGCAACCTCGCCGTTCCTGCCGCTGCTCCCCCACCCAAATGTCACGAAGTCCGAGTCTCCTCCCGGCTCAGTGCCGGTAGAGGAATTCCTTGCTGTTGATCAGCGCCCAGATCAGGTCCTCGACCGCCTGGTTGCGATTCACGCCCGGGGTGTTGAAGTACTGCTCGGTGGTCGCCACCTCGGCCGGCGTCGGCGGGCGGGACAGTATCGTCGCATACAGCACGCGAACCAACTGCGGCAGGTCGCGCCCCGCCATCCGCGTCATGTTCTGCAGCCACCACTTGCCGGTTATCTTGTCGCGGATGTGGGAGGAGTTCAGCAGGTGCATCTCCTGACCCGCCGTGGGCTTGTTGTCCCGCTCTGACATCATGCCGGTGTCACGGGTCGGGCGGCCGAACATCTCCAGGAACGTGCTCGTAATGCTGCCGTCTGCCAGCTTGATGGTCGGCCGCCGCTCGGGCACCCACGTGAACGGCTCCGGGATCATGCTGGAGTAGCTCTCGGAGTCCCGCGTGATGCGGCAGAGCGCGTCAATGAGCACCTCGGCGTCCAGCCGGCGCACCCGGTAGTGGGCGAACAGGTCCGCCGCCTGCGGATGGTCGCTCCGGGGCACCGAGGACTGCTGATAGGTCCGGGAGTTGAGGATCAGCCGGTAGATGTGCCGCAGGTCGTAATCGTTCTTGACCAGCTCCTGCTCCAGGTAAGCCATCAGTTCGGGGTTGACCGGCGGGTTGTCCGGCCGGAGGTCGTCCGGCTCGTGGACGATGCCCCGGCCCATCAGCCATGCCCAGATGCGGTTGACGATGTTGCGCGTGAACCACGTGTTGTCGTCCCTGATCAGCCAGTCGGCAAAGACCACGCGCGGGTCCCGCCCCGCCGGGACGCGCACGGGCGTGCCGTCCGGCAGCACGGCCTCCAGCAGCCCCGCCGGCGCGGGGTCGAGGAACACGATCTCCTCCTTCCACTCGGCGGTGCCCTTGTAGGCGATGCGGGAGAAGAGCGCCTCCATGCCGGCGCGCCGGCTCTCGGGCCAGGTGTCAATCCGGCTGCCCATCAGCGTCAGGGCAACCGTCCGGGCGATGGTGGAGGGCTCGTGGCCCTGCATGGCGCGGTAGAAGTTGACCGGCGGCACGCGGAAGTTGCTGCCGCTGGAGGTCAGCAGTTCGCGCGCAAACTCGTCGTAGGGCTTGTTGTCCCGGATGGCGGTGCGTATCCAGCGGTGGTAGCACTGCACCGCGTTGGGCCACAGGTTGATGGGGAACTCCGCCTTCACCCGCAGCGCGTCGCACCACTTCAGCGCCCAGTAGTCGGCGAAGGACTCCCGCTCCATCAGGTCCCGGATGAGTGTGGCGCGCTTGTCGGGGCTGCGGTCCTGCAGGAAGTCCCGCACCTCGACGGGCGTGGGCAGCGTGCCCGTGACGTCCAGGAAGGCGCGCCGCAGGAACACGGCATCCGAGCAGAGGTTGGCGGGCTCGATGCCACGCTTCTGGAGCGAGGCGAACACGAGGGTGTCAATGCGGTTGACCGGCTGAAATCCGGCCTCGCGCTCGTACGGCCGGCGAACGGGCTCTCCGGCACCCAGGACGATCAGGAAAGCCAACAGCAGGCTGAGGCACATCACGGTTCGCTTCATTCGCGCTCCGTCCCCGCTCGGGCCAGGTCCGACTAAGTGTCGAACCCTGGGAGCAATTGTACCCGGACCCCGAATGCCTGTCCATGAGAAAACCCGGCCAAGAGTCCCCGCCGGGCCAAAAGCCAGGACCGGAATAGCGTATAATGGTGCGCTGGATGGACAGAAACCGGAGGCAAGGGATGAAACGCAGTGTGTCCGCCATCGCTGCAGGCGTAGCGCTGGCATGCCTGCTCGGAGCTGCCGTGGCACAGACAAGCGAAAAACCCTACAGGCTGGCCGGCTTCGGGAACAGCCTGATGGGCTGCATACAGCTCCACAAGCTGGCCGCCCTGGCGGGGACGCGGGGCCACGAGCTTGTCGTGGAGACCACGGGCGCCGCCGGGGCTCCGATGCCCTGGCTCTGGAACCACAAGACCCGGGAGATCAAAGGCATACTGGATGAGGGCAACTGGGACGGAATACTGCTGCAACCGTTCCTGCGGCCGCTGGACGCGGACAAGGCCGGCGCTCGGAACTTCATTGACTATGCACTGCGGAACAGCCCCGGCATCAAAGTCTACGTCTACGCCCAGTTCATCAACGACTGGGGTCTGGACTACCAGACCGTCTGGAACCAGGACGTGACGCAGTACGTGACCACGGGCTCGTCCGCCGAGCACAACGTTAGGGCCAACCGCACGCGGGGTTACTATGAGGCGCTGACGCGTGAGATCAGGAGCATGTATCGGGACCTGCAGGTAGTCATGGTCCCGGTCGGCCACGCCTTCGCGCTGCTGGACGAAAAGATCCAGGCCGGCCGGGTGCCGGGTGTCGAATCCATCTATCAACTCTACGCCGACGCCACGCACACGAACAACTTTGGGAACTTTTTGACCGGCATGACGTGGTATGCCGTGCTGTTCAACGAAAGCCCGGTCGGGCTGCCCATCGGCGACTACCAGGGCGACCCGGAAAAACCATATACCTGCATCATCACGGACGAGCAGGCCCGCATCCTGCAGAAGACAGCCTGGGCGGTCGCGGCCACACATCCCTTGGCCGGAGTCACCGGCACGGTGGAAGTCGTCCGGATCGCCACCCCGGCCATACACCCCGCCCCGATTGTGGGCGAAGAGTATCGCAAACGCCTGCAGGCCGTCTTTGGGCACGCGCCTTACGAGTGGTCTGTTATCGAGGGGAAGCTGCCCGACGGACTTGCACTCACCGATGATGGGACTATCACCGGGACGCCTACTTCGGCCTCCGCCGCGGAAGTTACCGTGCAGGTTGCCGAGGCGCGCGATAACGCGGCCGAAAGGGAGTTTACCGTGACGGCTCAAACCGACACCGCACCCCGTATTGCGCTGGATTCCGCCGACCTGGGCACCGTCAGGGCCGGGGAGCAGGTGCGCATAGACCTCCGGGCCGAGGACGGCAACGGGCGGCTCCGGTGGGAGTTTGCGGATGCTCGCACGGGCGTACGATTGATGCACGGCCTGCGCCTGCGGGGCTCCGGCACGGTGGTGGGCGCCGTGGGCATCCAGGGCACCCATGAATTCCCCCTGCGCGTGGTGGACGCAGACCCGGTGGACCCAGAATCGGACCAGAAGACCTTCACCCTGACGGTTGAAGCACCGGCGCCGGGCGTGGTGACGGTGCCGCGTGTGGACCGCGACGCCATCCGGGACACCTGGGTCTTCATGCGCCTTGAGCGCGCCGGAAAGGCGAACATGAGCGACTATATCGAGCAGTTCACGTTCCCCGAACACCCCGTCACAAAGGTGGTCGCCGGACCCGAGTTCAACAACAAAGCCGCTTTCCAGCTCGTGCACAACGGGGGCATTCTCTACACCGTCGTCCACGTGCACGACGACGAGATCGTGGTGAGCGAGAGCGATCCCGTCAACGGCGACTCGGTCGAGGTGTTCTTCGACATCTACAACGACCGCGAGAAGGTCTACAACGCCGACGACCGCCACGCCATCATCACCCCCACCGGGCAGGTAAGCGGAGCGCCGGGCAGGAAATCCGGCGGAGGCGCCATGCGAACCGAGCAGGGCTACTTTGCGTACCTGCGCATGCCGTCGCACGACATGAAACGCAAGCTGGAGAAAGGCGCCGTGCTGGGCTTCGACGTAGCCGTTAACGACCTCGATGCCGATGACGGGCCGGTAACCCGGGTCTATTGGCGCGGCGACATGCGGAACGCGCAAGATACGACCAACTTCGGCACGGTCATTTTGGAGTAGGCCTCCTCCCGGGGATTGGACATCACCAAACTCGACCCGAGAAACTGCTGACTGTGCAAGCCTATCTCTCACCTACGGAGGCACTGGAGAGGACCTATCGTGAGGTGCTGATGGCGATGCACGACGACGTGGTGCGGGGGGGAACCGATCCGGAGGCGGCCGGGGTGGAGCGCTTCCGGCGACTGTTCGAGCACTTCGGGCTGGATGCCTCGGAGGAAACCGCATTCGAGGCCCGGCACGTTATACAAGGACGCGTACCGCAGCGCGCGGCGCGCGGTGCCCGGGGCGCGCGATTTGCTGGAGGCGCTGCAGGGCCGCGCGGCGGTTGGCGTCTTGAGCGACCACCGGCTGGCCGCGCAGAGGGAGAAGCTGCGGGAGCTTCGGCTCGACGGCTACGTGGATGAACTGGTGGTTTCCGAGGAGGTCGAGGTGCCCAAGCCGGACCCGCGCATGTTTCGCACGGCCCTGGAGAGGCCGGGCTGCGCCGAGGAGGAGACCGTGATGGTCGGAGATTCCTGGGAACGGGACGTGGTGGGCGCGCACGGCGTGGGCATGCGGGCCGTCTGGCTCAACCGCTACGCCGGGCCCTGCCCCGACCCCGCACTGGCGGCCGAGCTTCGGTCCCTGCTACCCACGGAGGATGTCCTGTCCCTGCTGCTGGACGGCGAAGGCCCTGCTCAGAGGAGGTGACGAGATGGCGGACCTGAGGAAGGTGACGTATTGCGGGCTGTATTGTGGCCTGTGCGCCATGGGCAGCCGCATCCCGGCGCAGGCCCGGGAACTGCGTGAGACGCTGAAGGCGGAGGGATGCGAGGCATGGGGGCCGGCCATGTCCGGTTTCCAGGAGTTCTGGGGGTTCCTGCTGCACCTGGCCGAGGCCGATTCCCGCTGTAGCTGCCGCGAGGAGACCTGCGGGCCGCCCTTCTGCACCATCCGGAAGTGCGCCCCGGAGAAGGGCGTCGAGGTCTGCCCCTTCTGCGACGAATACCCCTGTGACCGCATCCTCGGACTGGCCAAAGGCTACGTCACCATGCTGGCCGGCGGCGAGCGGATGCGCGAGGTCGGACTGGAGAAGTGGATCGAGGAGCAGGAAGAGCGGTCAACCACTGGCTTCGCCTACGCCGACATCCGCTGCCATCCCTATACCGTGCCGGACGAATAACATGGGTGAGTGGTTCGAGGAATTCGCCGAAGGGCTCTGGCTGAAGCCCGCCGAGGAAGGCGCCGAGGAGGCGGCCTTCATCACCGAGGCACTCCGCCTGCAGACGGGTGATTCGGTCCTGGACGCGCCGTGCGGCGCCGGACGCATCGCTGTGCACGTCGCCCGTCGCGGGTGCGCGGTCACCGGGGTGGACCTGCAGGAATCCTTCCTGCAGCGCGCCCGGGCCAGGCTGCGCAAGGAGGGTCTTGGCGGACGTTTCCTGCAGATGGACCTCCGGGAGATGGCCTTTCGGGGCGAGTTCAACGCGGCCTACAACTGGTTCGGCAGCTTCGGCTACTTCTCGGACGAAGAGAACCGGCACGTGCTGGAGCGCTTCGCCACGGCGCTTCGGCCCGGCGGTCGCCTGCTGATAGACCAGGTAAACCGGGAATACGTGCTCCGCAACTTCCGGGCCACGATGGAACGCCCCGGCCTCCGCATCACCAACCGCTGGAACGCGCGAACGCAACGCATAGAGGGAGAATGGATCACAACCGCCGACGGCGAAGAAGAGCACAGCCACAGCTCGATGCGCCTCTACACGCCCGCTCAACTGAAGCGCGCCTTCGAGCGGGCCGGCACCGAGGTCGAAGCCACCTACGGCGATTTCGACGGGAGCCCCTACCGCCGCGGCTCAAGTCGCCTCATCGTCGTCGGGCGAAAGCCCGAATGGTAGCCCCGCCCGGTTACTTTCTTTCGAACTGCAGGTCCACTTCCGTGCCGTGCGTGACCACGTCGAACACGGGCGCGAAGCGGGCGCACTCCTGCAGCTTCTCCTCCGGCGCGTCGGTCTTCACGCGGAAGGTAACTTTGATGTTCTGGTAGTCCTTTCTTACCTCGTCGCTGATCCCCATGAAACCGCGCACGTCAATGTCGCCCTCGACCGTGGATTCGACCTCTTCCAGGTGGATGCCACGGATGGCCGCATGATAGACCAGCGCTCCCGTCAGGCAGCTCACCAGCGCATTCAGCAGGTGCTCCACCGGATTCGGTCCCTCATCATTGCTGAGCAGCACGAACGGCTCGTCGTGGGCGATCTGCTCGCCGACTCCGTAGAAATCCGTGATGGTCGTTTGACTGTGCCCGGCGTTCAGCCAGGTATTCTCCGCGCGGAAATGGAACTTCGCCAGTTCCGGCTTCGCCTTGAGTTCCCCGGCCATCTCCTTAACCCGGATATTTCATGACATTCCAAAATAGGGCCTTGGAAAGAGTCTCTCTTC
>CAYVBE010000098.1:0-14569 GCA_964448935.1 uncultured candidatus Brocadiaceae bacterium
ATGCCGGGGTCCACCTCGTCCCGCCGCACCATCCAGCGCAGGAACAGGTGCCACCGTTTGCACGCGCTGCCCTTGCGCGGATCGGCCACCAAATGGGACAGGCAGTCCCCTGGGCCGCGCAGCTCCCCCGCCAGCCCCCGCAATCCGGGCAGGATCGTTCGCTCCGCCGGCCGGTCGTGCACGGTGAAACACCACTCCAGCGACCCGTGCGCGCACAGCACACCCTTCAACCGTTCCAGCAGATACCCGAACTGCCGCCCGTCCACGAAGCGATGGGTAAACCCTCGCGCCGCGTCCGCCAGCTCCCCCACCTCCGCCTCCGTCAAAAACGCATACGGTTCCTCTCCGAGTCGCTCCAGTGCGTCCGAAACGGAAGCCATGATCTGCCCCAGGCCTCCATAGGCCAGCATCCCGGCCAAAAATGCCACCACCTCCGCATCGCTCGGGTCGTCATACCCGTACACAAATGAAACCGGATCCCGCCGGGCGTGCGCGCGGGTAGCATAGACTTCGTAGAGTCCCTCCAGAAACCCTCTCAGTTCTCCTCTCCCCTGCTGAAACGAGTCTTTTCGTCCGCAGATTACGGTAGAGTCCTTTGTCGTCCGGTGCAACCATGAGCAGAAGGTTCGAAGTACAAGGGGATTGTATGGCGCACAACGCTGCCCTTCAATAGGGGTGGGTTCGCGAGACCGGATTGACGCGGCGCGTGCGGGGCGGTAGGATTGGCCGCGGAGACTTTGTGGAAGCGATGCCTGAGGGAGGCTTGCGATGGCGGAGGAACGGGACCAGAAGGAGATGAAGGCGAAGGAGCGACGGCGGCGGTGGATGGGGCATGTGCTGGCTCTGGTCGTGGCGGCGGGCGCCGTGCTCCTGATACCCCTTGTGCATCTGCTGGCGGGGGCCGACTGGGGATCGAACGCCATGCTGGCCGCCTACATACTGTCCGGCACCATTCTGGCCGCCGAAGGCGCCGTGCTGGTGCTGCTGAAGACCGCTCGCACCCGCTACTCGGTGGAGCGCAAGATACTGGAGCACCCCGAGGTGAACGAATACGTAATCCTGTGGAATCGCCCGCGCTGGATACTCTACCTGCCCGCGCTGCTGAGTGCCCTGCTTTTCGGGGTGGTGTCGCTCGTGATGCAGATTGACGCGGTGCCGCAACTGGCCGAACCTTCAACTCTCGGCGGTATCTGGGTGGTCATCTGCGTGCTGAACGTGCTGGTGGAGCAGTTTCATATGAGCGTGAAGACCGTGCTGATCGTGGTGCCGACGGTCGGCGCCGTCCTGCTGGTGCTGAACCTGGTGGCCTACGCGGGCGCAGCGGTACGCCTTCTGCGCTACGCGGCGGTGGATGTGCCGGTGAAGCTTTATTTCATCACTGCCGTCGTGATCGCGGTGGTGATCTTCGTAGGCTGGGTGCACGGGCTGTTCCACTACATGGCCATCACGCCCAACGTGGCCGACCTGCAGCGGGGCCTGACGGAGACCGGCCGGCAGATAAAGAACGCGGACTACGAGGTGGATTTCGACGCCACGGACGTGGTGGAGCGCTGGCTGTTCGGGTTCGGCAGGATCATCATCAGCTTCCACGACCCGTCGAAGCCGCCGCTGGTCTTCTTTGTGCCGCACGCCTCGGTAGTGGACGACCGTGTACGGCGCGTCAGGAGCGTGACGGCTGTGGACCGGGCAGCGGGCGACGAACCCATCTGAGCGGTCAACTCACAGGAAAACATAGCGAAGGATGAGAAGCACTGAGATGAGGTGGAAGCCCCAGTGCGCTTCCTTGACCCGCCCCGTGATGAGCTTCAGGACGCTGTAGGAGATGAACCCGAAGGCGATGCCGTCCGTAATGCTGAGCGCCAGGGGGATGACCACGATGGTCAGAAACGCGGGCAGGTACTCCGTGGGATCGTCCCATTGCAGCTTTGCCAGGCTCTTCAGCATCATCGCGCCCACGACGATCAGCGCGGGCGCAAGGACGGGGTACTGAATGATTTGGAAGGCCCCCTCGGGTCCCTCGTAGACGTGTGAGCTGGCCACCACGCCCAGTATGGGGTAGATGGCAATGGAAAGCAGGAACAAAGCCCCGGTGACCAGGTTGGCGAAACCCGTCCGGGCGCCCGCCTGCACGCCGGCGGCACTCTCGACGTAGCTGGTAACGGTGCTGGTGCCGAACACGGCGCCGACCACGGTGCCGCAGGCGTCGCTGAACAGCGCCCACCGGGCGCGCGGCAACCGTCCCTGCTCGTCCAGCAACCCCGCTCGCTCCCCCACCCCGGCCAGGGTGCCCACGGTATCGAACACGTCCAGGAACAGGAAGGTCAGGATAACGGTCAGGAAACCTTTAGTGCTAACCAGTTCTGCCACGTCCAGTGCAAAAAAGGACCCGCTGATGTCCAGCGTCTCATAGTGCTGCAACTCGAGATTCAGCACCGGCACGCCGGCCAGGGTCATGATGAGCCCCAGGACCGCGGTTCCCGTTATGCCCAGCAGGACCGCGCCGCGCACCCCCTTCGCAATAAGCACCAGTGTAAGTATCAGGCCACAGAGGGCCAGGAGAGGCACCGGCTGAACCAGATCACTGGCGAACGTAATGCCCGTCGCGGTATGC
Organism: uncultured candidatus Brocadiaceae bacterium; assembly: GCA_964448935.1. GTDB lineage: Bacteria > Planctomycetota > Brocadiia > SM23-32 > SM23-32 > CAYVBE01. The sequence continues at coordinate 2,612 of CAYVBE010000098.1, forward strand.
CCCACGATGATCCCGCCGTATTCGAGCCCGATCAGGGTGATCAGCAGGCCGATGCCGCCCGCTATCCCCCTTTTCAGCGTGTCGGGGATGAACTCCATTATCTTCGCGCGGAAACCGAAGAAGGAAAGCACCACGAATACCGCTCCGCCGATAAAAACCGCCGCCAGCGCTGCCTGCCACGAAAAGCCGAGCTGCATGACCACCACGTAGGTGAAGAACGCGTTGTGCCCCATGGCCGGCGCAAGCGCGATGGGATAGTTGGCCAGCAGACCCATCAGCACGCAGGCCAGCGCGCTGGCCACACAGGTGGCCACGAATGCCCCGGCGAACGGGACTCCGGCGTCGGACATCATGGCAGGCTGAACGAAGATGATGTAGGACAGCGCCATGAAAGTGGTGACGCCGCCGATCACTTCGTGGGAGAGCGTACTGCCCCGCTCTCGCACGCCGAAGAATTCACTGATGGAGGCCATCGCTCATTGCTCCCGGCTGAAGGCACAGAACCTGAGGCACGGCGCGGCTCTCATGGTGCTAATCCGGGCGGAATTATAGTCAGGCGCACGCGGAAGGTCAAGTAGCCCGGGCGGCGGCAGGTGGCAGACATTGCGCAGACTTGCGCGCTCGTCTGCCATAATGGCAGTGGCGAATCGGCGTGCGGAAAGACGGCTGTTCCGCGCGCGGCCGGCCGCACGCCCCACGGCCGCCCGTGAGGCCGGTTGAGCGGGTCCTATGCATCTTTGAGCGGGCTTGGTATCGTATTTGCCTTCTTGATGAATGGTGCAGTGCGAATGCACAGCCCCCAATCATAGCTTCGGATGGATCAAAGGGAGGCCGAAAGGATGGCCAAAGAGAAGATAATCGGCATTGACCTGGGCACGACGAACTCGGTGGTCGCGGTCATGGAGGGCGGGAACCCCACCGTGATCCACAACAAGGACGGTGCACGCCTGACCCCTTCCGTGGTGGCTTTCACCGAGGACGGCGAGCGTCTGGTGGGCACCAAGGCCAAGCGTCAGGCCGTCACCAACCCGCAGAACACCGTCTTCAGCATCAAGCGGTTTATGGGCCGCCGGCACAATGAGGTTGCCGCCGAGGAGAAGATGGTTCCGTACGAGATCATCGGCGGCCCGGACGAGCTGGTCAAGGTCAAGGGCGGCGACGAGGAGTTCACGCCGCCGGAGATATCGGCAATGATCCTGCGCGCGCTCAAAGAGGCCGCCGAGGAATACCTGGACGAAGAGATCGAGCGCGCCGTGATCACCGTGCCGGCTTACTTCAACGACAGCCAGCGCCAGGCCACCAAGGACGCCGGCACGATTGCCGGACTGACCGTGGAACGCATCATCAACGAGCCGACCGCCGCCTCGCTGGCCTACGGGCTGGACAAAGAGGTGGACGAGAACATCGCGGTATTCGACTTCGGAGGCGGCACGTTCGACATCTCCATCCTGGAGGTCGGCGAAGGCGTCTTCGAGGTGAAGGCCTCCAACGGCAATACCCACCTGGGCGGCGACGATCTGGATGAGGTGCTGCTGAATTACATCGCCGACGAGTTCAAGAAGGAACAGGGAATTGACCTTCGCCAGGACCAGATGGCCCTGCAGCGGCTGAAGGAAGCGGCCGAGGCAGCCAAGTGCGATCTCTCGACATCGGCGGAGACGGATGTCAATCTGCCCTTCATCACGGCCGACAGCGGCGGGCCGAAACACCTGCACATGACCATAAACCGGGCCACCTTCGAGGAACTGTGCGAGCCCGTGTTCCAGAAACTGCGCCCGCCCTGCGAGCAGTGCCTGGAGGATGCCGGTCTGCAGCCCGGCGACATAGACGAGGTCATCCTCGTGGGTGGCTCAATCCGCATCCCGAAGGTGCAGGAGATCGTGAAGGACATCTTCGGCAAGGACCCGCACAAGGGCGTCAACCCGGATGAGGTGGTCGCCATCGGTGCGGCCATTCAGGGCGGCGTGCTGGCGGGCGAGGTCGAGGATGTCGTGCTGGTGGACGTCACGCCCCTGTCGCTGGGCATCGAGACCCTGGGCGGTGTGATGACCACGCTGATCGAGCGGAACACCTCCATCCCGACCAGCAAGAAGGAAGTGTTCAGCACGGCGGCGGACAATCAGACCAGCGTGGAGATCCACGTGCTGCAGGGCGAGCGGCCCATGGCGGCGGACAACCGAACGCTGGGGCGTTTCCAGCTCACCGGCATCCCGCCGGCGCCCCGCGGCGTGCCCCAGATCGAGGTCAGCTTCGACATTGACGCCAACGGCATCCTGAACGTCAAGGCCCGCGATCAGGGCACGGGCAAGGAGCAGGAGATCGAGATCAAGAGCGACTCCGGCCTCACCGAGAGCGAGGTCGAGAAGATGCGCGAGGAGGCCGAGGAGCACGCCGAGGAAGACCGCAGGCGGCGCGAACTCATCGAGACGCGCAACGCTGCCGACCAGCTCATCTACTCGCTGGAGAAGAACCTGGAAGACCACGGCGAGAAGCTGAGCGACGACGAACGCGGCAACATCCAGAGCGCGCTTGAAGAGCTGCGTGAGGCGAAGGACGGCGACGACGCCGATCTGATCAAGCAGAAGATGGAGCAGGCCCAGCAGGCCTCCCATCGTCTGGCGGAGCAGATATACCAGCAGTCCAAGGCCCAGCAGGAAGCCGGCGCCGCCGGTGCTGCGGGGGCGGAGGCTGCCGGACCATCCGCCGAGGAGTCCGAAGCGGGCGAGGAAGAGGACGTGGTGGACGCCGATTTCGAGGTGAAGGAAGAGTAACCGGCCGTCCGCCGCGGGAACTCCGTCGAGGCATCTGAACCATGCGGCTCGATCGCTACACAGTAAAGGTGCGTGAGGCCCTGGAAGCCGCGCAGTCAACCGCGCGGAGCAGCAACCACCAGGAGCTGACCACGGCGCATTTGCTCCAGTCCCTGCTCAACCAGGAGGGGGGCGTCGTCCGGCCCGTCCTCCAGCGGCTGGGCGCGGACATTCAGGGAATCGGGCGCGCGCTGCAACGGGAGCTGGAGAGCTTGCCGCGAGTCAAGGGCGGAGCCGGGCAGACCTACCTGGCGCAGGAGCTGTCCGACGCCATGGAGGGGGCGCGGCGGCAGGCATCGCAGATGCACGACGAATACGTCAGTGCGGAGCACCTGCTGCTGGCCTTTCTGGAACACTCCGAGACCCGGGCCGGGCGGGTGCTCGGGCAGGATGGTGTTTCGCGCGAGGGGCTGCTGGCGGCGCTAGAACAGGTGCGCGGGGGACAGCGTGTGACCGGCGAGAACCCCGAGGACAAGTACGAGGCCCTTGAGCGCTACGCCAGGGACCTGGTGGAACTGGCTCGACGTGACAAGCTGGACCCCGTCATCGGCCGCGACCGGGAAATCCGCAAGATCATGCAGGTGCTCGGCCGCCGCACCAAGAACAACCCCGTCCTGGTCGGCGACCCCGGCGTCGGCAAGACCGCCATCGTCGAGGGCCTGGCCCGGCGCATCGTCAGCGGCGACGTTCCCCGTGGCCTGAAGCGCAAGCGCGTTCTGGCGCTGGACATGGGTGCGCTGATCGCGGGGGCCAAGTACCGGGGCGAGTTCGAGGACCGCCTGAAGGCGGTGCTGCGCGAGATCGAGAATTCCGGTGACGTCATCCTGTTCATAGACGAACTTCACACCGTGGTCGGCGCGGGCGCGGCCGAAGGCGCGGTGGATGCCTCCAACCTGCTCAAGCCCGCCCTGGCCCGCGGGGAGCTGCACTGCGTGGGCGCCACAACGCTGGATGAATACCGCAAACACATTGAAACCGACGCCGCTCTGGAGCGGCGGTTCCAGCCCGTGAAGGTGGAGGAGCCCACCGTGGAGGACACGGTGGCCATTCTGCGGGGGCTCAAGGAGAAATACCAGGTCCACCACGGCGTCCGCATCACCGACCGCGCGCTGATCGCCGCCGCGCGACTGAGCGACCGCTACATCACCGACAGGTTCCTGCCGGACAAGGCGATTGACCTGATGGACGAGGCGGCCTCCCGCCTGCGCATGGAGATTGACAGCGTCCCGGCCGAGTTGGACGCCGTTCAGCGGCGCATCACCCGGCTCCAGGTCGAGATGGAGGGCCTGAAAAAGGAGAAAGGCGACCAGGCGAAAGAGCAGCTCGACCGCGTTAAAGAGCAACTCAGCGCGGCTCGGGAGGAGCAGAAAGCCCTCCGCGCGCAGTGGGAGAACGAGAAGGACATCCTCAACCGCATCCGCGAACTCAACGAGCGCCTGGAGCACGCGCACGTGGAGCAGGAAGCCGCCGAGAGGGATGGCGACCTGGAGCGCGCGGGCGAGCTGACATACGGGGAGATCCCCGAGATACAGAAGGAACTCAAGCAGGAGCGCCATAGGCTGGCCGATATCCAGGAAGAAGGCGCTCTGCTGCGCGAGGAGGTGTCCGAGGAAGATATCGCGGAGATCGTCTCGAACTGGACCGGCGTGCCCGTGCAGAAGATGCTGGAGACCGAGCGCGAGAAGCTGCTGCACATGGAGGACGCCCTGCGGGAGCGCGTGGTCGGCCAGGACCAGGCCGTGCAGGCCGTCTCCAACGCCGTCCGTCGCGCGCGGGCCGGGCTGCAGGACCCCCGCCGGCCGCTGGGTTCATTCATCTTTCTGGGGCCCACCGGTGTGGGCAAGACGGAGCTCTGCAAGGCTCTGGCGGAGTTCCTGTTCGACGACGAGGACGCCCTGATTCGGCTGGACATGAGCGAGTTCATGGAGCAGCATTCGGTGGCGCGGCTGATCGGTGCGCCTCCGGGCTACGTGGGCTACGAGGAAGGCGGCCGGCTGACCGAAGCCGTGCGGCGCCGTCCTTACAGCGTGGTGCTGTTCGACGAGATCGAGAAGGCCCATCGAGAGGTCTTCAACGCCCTGCTGCAGGTTCTGGACGACGGCCGCATGACCGACGGCAAGGGACGGACGGTCAACTTCAAGAACACCATCATCGTGATGACCTCGAATATCGGCAGCGAGTGGATTCAGGACCTGCTGGAGAAGGGGCATCGCGAGGAGGCGCACGGCCGCGTGATGCAGGCGCTACGGGAAAACTTCCGGCCGGAGTTCCTGAACCGTATTGACGACATCATCATCTTCAACGCCATCAGCGAGGAGCTGATGGAGGAGATAACCCGCATCCAGATCCAGGACCTCAAGGACCGGCTGGCGCAGCAGGGCCTGGAGCTGGACGTGCAGCCGGCGGCCCGCGAGGTGCTGGCGCGGGAGGGATACGACCCGACCTACGGCGCCCGGCCGCTCAAGCGCACCATCCAGCGGCTGGTGGAGAACCCGCTGGCGCAGGACCTGCTGGAGGGCGAATTCGCCGAGGGCGACACGATCGAGGTGGATGCCGAGGGCGACGAGATAGTCTTCCGGCCCCGCCGATCGGCCGCACCGGCTCCGGAATGACCTGCCACGCGGGCACTATGTGACCAGTTGTTTGAAGCGGTGCTCCGCGTGCATGGCGGCTGTTATGCCCTCCCCAACCGCCGTGCCGACCTGGCGGTACGATCCCTTGCGCACGTCGCCCACCGCGTAAATGCCCTTGATTTCCGTCTCCATGTTCAGGTCCACGGGTATGACATCGCCCGCGCAGCGGGGCAGGACGGGCTCCAGGTAGGCCGTGTTCGGATCGTGCCCGATGAAGATGAACACACCCTGGCAGTCCTCACGGTATTCCTCCTCGGTGTTCACATTCTTCAAAGTGACGCCCTCGACCTGCTCGTCCCCGTGAATCTCGGTCACGACGGTGTCCAGAACGAGTTCGATCTTCTCGTTCTCGCGGACGGCCTTCTCGTTGACGGGCCGTGCCCGGAAGCCCTCCCGGCGATGGACGAGTTTTATCTGCGAGGCGAACCGGGTCAAAAACACCCCCTCGGTCGTCGCCGCGTCGCCGCCGCCGACCACGATCAGCTTCTTGTCCCGAAAGAACGGGCCGTCGCATGTGGCACAGTAGCTGACGCCCTGCCCCGAGAGTTCCTTCTCGCCGGGGATTCCGAGTTTCCGGTGGCTGGCGCCCGATGCAATGATGACGATCGGTGTGCGGTATTCCGCTTCGTCGGTGACCACCCGCTTCATCGCGCCGTCCAGGTGCAGCTCCTGACACTCCACGCGTTCGAGTTCGGCGTCGAACCGCTGTGCGTGCTCCAGCATCTGTTCCGCCAGGTCGGCGCCCGTTATCCCCTCGGAGAAGCCGGGATAGTTGTCCACGTCATACGCCTCAGCTATCTGGCCTCCCACGACGGAGCGCTCCAGTATGAGCGTGCTCATCAGGGCCCGTCCGGCGTAAACGGCGGCGGCCAGCCCGGCCGGCCCTCCGCCAATTATCACGACATCGTAATCGTGCGACATGACATTCCCTCACTGTGTGCAATGGTACTGTGCGTCAGAAATGTGGCGGGTTGTGTCAGAGGAGCTGAGAGATATTCTGCTGCAGTTCCTCCAGTTCGCCCTCTTCGTACTTCAACTGGCGCCATCCCAGGTCGAAACCATCGTCGGGCGCGCGCGGGATCACGTGCATGTGCACGTGGCCGATGACCTGTCCGGCTGCCTGGCCGGTATTCTGCAGGATGTTGAACGCCGGGCAGCCGGTTGCCTCCGTGACCGCGGCGGCGACCCTCTTGGCCACGAATATGGACACGTGCAGCTCGTCCTGCTGCAGGTCAAGGAAGCTCTCGACATGCCTCCGGGGCACAACCAGCGCGTGGCCCGGATTGACGGGGTTTATATCCAGAAAGCTGATCACCTTGTCCGTCTCGATCAGCTTCGCCGCCGGTAGCTCGCCCGCTATGATCTTGCAGAATATGCACTCAGCCATGTGCGGTCTCCCTTCGAAGGTTCGCCGACACCGGTACGCCATTATACGGCCATGGCGGCGTGCCGGAAACTGAACGCGCCGTTTACTCCGACGCCGGGCCCGGCTGGACCTCGCTCGGATTCTGCTCCTGTTCCGGGCCTTTGCTTTCCCGTGCTCCGAGAGCCTTCACCCCGGCCCACGCCAGAAGTCCCAGCAGCAGGATCAGCAGGACATGCAGCAGCCACCGGGTCCGGGGCGTGCCCGACGCGCCGGCGGGGTAGGCGGGGCGTCGGGTGAACTGTTTCCGCTGCCCCAGAGTCAGGCGCATGCGGGCATTGATGGCCCAGCCGCTCCCCTCCAGGATGGCGCTCAGGTCCCGCCGGCGCAGCTTGATCGCCGCCACCAGGACCGTGGGCACCAGCACCACACCGGCCAGGATCAGCAGCGCGCCGCCGATCTGCCACCCGGTCAGTCCGGAGAGTTGTTTCGTGATGAAGGCGAAAGCGGAGCTGAGGGCCGCAACGGACACGCTGGCGCCGACCAGCATGTCCCGTCGGCTGGCCGAGCGCTGCGCGGCGGCCGCCTCGGTGGTCTCCGCCCGTCCGGAGGCGACTTCCGGGGCCCTGCGCACGGTCTCCTCAACGCCCTTCTGCACCTGCTGACTTGCCTTCCCCACCTGGGCCTCCACCTGCTGCTGGGCGCCGGCGGAGATGGACTCGATCTTGCCCACCACGAAGCGGCCCAATCGCACAAACGGGGACACAAGCGCCTCACGGAAGCTTATGGGGTTCTCGATAATGCGCACCACCCTGGCGTGCCGCACGCGGCCGTCGGTTCCGTGGAAGACGCCGCGCTTGCCGACGCAAAGGTTACCGGCCGTTCCCGAAGTGGCCGGCGCGGCGACGGTGGCCGTCTCCGAATCCCCGTCCCGGCTCAGTTCCGCGTAGAGAACATACATCCGGCTCGTTTGGGCCACCTTAGCGTGCTCCTCCAGGTTCTGCACGCGGACGGCCAGGTTGAACCATCGCCCGTCAATGACCAGCGAACCCATCTCGAACATCGCCGTGCGGACCGGGTCGTAGAGTTCAGGGAAGCTCACGAAGTTATTGGCCAGCCGCAGGAGATACTTGTGGTAGAGCAGCAGCCGCTTCAACTCTCGCACGTCGTCCAGCCGGTCCGCTACGCCGCGATCGGTCTCCAGCATCGCGCGCACGTGCTCGGCGAAGTCCCCGTCCAGGTAGCGCCGGAGCTTCTCGCGGCCGAGTTGCTCCACTGCGGCGCCTGCTTTGGCTTGCACCCAGCTCTCGTGCGGCGCCAGAGTCTCCTTTATGCGCTCCCACTCCTGCTCAGTCAGCCCTTCCCTCTCCCCCAGGATCGGCTCCACCACCTCCTGCAGGAACCGCCGGATGTCCTCCTCGTAGGCCGGATTGAGGCCTTCTTCCAGCGGCAGGACGCCCTCCGCATTCGGTTCGGCCAGGGGCGCTTTCTGCAGCGTCTCCTCCACCGGCCCCTCCTGCGCCATCTGCCCGACACCCGCCGCCCCGCTGGACGGCCCGAAGAAACGCAGCGCCTTGCAGCGGGCGAAGAACCCGTCCACTTTCTGCCGCACCGCCTGCAGAGCGGTGTATGCTGCGGGCGTGCGGGTTCCCAGCGGCATCACTTCCGTGGCCTCTTCCTCGCCCCGGTCCGCGCGTGCCAACCACTGGATGTAGCCCCGGGCGTCCTCAAGGAACTGCTCCAGGTCCTCCGCTCGAATGCCGGGTCGCCCGGTCCTGTCTTGCTCTCCCGGAGCGCAACGCAAGACATCCTCGATGAACTCCCTGATCCGCTCGTCATCGGTGGCACCGGGCGGGATGACCCCGTCTCCGTTGATCGGCTGGCGGTCCAGGTTCGCCTCGAAGGCCCGTACCTGGTCGAGGGCGATACCGTCCTTCGCCCCGGCACCGAGTGCGTCCAGGACGAACTCACTCGTTTCCACCATGCTCTGCCCGGTGGCTTCTTCGGTGCGGATGGCTTCCAGGGGCAGTGGGTCCACCGATTCGCCGATCCGGCCCGTGTCCTCCAGCAGTCCCAGCATCCAGCGGATCGCTGCGCGGACCTCGTCGCACCGTATCTCGCCGTTGCCGTCCGAGTCCACGAACTCCAGGAACTGCCGATCGCAGTTGAGCGACGCCACCGGCGCGCTGGTCGCCACCCACAGCCCGTCGTCCAGTTTCAGCGCTACGCGCAGGTCTTCGGCATCCTCGATGGAGAGCTGGTAGGTTCTGCCCTGCCTCTGAAACGCGACTCGCCTCTGATGTTCCACGTGGACTTGCCTCCGGAAACCGGTTCTCGGGCACACGATGGTATACCGCAAGCAAATAAAAAACTCAACCGTTGCCACCGCCCTGAAAGCTTGCAAAGAGTCCGGAATGTGATACATTTGGTGCTCCCGGAGTTGGTCCCCATGTGTTCCTTCGAGCCCGGAGAGGTATCGGGGTGAGCGGCGGCAAACAGAATGCGGGCCGAACATCCACGGTCACGCGCATCGCGGTGGTCGCGGCGTTCTTGGTGTTGCTGGGCGTGCCCGTGGCGCTGCGTCCCGAGAAGCCGGAGACGCCTGAGGGCGCCCAGGTGCCCGAAGACGCCGAGCCGCTGGTCATCATCTCGCCCCACTCGCAGAGCATCCGCCGGGAGTTCGAACGGGCCTTCAGCGAATGGCTTGCGACAAACCACGGCCGCTCCGCCCGCATCGAGTGGACCGACGTCGGGGGCACCATGCAGGCCATCGCCTACGTGGCCGACCAGTTCCAGCAGACGCCCTCGGGCATCGGGATAGACCTGTTCTTCGGCGGCGGCGTGGACCCTTTCCTGCATCTGAAGCCCAAGGGCTTTCTCCACCAGTGCTCCATCCCGGCCGAGGTGCTTGACCGCATCCCGCAGACGTATGCCGGCATGGAGGTATACGACGCCGATCATTACTGGTTCGGCGCGTGTCTGGCGGGCTTCGGGCTGTTCTACAACAAGAGAGTTTTGGATTTCCTGGACCTGCCCGAGCCGCAGACCTGGCAGGACCTGGGTCAGCCGCGCTACTTCACGTGGATAAGCTCCGGCGATCCGCGCTTGAGCGGCAGCATGCACATGGTGTACGAGATCATCCTGCAGGCCTACGGGTGGGAGGAAGGCTGGGCGACCGTCATGCGCATCGGGGCCAACTGTCGCCGGTTCACGCGCCAGGCCAGCGAAGTCCAGTGGGAGGTCTCCGCCGGCGAAGCGGCCTGCGGCATGGCCATTGACACCTACGCCCTGCCCGCCGTGGCGCGCGTCGGCTCGGACCGCATGGGGTTTCGCCTTCCGGACGGGCTGACGGTGGTGAACCCGGACGGCATCGGGGTTCTGAAAGGGGCGCCGCACGTAGAGACGGCGGAGTTGTTCGTGGAGTTCGTGCTCTCGGAGGCCGGCCAGAAGCTCTGGATTCTGAAGCCCGGCACGCCGGGCGGGCCCCGGGCCTATGCCCTCCACCGGCTGCCCGTCATACCGGGGCTGGTGCGCAAGTATTCGGAGACATCGGCCGTCAGTCTCAACCCATTTGAGTTCGAGGGCGGCGTGGACTTCGACCCGGAGAAGAAGAACGTGCGCTGGCGCATCCTGAACGACCTGTTCGGCGCCCGCATCATAGACACGCACTCGGAGCTGTCGCGCGCTTGGCGACGGCTGCGACATCTGTCGGAGGACCATCCGGACAGGCGCCGGCTGTTGCAGCCGCCGATCTCCGAGCGGGAGATGCTGGAGCTGGCCGGGCAGAGGTGGAACGATCCCTACTTCCGGGCGGAGACGGTCAGCCGCTGGTCGGCCGAGGCCCGGGAGCTTTACCGCACACTGGCTGAGGGTCAATGATGGTCGCTGTAGAGTTCGAAGGAGTCACGAAGCGCTACGGGGACACGGTGGCGGTCGAGGCGGTGTCCTTCCGGGTGGAGAAGGGAGAGCTGTTCTTCCTGCTCGGGCCCTCCGGATGCGGCAAGACGACCATCCTGCGGATGATCGCAGGTTTCCTGACCCCGGACGGGGGCGATATTCTCTTCGACGGCCGGTCCATCGTGTCCGTTCCCGCGCACAAGCGCAACACGGGCATGGTCTTCCAGACATACGCCCTCTGGCCGCACATGACCGTCGCCGGAAACGTGGCCTACGGGCTGCGCGAGCGGAGCGTCGGGCGCGAGGAGCGCGAGCAGCGCGTGACCGACGCCCTCAGGACCGTGCGGATGGAGCAACTGCACGACCGCATGCCCAACCAGCTCTCCGGCGGCCAGCAGCAGCGGGTGGCCCTGGCGAGGGCGCTGGTGATCGAGCCGGACGTGGTGCTTCTGGACGAGCCGCTGTCGAACCTCGACGCCCGCCTGCGGCTCGACATGCGCGACGAGATTCGCCGCATCCACCAGGAGACCGGCATCACCATGATCTACGTCACGCACGACCAGAAGGAGGCCCTGTCCATGGCCGGCCGCGTGGCGGTGATGGATATGGGATCGGTGCAGCAGGTGGGCACGCCGCGGGCGATCTATCGCCGTCCGGCAAACCGGTTCGTCGCGCAGTTCGTGGGCGAGACGAACATGCTGAGCGGGACGCTACGCAGCGTCTTTGAGGAAAATGGGGTGGTTGAGACCGCCCTGGGAGAGCTGACGGCCGCCCTGCCCGGATCCCCGCTCGCGGAGGGCGATTCGGTGCTGTGCATGGTGCGCCCGGAGAGCCTGCGCCTCGGCCCTGGCGAGCAGAATACCGTTTCCGCGCGCGTGGCGGACAGCGTGTATCTGGGCGAGCTGGAGCAGTTCCTGCTGACGGCCGGTGACCTGTGCCTCCGGGCCGTCCGGGCCAATCCGGCCGACGCCCCGCCGGAGCGCGGCCGCGAGGTGCAGGTGCACTTCGACCCCGCGGACGCCGTCATCATCGCTGACCAGGAAAGCGGCCGGTCGTGAAAACCACCCGAAATCTCATACTGCTGGTGCTGCTGGCCTTCCTGGCGGTGTTCCTTTTCTATCCGTTGGGTTACTCCTGCCGGCAGGCGTTCTTCGACGGCTCGATGCGCCTGCTTCCGGGAGACGTGCGTGACTGGCGAACTTTCGCGGGCGCGGTCGTTGCCGGCGATGACAAACCGGACTCCCCCGCCGGGCGC
>CAYVBE010000099.1:0-14462 GCA_964448935.1 uncultured candidatus Brocadiaceae bacterium
GATTTCGTCGAAGGTTACGTCGGCGGTGGCGCCGTCGTGGGTGGCGACGATGGCGCCCAACGCGTTTCCCAGGCGGCAGCATTCGTTGAGCGGGCTGCCGCGCAGCAGGCCGTGGACGAACCCGGCGGTGAAGGCGTCGCCCGAGCCGCAGGAGTCCACCAGGTCCACGCGGTAGCCGGGGATGTAGGCGCGTTCGTCGCGGGCGTCGGTGGCGTAGGCGCCGCGTTCGCCGAAGGTTACGACGCAGTGGGCCAGATCGTAGCGCTCGATGATGGCCTCGGCGAAGCCGATGACGGAGGTGGTGCCGAGGTCGAGCATATCGTCCAGCCGCCGGGCCTCGTCGTCGTTCAGCTTCAAGACATCGGCCTTCTGCAGAGACGCCCGGACCGTCTGTCCGCTGAAGCAGTCCTTTCGCAGGTTGATGTCCAGCAGCTTGACCGGCGACTCGGCCCGCTCCAGCAGGGCGTAGAGGGTGCGTCGGCTGGTCTCGGCGCGCTGGATGAGCGTGCCGAAGCAGACGCAATCGGCCTGGGCCGCCGCGTCGAGCATCTCGTCGGTCAGCTCGATGCGGTCGTAGGCGACGCCGGGGATGATGGTGAAGTCCGGGTTGTTGGTGTCGCTGAGGTCCACCTCTACGGTGCCCGTGGGGGCATCGTCGTGCCACTGCACGAAGCGCGTCTCCATGCCCAGTTCGACGATGCGCCGGTGGGCCTTCTCGCCCAGTTCGTCGCGGCCCAGGCGGGTAACAATCAGCCCGTGGTCTCCGACGCAGTTGACGCGGTAGGCGAAGTTGAAGGGCGCACCGCCCAGGACCGGACCGGAGGGCAGCAGGTCCCAGAGCGTCTCGCCGTAGGAGAGGATTGTCTTGGGCATGGCTGCCTCCTGCTGTCTACTGGTCGCCCGTCATGGGCTCGGGCACCTCTCCGTGGGTGTCCATGGTGTATTCCTGGAGCGTGCGGACGCTGATCTCCGTCTCCTTCAGGTCCGCGACGGCCTGCACGGCGGCGACGGCGCCGGGGATGGTGGTGATGATGGGCACGCGCCGCGCCCAGGAGGTGCTGCGGATGGCGATCTCGTCCTGCCGCGGGTGCTTGCCGCTGGGGGTGTTGACGACCAGGCCGATCTCGCCGTTGATGATGGCGTCCACGATGTGGGGCCGGCCCTCGCGCACCTTGTTGATGCGCTCGCAGGGGATGTCCTGCTCGCCCAGGAAAGCGCAGGTGCCGTCGGTGGCCACCAGGTCGAAGCCCATCTCCTGGAAGTGCCGCGCCACGCGGGCCGCCGTGGGCGTTTTGTCCTGATCGCGCAGGCTGAAGAACACGGTGCCCTCTTTGGGCAGGTTCTGGCCGGCGGCGAGCTGCGCCTTGGCGAAGGCCATCCCGAAATCGCTCGAGATGCCCATGACCTCGCCGGTGGACTTCATCTCGGGGCCGAGAATGGTGTCCACGCCCGGGAACCGCGCGAAGGGGAAGACGGCCTCCTTGACGGCCACGTGGTCAATCTCCACCTCTTCGGTCAGCCCCAGGTCCTCCAGGGAGTGGCCGATCATGGCCAGCGTCGCGAGCTTGGCCAGCGACACGCCGGTGGCCTTGGAGACGAACGGGATGGTGCGCGAGGCCCGCGGGTTGACCTCCAGTACGTAGACCTCGTCGTTCTGGACGGCGTACTGGACGTTCATCAGTCCCACGACCTCGAGGGTCTTGCTGAGCGCCTTGGTCTGCCGGGCGATCTCGGCCTGCACCTCCTTCGAGAGGGTCTGCGGCGGGATGACGCAGGCGCTGTCGCCGCTGTGGACGCCGGCCTCCTCGATGTGCTCCATGATGGCGCCGATGATGGTGGTTTCCCCGTCACTGATGGCGTCCACGTCCACCTCGATCGCCTCCTCCAGGAACTTGTCCACCAGCACGGGCCGCTCGGGAGAAGCTTCGACGGCCTCGTCCATGAAGTGCTGGAGCTCCTCGTCGTCGTAGACGATCTCCATGGCGCGACCGCCCAGCACGTAGCTGGGCCGAACCAGCACGGGGTAGCCGATGTCGCGTGCCAGCTTGACCGCTTCCTTGAAGGAGACCGCGGTGCCGCTGGGGGCCTGCTTGAGGCCGAGCTCGTTGAGCAGTTCGCGGAAGTGCTTCCGGTCCTCGGCCAGATCAATGCTGCGGGGGCTGGTGCCCAGCAGGGGAACGCCGTTCTCCTCCAGCTCCGCCGAGATGTTCAGCGGGGTCTGGCCGCCGAACTGCAGGATGACGCCGTCCGGCTTTTCGGCCTCGACGATGTTCAGCACGTCCTCGGCCGTCATGGGCTCGAAGTAGAGCCGATCGGAGGTGTCGTAGTCGGTGCTGACCGTCTCCGGGTTGCAGTTGACCATGATGGCCTCGTAGCCTTCTTCCCGGACGGCCAGCGCGGCGTGGACGCAGCAGTAGTCGAACTCGATGCCCTGACCGATGCGGTTCGGCCCGCCGCCCAGGATCATGACCTTCTTCTTGTCCGTGGCCCGGCACTCATCAATCTGCTCGCTGGTGGAGTAGAAGTAGGGCCGCTCGCTGTCCACCTCGCCGGCGCAGGTGTCAACCAGCTTGTAGACCGGCTCGACGCCCAGCTCCTTGCGGCGCCGGCGGACGGTCCACTCGTCGGTGTGGAGCAGGAAGGCGAGCTGCCGGTCGCTGAAGCCCCATTCCTTGGCCTTCGCGGCCAGCTCCGCGTCCAGGTTCTCGATCCGGCCGGCCTGCTCGATCTCCGCCTCGAAGTCCACCAGGTCCTTGAAGTTGGCCAGGAACCAGCGGTCCATGTGCGTCAGCTCGTGCACGCGCTCGATGTCAAAGCCGCTCTGGAAGGCGTAGCGGATGTAAAAATACCGCTCATCGTTGGGCACGGAGAGCTTCCGGACGATCTCCTCCTCGGGCGGCAGCTCCAGGGGGTCACGCCCGTCCGCGCCGAAGCCGTAACGGCCCGTCTCCAGGGAGCGCAGGCCTTTCTGGAACGCTTCCTTGAAGTTCCTGCCGATGGACATGGACTCGCCGACGGCCTTCATGCTGGTGTTGATGACGCGCTCGGCCTGCGGGAATTTCTCAAAGGTGAACCGCGCGGTCTTATACACGCAGTAGTCCACCGTCGGTTCTTGCAGCGTGTAGGTGTTGCCGGTCACGTTGTTGAGCACTTCGTCCAGCGTGTAGCCGACGGCCAGCTTGGTGGCGACGCGCGCGATGGGGAAACCGGTGGCCTTGCTGGCCAGGGCGGAGGAGCGGGAGAGTCGCGGGTTGACCTCGATGACCACGATGTCGCCGCTCTCGGGGTCGCCGGCGTACTGGATGTTGATGCCGCCGCCCTTGACGCCGATGCGGCGGATGATGCGCTTGCAGTAGTCCACGTAGGTCGCGTATTCGCCGGCGGTCAGGGTCTGCGCGGGGGCCACCACGGCGCTGTCCCCGGTGTGAACGCCCATGGCGTCCACGTTCTCCATGCTGGTGACCATGATGACGCTATCGGCGTGGTCGCGCATAACCTCGTACTCGATCTCTTTCCAGCCCAGCACGCTCTCCTCCACCAGCACCTGGCTAACGGGGCTGGCGTTGAGGCCGTCCGCCAGCAGGTCGGGCGCTTCGTCGGTGTTGTAGGCCGTGCTGCCGCCGGTGCCGCCCAGGGTGAAGGCGGGGCGGATGATGACCGGAAGGCCGATCTCGCCGATGATGTCCATGCCCTCCTCGACGGTGCGGGCGATGCCGCTGTCCGGCACGCGCACGCCGATCTCGCTCATGGCGTTCTTGAAGGACTCCCGGTCCTCGGCCGTGCTGATGGCGTCCGGGTCGCAGCCCAGCACCTCGACACCGTAGCGGTCATACACTCCCTCCTCGGCCAGGAAGACGGCCACGTTCAACCCAGTCTGGCCGCCGAGCGTGGGCAGCACGGCGTCCGGCCGCTCGCGGGCGATGATCTTCTCGATCACCTCCGCGGTGATGGGCTCCAGGTAGGTGCGATGGGCCATCACGGGGTCGGTCATGATGGTGGCGGGATTGCTGTTGATCAGCACCACCTCGTAGCCTTCCTCCAGCAGAGCCTTGCACGCCTGGCTGCCGCTGTAGTCGAACTCGCAGGCCTGGCCGATAATCACCGGGCCGCTGCCGATCATCAGAATCTTCTTCAGGTCTGTGCGTTTTGGCATGTGTTTATGCGGTCTCTCTCTGGAGTAAAACGGCCCCCGGTCATGCGGAAAGGGCGTCCACGAAGCTCTGTATCCGGGCATTGATCCGGCCCGGGGAAGGGGCCGGCAGGATGTCCTGCAGGCCCGTGGCGTTCATTGAAGCGGCGCGGATGCCCTCCACCGTGTCGTCGTTCATGTTCTCCCACAGCAGGTCCACCTCGTCCGACGCCTCGACGCTGTTGCGGTTCAGCACCACGCTGTGCCGCTGGTGGGTCACCCCGACCTCATCTTCCTGCACGTTGCGCACGGGGAAGTTGGCTCCGTGATGGCCGCGCCGCAGGAAGGTCGCATCGCAGCCCAGGGCCAGGCCCAGCGCAACGTTGCCCAGCCCGCAGGCCAGGATGGGCACCTTGCCCGCCAGGCTGCGGATGGTCTGGACCGTGCCGTCCGGCGGGAAACCGGCGGCCGGTCCGTCGGATATGAACAGGCCGTCCGGCCCGGTGTCCATAATCTGTTCCGGGAAGGCGTCATGGGGGAGCACCGTGGTCCGGCAGCAGCGGGCGAGCTGTCGCAGGTGAGAGGCGCGCACGCCCAGGTTCAGCACGGCCACCAGCGGGCCGGCTTCGCCCCCCGGGGTCTTCGGCGCTTCGGACGCGTTGAATGCCGGACGGGCGAAGTCCTCCAGTTGGGCATGTAGCTCGTCGGGGTCGGTCCCGGCGGGGGCGACGGCGGCTGCCATCTCCCCCTCCTCGCGCAGGTGCACCGCCAGCCCGCGCGTGTCCACGTCACAGAGGCAGGGCACCCCGGCGGCTTCCAGTAGATTCTCAAAGTCCTCTTCGGCCAGGTAGTGGCTGCGGAACTCGCTGAGCACCTTGACCAGCACGGCCGCCGCCTGCACCCGGGCCGACTCCGAGAAGCGCTCGGCGGCGCCCACCGCCCCCACCTCCGGGTAGGTAAAGCCCAGTATGGTGCCTTTGTAGGCCGGGTCGGTGACCATCTCCTGGAAGCCGACCACCGAGGTGTTGGCCGTCACCCAGCCCACGGCGCTTGTCGCCGCGCCTCGGAGCGTTCCGTCCAGCCTCAATCCGTCCGCCAGTAGCAGGTATCCGTCCATCTGGTTCCTCGCGCAAGGGTGTCTCTTGTTCAGAAGCCCGGTCGTCCGGGCCGGGTGCGCGTTCACACGTATTCGATTGTGGCCGGGGGTTTCGGCGTCAGGTCGTAGAGGCAGCGGTTGACGTCCGGCAGAGCGGTGATGCGCTCGCAGATGCGGTCCAGCTTCTCCCAGGGCAGGTGCAGGGCGGTCGCGGTGCGGGCGTCCACGCTGTCAATGCAGCGCACGACGATGATCTGGCCGAACTCCCGTTCGCCGGCGCGGATGCCCGTGGCGCGGTCCTTCAGCAGCACGGCCATGTACTGAAAGGCGCCCGTGTCCCCCAGTTCCTCCTCGACGATGGCGGTCGCCTGCCGCACCAGGTCCAGCCGCTCCTCGTTCACCTCTCCAACGATGCGGGTTGCGAGGGCGGGTCCGGGGAAGGGGATCCTCTCCGCGATCTCCTCCGGCATCCCCAGCACGCGCGCCACCTCGCGGACGTCGTCTTTGCGCAACTCGTCCAGCGGCTCCAGCACGGCGTATCCGTACTCCGCTTGCGGGTCAATGCCCATCTGGGCCAGGATGTTGTGCTGCCGCTTGATGCCCGCGACCGTCTCCTCGATGTCCGTCAAAATGGTGCCGTGGAGCAGGTACTTCGCGCCGGTCTTGCGGACCAGTTCGCCGAACACGTCGGCGTAGAAGGTGTCCGTGACGGCCTGGCGCTTCTCCTCGGGGTCGGTGATGCCGGCAAGGGCATCCAGGAACTTCCGCCGGGCGTCCACCAGCTCCACGGGGATGCCCATGTCGGCGAACGTCCGCACCACGCCCTCCGGTTCGCCCTGGCGCATAAGCGCGCTGTCAACGAAGAACGTCTTCAGGTTCTCGCCCAGCGCCCGGTGCCCCAGCACGGTGACCACGGAGCTGTCTACGCCGCCGCTGAGTGCGTTGATGGCGATGTCATCCCCGACGGTGTCTCGCAACTCCTGCGTTTTGCGTTCGACGAATGCCTGATAGTCCATCCCCGCTCCCGATTCAAAGGACATGATGGGATCGCACGGCCCGGCGGAGCTGCCCCGGTTGTCGCGGGCCGCGCGTTTAGCAGATGTTAAGGGTTCGGTTCAAGCGGCGCAAGTGGAGCGGCCGGAGTCAATCTCCATCGCCGGACGGGCGGGGCAGGCAGGCCAGCGCCGCCCCCAGCAGTGCACCTCCCAGGGCGTAGCTGACGAAGAGGCCCAGCAGGATCGTAGGCGTGCCCAGGAAGCGGCTTCCGGCGATCGGGCCGCCGGCCACGCCGCTTATGGCGAAGGCCGAGGCGGCCGCAACGCACGCCCGCCAGCCGAAGCACATGGCCCCCAGCGCGCCGGCCGCGCCCAGGCCGACGGCGAAAACGCCCGCCTGGTAGAGCGGCCGCGCCACGACGTCCTGCGGATTGAGCAGCGCCGCCGGCATGACCGCGCCCGCCAGCAGGAAACCGATGCCAAACCCCAAAGCGGCGTCGGCCTTGCCGGGCTTGCCCTGCAGCCCGCCGGCCAGCAGTGCGCCGCCCACCGCGCCACTGAGCGGGTAAGCGATTAGCAGCCGCACGAACTGCCCCAGCCCCCCGGTCAGGGGCAGGTAGACGGGGGCGAAGGCCAGCAGGCTCCCCAGCCCGAAGCCCAGTGCTCCCCGCAACGCCATTCGGCCGGGGCAGGGCGCTGTGCGGGGTGTCTCGTTTTCCTCGGTCTGCATGTGGTTTTTCCTTTCCGCCGGCGGTCTCAGGCGTGGTTGCGCAGCTTCAACTCGGTGGGGTGCGGGTTCAGGTAAGTCTGGTCCTTCAGGTAGGGCTCGTCGTACTTCCGCACGTAGTGACGCAGCAGCGTCACGGGCACCACCAGCGGGATATCTCCCCGCCGATACTGCGAGATGATTTCCAGCAGTTCATTCTTTTCGTCGGCCGACAGTTCGTCCCGGAAGTAACCCATCATGTGCATCATAGCGTTGCCGTTTTTGCCGGGCGTGGCGCGCTCGATCAGCGCCTCCATCAGGAGCTTCTCGTAGCGGGTGAAGATTTCCTCCTCATCGGTCGAATCCTGCCGGGCGACCAGGCGGCCCATGGTCTTCAGCTTCTCGGGGTGGTGCGCCATAAGCTGCATCTTCTGCGCGGCGTGGAACTCCACCAGCGCGCCCACGCCGCCGTCGTTTTTCACCTGTCGGCGGTAGCGCTCCAGGCAGAAGATGCGCTCGATGAAATTCTCCCGCAGGTCGGGGTCGTGCAGGCGTCCGTCGTCCTCGACCGGCAGCAGGGGAAAGTGATCCATGAACTCGCGGGCGAACAGGCCGACGCCCACCTTGTGGGGCACGCCGTTCTCGTCGTACACCTTGATGCGCGTCATGCCGGAACTGGGCGAGCGGCTCTTGAAGACGAAACCGCAGAGGTCCTCGTCCTCCAGTTCCCGCACGCGGCGCCGCGCGTACTCCAGCATCTGGTCGGTCAGGTCCTTGTCGGTCCGCACCGCGACCAGACGTGGCTCGTCGGGGTCGCCCTCCAGGTGCATCGGCTCGCGGGGGACACTCAGGCCGCACTCGACCTCGGGACAGACGGGCACCCATTCCACGTATCGGCCCAGCGTGTCCCGCAGGAAACGATCGAGCTTATGTTGTCCGTCGTAGCGCACGTTCTCACCCAGCAGGCAGGTGCTGATGCCGAGGCGCGGGCGTTTCTGCTGCCAGGTGTCCTCGGAGTCCTGAATCACTTTTTCCACGGGTGTGCCTTTCCCTCAGTCAGTGATGGTCGTTCATTATAGGCCGTGCGCCCTGCGGCGGAAACGGTGTAGTGCCCGAAACCGCGAAATCTCCTCCGCGCACTTGCAAGGGGCGCTCCAGGAATTAGGATTGGGGGTTCGGGTAACCATTCGCGCGGATTCGCCGTTGGTTCCGGAGGATGCCATGCAGATCAAGATGCCGTATTCCGATGCCATCACGCGCAAATACCCCGAGGCGGTGGTGATTGCACTGGCCCGCGAGGAAAGCGGCAAGTGCAACCCCATCACGCTGGGATGGTCCATGATCACCTCCATCGAGCCGCCCATGATGGCCATCTCCATAGGCCATACGCGGTACTCGCACGAGGTGATCCGGCGGGCGGGCGAGTTCGTGATCGCCTTCCCGAGCGCGGCCATGGCCGAGGATGCGCTGTTCTTCGGCACGCATTCTGGGCGGCAGATGGATAAGTTGGCGGAACGCGCCGCGCCGACCAGCCCGGCGGCGGAGGTTGACTGTGTGCTGCTGGCCGATGCGGTGGCGAACTTCGAGTGTGTGTTGGACGGGCAGCTCGACACGGGCGACCACACCGTCTTCAGCGGCCGAGTAGTGGCCGCCCACGCCAACGAGGACGACTCCCTGGGCAGGCTCTACACCCTCGCGCAGGGCTACGAGATGGGCGGCGTTGAGACAAAACCTTCGACGGAGGACTGACGTGGACAGACCCAACATACTGTACCTGCACTCGCACGACACCGGCCGATACATCCAGCCATACGGCTACAAAATCCCGACCCCCAACCTGCAGCGGCTGGCGGAGGAGGGGGTGCTGTTCCGGCAGACGTTCTGCGCCAACCCCACCTGCTCGGCCAGCCGGGCCAGCCTGCTGACCGGCCGATGGCCGCACAACAACGGCATGACCGGCCTGGCGCACCGCGGCTGGAGCCTGAACGACTACGGGCAGCATGTTATCCACACGTTGCACGAATGCGGCTACTACTCCGCGCTCTGCGGTGTGCAGCACGTCGCCTCGCACCGGGAGCCGGGCGGCAAGAAGGTGATCGGCTACGACGACATCGTGGGCGAGAGCACCGATCACGAGGGTGAGACCTCGGAGATGGCCGCCGAGTTCCTTCACGATGGACTGGAGGAGCCGTTTTTCTTCTCGGTCGGCTTCAGCGACACACACCGCACCTTCCGCGATCCGGGGCCCGAGGAGGACCCGCGTTACACCAGGCCGCCCGAGCCCATCCCCGACACGCCCGAGACACGGACGGACATGGCGGGCTTCATCGCCGAGGCCCGCGTGCTGGATGCCAAGATGGGGCGCGTGCTGGACGCGCTGGACGAGACCGGCCTGGCCGAGAACACACTGGTCATCTGCACCACCGACCACGGCATCGCCTTCCCCCGGATGAAGTGCAACCTCTACGAGGGCGGTATCGGCGTCATGCTGATGATGCGCGGCCCGGGCGGCTTCGAGGGCGGCCGGGTGGTGGACGCGCTGATCTCGCAGGTGGATATCTACCCCACGCTCTGCGACCTGCTGGAGATGGAGCCGCCGGACTGGCTACAGGGCGTCTCCTTCATGCCCGTCATTCGGGGCGAGGCCGACGAGGTGCGCGAGGAGATCTTCGGCGAGGTGAACTATCACGCGGCCTACGAGCCGCTGCGGTGCGTGCGCACGAAGCGGTGGAAATACATCCGGCGCTTCGACGACCGCGGTGTGCCCGTATTGCCCAACTGCGACGACAGCCCCACCAAGCAGCTCTGGATGGAGAACGGGTGGGCGGAAATGCCACTGCCCGCGGAGGAACTGTTCGATATGGTGTTCGACCCGCACGAGACGAACAACCTGGTGGGCGACCCGAGGGCCGAGGAGGCGCTGGCCGACATGCGAGGGCGGCTGGACCGCTGGATGCACGAGACGGACGATCCGCTTCTGTCCGGAAAGGTGCCCGGACCCTCCGGCGCGCGGGTGAACGATCCGGACGGGATCAGCCCCAACGAGGAGTGCATCGTGCTGGACTGACGGCTGAAGCACCCCGGGCTCAGCCGCCGACGTGCAGTTTGCTTTGACCGCGCCTCACCGGAAATGGCGTAGCGTGCGTGCCTGCGGCGAGGGCAGGCGGGCGGTGCTCTTTCCGTTGACGCTCGTCACGACCGGGCCGAAGTCGGCCTTGCCGAGAGCTATGGTGTCAGTATCGGAACCGCTCTGCACGGTCAGTATCCCCCGCCCGTCCAGCGCTACACGGGGGGCGGTGCCGCCGGAGCTCACGGGGTAGAGCACCGTGACAATCAGGTCCTGCTCCCTCGGGGCGCCGGGGACGATCCGCGTCGTGTGCATGTCCCGGGAGCCCCTTTTCATCTTAATGCTGGTCTGCTCCGCCGAGACCCGCCCATCGCCGGGGGAGGCGACCACGACGTGGAGGTCCACGTTCGAGCCCTGGACGGTCGCCAGGCGCCGGGCTTGCTCCGCGCGGGAGGGCAGGGCGCTCTGAATCTGCCACTCGAAGCGGGCATTCCCTTCGGCTGCAAGATCATCTATGAGCACAATGTACTCGCCGCGCACCATGAGCGCGTGCCGGACGAACCGTTTCAGGCCCGTGTCCGGATAGCAGTCGGACAGGTCGGAGGCCAGATAGGCGAAGCCGTCGCCGGTGCCGAACCGACGATATCGGCCCCGGACGCCGCGGGGCTGTCCCTGCCCGTTCACCAGCACCGTTGAATGATCCTGCGTCCGGGAGGCCCCGTAGCCGGGGTCGCTGACGAACCTCTCGCCCTCTGCCACAAGAACAAAGGTCCCGAGGTCCTTATTGGTGTGACCTTTATCCCTCGTCCACCCGCCGTTGTAGACGAACCAGAGTCCGGGCGACTGGAAAATGGCGTGGCCCGCCCCGCGGAACAGCACGGCGTTCTGGAGCGGCGGCTTCCGGCCGGCGGGCGGCGCGCCGCGCCGCCACAGGAAGTAGAAGGGAGAGACGCCCGCCCAGTAGAAGGCGCTCCCGCCGTTGTCGGCACCCCAGAGCAGGAATGGGTCGCCGCCCGGCACGCGGGATTCGAACAGAGCGCACAGGACGCTGTTCGGTCCGCCTTGCCAGCGGCGATGATCCTCCCCGTAGATCCCGGCGAATGTGTCCTCATTCATGTCGTTGAAGTTGGCGTAGCGCATGTCCGGCCCCTGCATGTAGATGTCCCAGTAGCCGGCCAGCTTGCTCGTGTAGGTCTGCAACAGCCCGTGGTCGCCTCCGAGACTGTGCGAGGCTGCAGTCGCCAGGTAGTTGCCGAACGTCACTCCGTAGCGCCAGTACATGACGCCCTCGTGGCCCCCGCCGTCCTGCAGTATGACCGTGCGAAGGAACTTCTGCGTATGCTGCAAGGCCAGGTTGGCGGCGCGCGCCGCCTCGGGCGATTCGTGGTAGAGCGCCAGCGCGGCCAGCCCGCAGCCTCCGTGGCAGACGCCGCACCAGTTGTTAACGGGGTTGTCCACCCACCAGTCGTTGTGCTCCACGACGGAACTCAGGTAAACGCGGGTGGATTTCTCGAGTATAGCCTGACCGATGGCCCGGCGCTCGTCGGGCGTCATCACGTCGTAGCACCAGTCCCAGACCAGTGCCGCCGCAGCGCTCAGCTCCGCCGTGTTCAGATCGGCGCCCTTGTTCCAGTGCACCGGGTTGTGCCAGCGTTCGGACTGGAGAAGGGCCACCAGTTCCGCCTTTGCCCGCAGGCCGTACTGCCTCTCACCGGTTATGACGTAGGCGAAGGCCGTCGTCCCCGCCACGCCGAGCGAATCCCTGGAGTCGTTCATCACCCGGCCGGGTGACGGCACAGGGCGTTTCAGACAGCGGTCGGCGTGGGCCAGAAAGCGCTCCCAGCGGCCGGCGAACGGCTCACTCTCCATCCGCGCGCGCAACGCAGGGATGTCACTTCTGGAGAAGTAGAGATAGGGGTGCGACGGCGCACCGGCCGCTGCGGGTGCCTGCCAGGGCAGGAGCAACGCCGCCCACAGAAGCAGGAGCAACGCTGGGCACGGGGCTCGTCGCCTCACGTCGGGCCTGTTGTGTCGTTGCACAGTTCGCCTCCGAAAGGAATAGTAACATGGCGAGGGGGCGTCCGGCCTCGCGACCCGCACGGGCTTCTCTCTCTGCGCATGCATCCCCGGATTGTCCGCGGCGTGCGGGGACTCACAGACGATACCCGTGTCCTGGGGCCGTGTCAAACCGCGGAGTCCGACCAACCGACATTGACGCTGCCGAGCGCCGTGCTATAGTGTGGTGCGTACCATTTGAATGCGAGCAGTCGGGAGAGGATACGCCTGACACGGCAACGCGGCAGGCACGGGGTATGGGAGCAGACAGCTTCATGCCTTTCTCTCCCCACAGCAGGGGAACATCTATGTGGCAGATACTGAAGAGATTCGCGCGGACCTACGTGGCTCCGCGGAAGCGCAAGTTTGTCCTCGTCCAGGTCATGCACGCGGTGGCCGTGGGGCTGATGCTGCTGATCCCGTGGTTGATCAGGAACGTGATAGACGTCGCCATCCCTGCGGGTGATTACAGAGGCCTTGCGTGGCTGGCCGGGGCAATCCTGGGCGTCACACTGGCCTGGGCCGTCGTGCAGGGGTTGAAGGAATACTGGGGCCACGAGGTGGCGCAGCGCATGACCGCCCGCCTGCGGAACGACCTGTACGGGCACCTGCAGAAGCTCTCCATGTCCTTCCATGAGCAGAAGAAGACCGGCGAACTTCTGTCGCGTCTCGTGGACGACATCAACGTGATCGAGGAGTTCACGCACCACGGGCCGGAGACGGTTATCATCGGCATTGTCTCCGTGCTCGGCACGGGGATCATCCTGTTTGCGTGGGAGTGGCGGCTGGCCGCCGTCGGGCTGGCCGTCACACCGTTCCTGATCCTCTACGCCCATCTGCGGGTGGGAAACATGCTGAACAGGTTCCGAAAGGTGCGCCGGCAGAAGGCATGGCTTTCCGACGTGTTGGAGGAGAACCTGGCCGGCATCAAGGTGATCCAGGCGTTCGTGGGGGAGGACAGGGAAGCGGACGCGGTTGAGCGCGCAAACGAGGAGCACTACGCCGCTCGGATGGGTGCCATTCGCTACATAGCAACCCTTTTTCCGGGCGCCGTCATCCTGAACAACCTGGGAATCGCCGCCCTGGTGCTCTACGGCGGCCACCTGGCGATACAGGGTGACATAAAGGCGGGCGCGTTCATTGCGTTCATCATGTACGTGCGCAACTTCTTCCATCCCATCCTCCGGATGATCATGATGATCGAGGGGGCGGGGCGGTTCTTCGCCGGTATCGAGCGGTTCTTCCAGTACATGGACATCGAGCCGGACATCAAGGACCGCGCGAAGGCCGTGGAGCCGGAGGAGGTCACGGGTGAGGTCAAGTTCGAGGACGTACACTTCTCCTACGAGCACGAGCCGGTGCTGCGAGGAATATCGCTGACGGCGCAGCCCGGGCAGATGGTGGCGCTCGTAGGCCCCAGCGGCGCCGGTAAGACCACGATCACGCGCCTGATTCCACGGTTCTACGACCCCCAGGAGGGCGCCGTGCTGCTGGACGGCCGGGACGTGCGGGACCTGCGGCTCCGGGGCCTGCGCGCCCAGATCGGCATCGTCATGCAGGACGACTTTCTGTTCAGCGGAACCGTGGCCGAGAACATCGCGTACGCACGCCCCGACGCCTCGGAGGAGGAGGTTATGGCGGCGGCGCTGCACGCCAACGCGGCGCCGTTCATCCGCGAACTGCCCGACGGTTACGATACGACCATCGGCAAGCGCGGCGTCAAGCTGTCCGAGGGGCAGCGCCAGCGCATCTCCATCGCCCGCGCGCTGCTGAAGAACCCTCAGATACTGATCCTGGACGAGGCGACCTCCTCGGTGGATTCCGAGACCGAACTGCTGATCCAGGAGGCCATAGACAACCTCCGCAGCGGGCGCACCACGTTCGCCATCGCGCACCGGCTCTCCACCATTCTGGAGGCGGACCAGATACTGTTCGTCCAGAACGGACGCATCATCGAGCGCGGCACGCACGAGGAGATGATGGCGCTCGACGGCGAATACGCCCGTTTCTACCGCATCCAGTTCGGCGAGATCACGGCCACCTCGGGGCCGTCCGCCTGAACGCGCGCCTTCGAGTCTTGACGAGATAACGGAAGGAAAAGCAAATGCCGAAAGTGTTCAAGGAAGCCGAAGTCACGCCCCGGGAGATGCTGGCCGGGGACAGCGTCGAGATAGCCTTCCGCCTGGTGGTCGGGCCGGAGGGGACCGCCGACGAATCGCGGATCGTCGTGGACTGCCCGGCCTACCTGGGCTACGACCGACCCAGCCGCTGGGACCAGGAGACCGGCGGATACGTCTCCCTGTTCTGCTCCAACCCGGATGTGGACTACACCGAGCGCGTCTGGGACATGGAGGTGCGCGACTTCCCCACGCGCGAGAAGACCTCCTTCAAGGGCATGGCGGCCCGGATGATCG
>CAYVBE010000100.1:0-14401 GCA_964448935.1 uncultured candidatus Brocadiaceae bacterium
CATATGGGGGACCAAGAAGCTTGTGTGAGCAAGTTTTAGTTCATCGGCTCAGTTGTGGGCCCATGACCGACGCTTTGTAAACCGTCTGCGACCAACACCCAAAAGCTGGGGTGTTTCCTGGGCGAATGGTGAATTCACGGCGCTCAAGCGGGAAGGCCAGAAAGCCAGCGACTGCCAAGCCGCCAAACCGAGGATTGCGGTTTCCCCGCACTTAAGGATGATTACCGCTTTATATCCTGCAACGGCAAAGGGAAACGGCGCCCGCTGACGTGGTAATCGCCGCTCCGATGCGAGAGGCCTGCAAAAAGGCTACGGCCAGACGAGTTCGATTCCGGAGAGAACGGGCTCCTTGAGGGGTGACTCAATGTGCGGGGAGAGGGAGATGGTCAGGTCTCCTTTCAGTTTAACCCGTGCCACGTCCTTGACCAGCACGCGCCCGGCGCCGCCGGCTTCCCGGAAGATGTCCAGGCGCTTCAGCGCTTTCTTGCCGTTGACGGCCACCTCAAAAACGCGTTCGCCCGCAGCCTCGGCCTCGAATTCGGCGAAGTAGAGCCGGACCCCGGCCCTCTCCGGTTTGAGCCTTCCGAAGTGCAGCCTCACCTCTTCAACCCCCTTCAGTCCGGACGCGCCCACCCACGCCATGTCCTGCCCCGCCATGCAGAGCGAAGGTTTCTGGAAAACGCGCGGCTCGCGTGGAACGGTGGAGATCACGAGATCGCGCTCTTTTCCGTCCCTTTCCACCAGGGCCTCGTCCTGGATCGGCGAGGTCACCTCGCGGCGCCAGGCGGTCACGGGGAACTGGAAGAAGGTGGTCTTCTCCTCGCTGACCCGGTCGCCCGGCGCACCGAAGTTGATGCCGATGCGGTCTGCGCCCGCCCTGCCGCGGGCTGCTCCCCACAGAGCGGCATCCGGCATCGGGGCCAGGGCCAGCGTAGTCTTGATGCTGTAGTTGCACACGCAGCCGGTGGCCACCTTCGGCGCGTTCAGAAGGCCGTCCGCAGGAATCAAGCTCCCGTTGCAACTCGGCCGAAATCCCGGCAGGGCCACCAGGCCGTTGCCGTCCGCCAGGTCCAGGTAGCCCGAGGTGGAAGTCCTGAAAGTCATCATGTTCACGCCGGCCAGGGGGTTGTCGCACCCGCGCCCTTTTGCCGTGCCAAAACCCAGGTAGGAGTTGGTGCGCACGTCGTAGGCGTTCGCGCCGTTGCCGAAATACCTGTCACCGACGATGACCACGCCGGGCATGTGCTTGCCTGTCCTTTGCCACAGGAGTTCGCCCGTGCTGCCATCCCGGCCGCTTATGGCGGTCTCGTCCCACCCGCGGATCGTGGCGTCCGGAACGCCCACCACCACGTCGGCCTCGCGGGAATATCCCAACCAGGTATCGCTCACCCCTTCGTCCTGACGCCATATCTGCGTGCCCGTGCGGAGGTCCAGGGCGAGAAGTGTGGCACGTCCGTTGTCGGCCGTAATCTCCTCGAATCGTTCGGCCATGCCTTCCGTGGCCAGGTCCACCAGGAAGACCCTGCCGTTGCCCAGGGCCAGGGCGTTGCTCCGGTACGCGAAACCGGCTTTCCGGCTCCAGAGCACTTCCCCGCTGTGGCGGTCGAGAGCGAACAGTTCTCTATGCACGGCGCCGTTCCAGGGGTCGGCGCCGAATCCGAATCTGTATGTCAATCCCTCGTGCCACGACGAGGCCTCCGTCCCCCGCTCACGGTTCGCCAGTGTATCGGCCTGTGCGACCAGCACGTCGTCCAGAACGGAGATCGTGCCCCACTTTTCCCCGTCCGGAAGGGCGAACTCCGCCCTGGTCTCGCCCGTGGCCGGTTCCAGGAGCAGGCATCTGGTGGGCGTCTTGACGTACACGGTGTCGGGCAGCGAAACCATGTTGTTCCCCATGACGATGAACGCCCTGGGCGTGTAGCTGCGGTCCCTGTCTGCCAGGAAACCGGCCATGCCCGGTATCTCCCTCTGCCACAGCAACTCGCCCGTGTAGGCGTCGTAGGCAGTCAGCAGGTCCTTTTTCTGACAGAGGACCCGCCCGTCCACCACCTGCGGCCGCGGCGCGCCCTTGTGACGGTCGGCGAAGTAGTCACCACCGGCTGCTCCGCCGTACCAGGTGACGCCGAGCGGGCCGCGCACGCGGGAATCCTCCGAAGACAGCGTGTTGGCAGGAGTGCCGTTGTCGTGGGTCCACGGGGCGGCCCCGGGAAGCGGCCCCGTGCGCGCGAGCACCGTCATGCGTTCCCGCTCCCGGACACGGGCGCCGCCCAGATTCAGTTGCTCGATCTGCGCCCGCACTTTCGGGCTCTCGAAACAGGCTCGCCCGCCGTAGGGCCGCAGTTTGCTGAAGATCACCCCGGGGTCGAAGGCAGAGAGGTCCTTCTCCGAACAGATCAGGTTCATCAGGTAAGGCGGCAGTCCTTCGATGGAGTCCTGCATCAGGTCCACCTTCGTTCCGTAGAGGCCCATCGCGTCCAGGTCGGCGCGCAGCTTGCGCATCGCGGCCGCATCGCCGTCGGCGGCCACCACGCGGTAGAAATCACCCCTCAGGACCAGGGCTTTGACCAGTTCCCCATCCTCCACGCCGGCGACCAGGCAGATGCCGGAACTGCCGCCGGCGAGGATTCTCGCCGCACGCTCCGCGGCGCCGGGCGCGACGTCTTGTTCCGCAGTCTTTCCGTGCACGATGGTCCGGGGCTGTCCTCCGCCCCCGCCGAAGCAATGCAGAGTGCCGTCGCAGGTGGAGACCAGCAGTTTGCCCCGCCCGGCGATCACGCTGCCCACTTCGGCCTCGAAAGAGTGGGACCACAGCGGGGTCCCGTCCTCGGGGTCCAGGGCCATCAATTCGCCGCCCTTGCCGGCAAAGAGACGTCCTCCGGTCTTGATCCACACGCGGTCGCATTCCGGTGACTCCTCGAGCACCCGGGAGTCCAGAGCGCCGTGGACCTTCGTCTGTCTGTACTCATAATCCCGGCGGAGTTTGTGGTCCAGGGGAAGGACCGGCATGGGTTTGCTGTTCAGGTCGTACCTGATCACTTTTCGTCCCGGCACCCAGGCCGCGTCGCCCTCCACAACGGGACGGTAGGCCCACGGGCGGAGGCTGCCGTCGGCCAGGCAATAACCCAGTGTGCAGGACTCCAGGTCCAGCAGATAAGCGCCGTTGAAGTACTTATCGCCGGCTCCCGTCAGCAGCCAGCCGGAACTCTGCCATCCGGTTTCGTACGGAAGCCGCTCACCGGTGTCCGCGTTGAACCGCATGGGCCGGGCGCGTCCGTTCGAGACCAGCAGAGTATTGCCGCACAGCGCCATTGTGCCCTGGGGCGAGAGCCCGCTGATGCCCATGCCGCCGTGGGGATGGAGGGAGTAGAAGTTGGAAGAATCGGTGTTCTGCCACACCACCCGCCCGGTCTCCGCATCCAGAGCCTGGACGAACGTCCCCATGAAAGGCCAGACACCGGAGGCGAAATAGACCGTGCCTTCCTTGACCAGCACCCCGGCACGGGCGGCCCACTGGGAGATAAGCCGCCCGTTGCCCAGGACGTATTTGTGGGCCGGCCCGCCGAAATACTTCCAGCGCACTCGCCCCGTTGCTGAATCCAGGCAGTAGCAGTAACCATCATCGGAGGCAAAATAGACCGCGCCATTGTGCACGGCGGGCGGCCGCCGGATCGGACCGCCGGCGGGGAAGGACCACACCTCGGCTCCCGTTTCCAGGTCCAGAGCCACCAGCCGGTCGGTGCCGTTCAGGCCCAGGTAGACGAAATCGCCGCTCAGAACCGGCTCGTAGGCCAGGTCAATATGGAGCCGGTCCTCCGACGGCCAGACCGGCTGCGGCGCGGGGAACCGCGCCTGCCACTCCAGACGCAGGTCCTCCGGCAGTTGATGCGGCGTGGAATGCTGCCGCTGCACTCCGTTGCCATAAGTCGGCCAGTCGCCCTCCGCGCCAGGCGCCGCACTTGCCAGACACAACACCAAGCCGAACGCCAAACGCCACTTCATGTCAACGCTCCCCTCTCCGCGGAGACCCCTGATGGCCTTCCAGGGGCGAGATTCCGGACACGAGCACCATACCGGCTTTATACCCACCGCCGCCCCGCAACGCAAGGCAACGGCGACGGCGAAATGGACTGTGTGGACTTGGTGGACTGGCCGGCACCGCCGGCTGGCTGTTCCTGCGGACCTGCACAGCCTGGCTTGCCAGGATCCGTGGACTGGGTGGACACTGTGAACACGCCCGCCGCGAGGCAAACCGTCCACCAGACGCCTTGACAACAGCTTTTGGCTGTGTAAGACTATAGAATGTAAGAGTAATATTCTCAGGAGCACAGACATGAAAATCACATCTAAAGGACAAGTCACCATCCCCGCCCGGATACGCGAGGATATCGGGCTGCTGCCCGGCACCGAGGTGGAGTTCGAGGTGGAGGACGGCAAGGCCGTTATCAAGAAAGCGGCCGGCTCTCGGCGGCGCGGCAGGCGGCTGGTGAATGCCATGAAGGGCAAGGGGGCGGTGCGCATGAGCACCGACGAGATCATGGCCCTGACCCGGGGCGAAGAATGAGCCGCGTTCTGGTGGACTCCAACGTCTTGCTCGACGTGTTCACCGAGGATGAGAACTGGTTCGAGTGGTCGCGCGAGGCCCTGGAGCGCTGCGCCGAAGACAGCATCGTCTGCATTAACCCGGTGATCTACGCCGAGGCCTCGGTCCGCTTCGAGCGGATCGAGGAGATGGAATCGGTGCTGCCGCCGGACCTCGTCGAGCGGCTGCTTATCCCCTACGAGGCGGCATTCCTGGCGGGCAAGTGCTTTCTGGACTACCGCCGTCGCGGCGGTAAGCGCTCCGCCCCGTTGCCAGACTTCTTCATCGGCGCCCATGCAGCGGTGGAGAATATGAGGCTGCTCACCCGCGATATGGGCCGCTACCGAACCTACTTCCCCGGGCTGAAGTTGATCTGCCCGGACTGACCGTGCAGATGCACCGGGCAGTCCATCCGGTCGCTTGCTCTCGGGCTCCCCTTGCGATAGGGTGCTGGACGTTTTGGAATCTGATGGAGTGGCACTCATGCTGACGGACTACATCGCAGAGGTCAGGCAACGGTATGAGGACTGGTGGGAGGGCAGGTCCTCGGAGCCGCTGCTCTACGTGATCTTCCAGCGGGATGACTCGGATTACCCGGCCGCGGTCCGGGACTGGATGGAGCCCCGGACCGTGGAACGCTGGACCGGCTGGCGGCATGAGTTCGTCTTCGGGCAAGCGGTGCAACTGTCGGCGGAGACGGGTGACCTGACCTACGTGGATGATGCGATTGACCTGTTCGCCCGCCACGCGGACGCGACCGATCGGATCGCCGAGGGCTACCACTTCCTGTTCATCAACCTGGGCGCTTCAATGATGTCCGCCTTCCTGACCGGGGTGACGGATTTCCGCGGCGATACCATCTGGCTGGAGCTGCCCGAGCCGCTGACGCTGGACGAGATTCTGGAGCTGGACGCCTCCGACGAGCCGCGCTATACGCAGGTCGCCTTCGAGGCCATCCGGCGGCTGGTGGACCGGCTCGGCGGTCGCTTCGTGTTCGCGCCGCCGGAGCTGGGCGGGATACTCGATATACTCGCCGCGCTGCGCACGACGACCAACCTGCTGCTGGACACGATGGACCAGCCGGAGAAGCTGGACGCCTGCTTCGAGCACGTCTTCGACCTCTGGAAGCACTACCGCCGGCGGCTGTGGGATATCATCGAGCCCCACAACCGGCGCTGCTGGGCGCAGGCGATGCGGCTGCTGGCGGGCCGAGACAGCCACCTGGGCACCTGCGACTTCTCCGCCATGATATCGCCGGAGGCGTTCGAACGCTGGGTGACGCCGGTGCTGCGCTGGCAGATGGAGGACAGTGACGGGCGGCTCTACTACCACCTGGACGGCCCCGGCGAGCTGCCGCATGTGGAAAGGCTGCTGTCGCTGCCCGACCTGCGCGCCATCCAGTGGGTGCCGGGTGCGGGCAACCCCGGCGGGCTGGACGAGCAATGGCACCCCCTCTACCGGCGCATCCTGGACGCCGGCAAGAAGGTCTGCCTCTCGGGCACCGGATCGGACCCCGAGCGGCTGAAGGCGTTCTTCGAGAAGTTCCCCGCGGAACGCTTCTTCGCCTCGTTCATGGTGGACGACCGGCGGAAGGCGGAGTCCCTGGTAGCCGCGCTGCGCGGCTGACGGGGGGCCTGTTTCCTTGCAAATCCGCGCGCCGGCGGCGAAAATAAAGCGCCGATCGTCGTGCAACTCATATTCCCTTGTCCCTGCCGAGACCGCCCATGAACCCGAAATACCACGCATGGTTCCAGTGTTTCGCGGGATGCGACGAGCGTTACCCGCTGGACGAGATCATCTACCGCTGCCGGAAGTGCGACAGCCTGCTGGAGGTGCGCCACGACATGGACGCGCTGGGCGGGCGGACCGCCGAGGAGTGGAAGACCCTGTTCGAGGAACGCTGGGGTCTGGCGTCCGGCCCGCTGGGCAGCGGGGTGTGGGGAAAGAAGGAATGGGTCTGCCCCCGCGTAGACGACGAGAACCTCGTTAGCATCTCCGAGGGCCGCACGCCGCTGCTGCACACGGAGCGGTTCGGGGAAGCGATCGGCGTGCCGGACCTGCACGTGAAGCTCTGTGGCAACTCGCACACCGGATCCTTCAAGGACCTGGGGCTGACCGTGCTGGTGAGCATGGTGAAGCAGATGCGCGCCGAGGGGAAGGACATCCCCGCCGTGGCCTGCGCTTCCACCGGGGACACCTCGGCCGCCCTGGCGGCCTATTGCGCCCGCGCGGGCATCCAGTCCATCGTGTTTCTGCCCCACGAGAAGATCAGCCCGGCGCAGCTCGTCCAGCCGGTGGCCAACGGCGCGCTGACCCTGGCGCTGGACACCGACTTCGACGGCTGCATGGCGCTGGTGCAGGAGGTCTGCAACCGGAACAACATCTACCTGGCCAACTCCATGAACAGCCTGCGCATCGAGGGGCAGAAGACGGTGTCGGTCGAGATATGCCAGCAGCTCGACTGGGACGTGCCGGACTGGGTGGTCATCCCCGGCGGCAACCTGGGGAACGTGAGTGCGCTGGGGCTGGGGTTCGACATGATGCGCACGCTGGGGCTGATAGACCGCGTCCCGCGCATCTGTTGCGCCCAGAGCGCGCGGGCCAACCCGCTCTACAAGAGCTTTTTGGAGGACTTCGAGAGCTTTGAGCCCCAGGAGGCGCGCGAGACCCTGGCCACCGCCATCCGCATCGGCAACCCGGTGAGCGTTTTTAAAGCGATCCGGACGCTGAAAGAGTTCGGCGGCGTGGTCGAGCAGGCCACCGAGGAGGAGCTGGCGCACGCCTGCGCCCGTGCCGACCGCGACGGCCTGTTCACCGATCCCCACACCGGCGTGGCGCTGGCATCATTGATCAAGCTGGCGGAGCGGGGGGAGATCGGCGGGGACGACCGGGTGGTCGTCATATCCACCGCGCACGGCCTGAAGTTCCCGCAGTTCAAGATTGACTACCACTGGGACCGGCTGGAGGATATCCGGAGCCGGCACGCCAACCCGCCCATCGAACTGGACGCGCACTACGACGCGGTGGTCGCGACGATATTCGATCACGTGGCGTAGGAACGGCGGGCGGTTCAGACCAGCGAACAGAGGATGTCCGCGCCTTCTTCCAGCGTGCTGTCCTCGGCGGCAAATGAGACGCGGAAGTGGGTCTTCTTCTCGCTGAAAACGCTGCCGGGTATGATGAGGACGCCGTGCTCGATCGCCTCCTTGCAGAAGGCATCGCCGTTGCCGCCGGGAGCGCGGGGGAAGGCGTAGAACGCGCCCTGCGGCTTCTGAAGCTCGAACTTGCGACTGAGCCCCTTGTAGATTATGTCGCGCTTGGACTCGTAAGCGCGCACGTGCATCTCGGCGCTCAGGTCCAGCGCCGCCACGCCTGCCTCCTGGCTGATCGAGGGCGCGCAGACGAAGCTGAACTGCTGAAGTTTGGTCATCTCGGCGATCAGCGCCTTGGGCCCGATGGCGTACCCCAGCCGCCATCCCGTCATGGCCGAGGACTTGCTGAAACCGTTCAGCAGCAGCACGTTCTTCGTGTAAGAGGCCGGGCTGGCACACTTGCCGTCATAGCAGAACGTGCGGTAGATCTCGTCGCTGATGATGAGGACGTCGTTCTCGTCCGCCCAGCGTGCGATGGCCTTGACGTCCCTGGCGGGCATGACGACGCCGGTGGGGTTGCAGGGGCTGTTGAGCATGAGGACCTTGGCATCGGCGGCGCCGGCTTTCTCCAGTTTCCCGGGGGTCAGCCGGAAATCGGGATACGTATCCACGTAGAGCGGCTCGCCCCCGAGCAGGCGGCACAGGTGCTTGTACATCACGAAGTAGGGGTCGGGGATCGCCACGCGGTCGCCCTCGTTGATCAGCGCCAGCAAGGCGAGCAAGATGCCGCCGGAGACGCCGCTGGTGATGAGGATGTTGTTGTGGCGGATGCCGCTCTGGCGCTTCTCGTGCTTCAGGACCTTATTGCGGAGTTCCTCGATCCCCTGGGTGACGGTGTACTTGTTGTGGCCGGTTTCGATGGCGTGCATCGCCTTGGCCTTGATGGGCTCGGGCACATCGAAATCGGGCTGGCCGATACTCAGGTTGACGGGGTCTCGAAGCGACGCGGCGAGGTCGAAGACCTTCCGGATGCCGGAAGAGTCTATCTGCTCCATTCTGTGGGCGATGGCGCGCCGGATGTCCATGGCGTTCTCGGGGCCGGAAAGGGGTGCGGGTTACCCGAAGTCGGGGGCTTCCGCGGCGGGCTGGGCGCCTTCCGCTTCGGCGGCGCCCTCTTCTTCCTCTTCTTCCTCTTCCTTGATCGGGCCGCGGGGCGCCTCCCTGCGCTCGACCTCGACCTTTGGCAGCCCGAAGACGGAATCGTCCTCCGGGTCCCATTCGTCGTCTTCTTGAAGCTTCTCGATGCGCTCGGCGCGTGTCAGCACGTTGCGGCGCCTGGTCAGCAAGTTTTTGGGTTTCAGGCTTTTGTCAAGCGACATAATCTCCTCCGGTTCGATTGAAACGCAAGGGCGGCTGCACTCATTCGCGACAGCCCTGGATGGACGCGGCCTCGAAGGGCTTACCGCCGCTGGGCGTCTCGAAATTGCGGAACCTTCGCAAAAGCTGCCGGAGTTCGGGGGCATTCCGGCCGGGGGCCCGCCCCACACAGAGGGCAAACCCGCCGTTCACGAGTTCCACAAACCGGAACTCATGCTGCCCCGACAACTCCTGCATCTGTTCGGTGGCAATGATCCTGTCAACGCTCGATCGCTGGGCAGGTTCGACCTGCGGCAGCAGCACCACGGTGTAATTCAACTCCCCGCCGGTGCCGTGCGTCGCACTGAGAATGGGAGCGTCGGAGCCGTCCACCTGGGATGTAAGGACGATCCACACACCCAGACAGCCGATAGCACCCACAAGGATAATGAAGATGACGATGCGTGGCAGTATGTCGTCCCCGCCCTCGTCGGTTTTCACATCCCAGCCCGTTTCCCGGGCCCGGGCATTGCCCTTCGCTCTCTTGCCTGACACTCTCCTGGACGAATCGTCGGTGCTCGCACTCATTATCGGCCTGTCCTACCCCTCCCGGGCGTCCAGATAAAATCAAAGAACACTACACCACGATGCGCATTATAGAACGAAGCCTTTCCACAAGTCAAATTCGCGCGCCCAAAATGGGCGTGGGGAGCCTGGGGGCCTTGCCCACCATTGCCCAGCGGCCGTCAGCCCGGCAATGAACACGGCGGGGGCCCCATCCTCCGAGCCCGGAAGGCGGCCCGCCGCGATCTCGATCTGCACCTCCTCACCGCGCCACGGCGTCAGGTCCAGAGCCACGGGCTTCCAGAAGGAGGCGCCCACCTGCGCGATGTTTGCACCTTGCACCGCCTCGCCGTTCACCCTTACTTCCAGCCGCCAGGGCCGCTCGCCCCCGCCCGCAAGCGGGAGTTCCACCGGCGCGTTTTTCGGCACCCGCAGCTCACTTCTCAGAACCACAGGGCTCTCTTTGCTCCGGGGGCTGAGCACCAGCACGCCCCGGCGCCCTTCCCGCTCCCATTCGTAGCCGCTGCTCCAGTGCGCGTTCTCGGCCTGCCAGCCGGGCAGATATCGTGGCAGCGCCCACCGGAGCGTGACCACGGGAATGCCGCGCATCTCCTCTTCGGTGAAACGGCTTCCGACGAGTTCCGGCAGATCCCAGAATCTTGCGTACGGTTCGGGCTCGAAGGCGATGTCCCGCGGGTGCCAGATTTCGGCACCGCCTTCCTGGGCCTCGATCCGCGCACCGGCGTGCCGGATGACCTCTCGGGCCACGCGCTCGGATGCCGCGAGGGTCTGCGCCAGGTTCCAGTCAACGTGGTTGAAGGGACGCGTGGTGTCGAGCTGCTCCGTGAACCGCGCCGGTATGGCGTCCGCCCCCATCATGACGCCCAGGATGCCGCCCACGTTCGAGGCGCTGCAGTCGCTGTCCTGCTTGCAGCGCATGGTGATGACGATGCTCTTCGCCAGGTCGCCCTCGCCGTAAAGCAGGCCCAGCACAACGTAGGCGCCGTGTATTTTGGCGCCGCCCGTGCCCGGACCGGGGTCTATGCCGTGGAAGAACTCCGGGTTGCCGAAATACTTGTCCTGGATGCGGTGCCAGGTCGCCTGCCAGTCCTCCGGGTTCTCCCGGTGCCAGCGGACGACGTCCCGGATGCAGCCGGCATACTGGCTGTCCGGCGGGATGACCTCCAGACCGGCCTCGATGAGGGCATGGATGTCGGTCTCGAAGAACGCCTCGGCGTTGAGCCCGGCTATGAACTGCCCGTCGTAGCGCGTCTCGCAGCACTTCATGGTGTAGCGCTGGATCAGGTCCGCCGCCTGCCCTGGCATGCCGGGGGAGACAAGGCCGGCGAATTCGCAGTACATGTGCAGGTTCGCAAATGACCATTTCCCGGAGGCGGAGTAACGCGGGTGGGTCAGGTCGGGCGGCGCGATGCCGCTTCTGGCCCAATACCGCCCGCGCCGTCCCGCCCTGCTTGCCAGGTCCAGGGCCAGCTCCCGCGGCGTCGCGTCCGGGCCGAGGCGGTCCAGCAGTTGGATATGTCGGATGTTGAAGACGATATCGTCGTTGAAGTGCTGGTCTATGCGGCGCGGCTCCCACTCGGGGACCTCGTCCTCGGGGATGATCTTCGAGGGATAGTCGAACTCCGTGGGCAGCGCCCAGCCTACCCCGATAATCTGCCCCAGCCACCCGCCCTTCATCCGGTCGCGGTACTCGGCCAGCGTCAGACGCCTCCGCGGCTTCGCTTCCGCCGCGGACGCGCAACCGACCGGGAAGACCACCCCCAGAGCCATTGTCAGCAAAAGCACATACGCCCGCTTCATCCCAGGTCCTCCTGTGTCACCTGCAGCACCTCGATGCCGTTGAGAATGGGCGCGCCCTCGCGCCCGCGGAAGCCAACCTCGATCTCCTCGTAAGCCGTCACTTCGGCCAACCGCACCACGGCGGCGAAGGCCCGGTTGCCGCCCTCTTCGAATACGTCCATGTCGGACAGTATCAAACGCCCGTTCAAGAAGACGTCAAACACCCGCTGCCCCGGCTCGCGGTGATAGGTTTCCGCGAAGTGCAGCACCACGCGGTAGAGCCCCGGTGGCACTTTGACGGTGTACTTCCCAAGCCCGTAGCGCTCGAAGCGGTATATCTCGGGGATGTCAGTATCGGCGATCTCCACGTCATCCCGGTCCACCATGCTGCCGGCGTTCGCACCGTAGGGGCCGCCGCCCCGGCGCCAGGGGTCCTTCTTCCAGACGTGCCCGTGAACGTCGGTGTGGCTCTCGGTGCAGCCGACGTTCACGCGTAGCGCGAAGCCTTCCCCGGCCGGGGGAATCGGCACCTCCGGCCGCCGGAACGGGATGGCGCCCAGGTCCGGCGCCGTGCCGTCGGCGTCCTGAGGAGCCAGACTGGGCAGCCCCGCGTCTATCGCCGCCGAGCCCGGCCGGAGCCGGAAATCGCGCGCCTCGGGGTCCACCCACATCGGCTCGCTCTGCACCGGGAAGTCGCCCTGGTGCGCCACCCACGTTGTGCCCCACGTATTGTCCACCGGGCTGTCCGTCAGGTTCCGTTCGATCCGGATGTTATCGCGCGCCAGCCCCACGTCCCGGTTGACCGAGATGTGGTAGTCCCGGTTTCCACTGAGGATGTTGTGATAGACGCGCACGTTCTTCGGCCCGCCGACGGACGGATTGCCGCTCAGGCAGATGCCACCGGCCGGGCGCCTGTTGCTCTCCAGGTAACCGCAGTGATAGATGGTGTTGTTGTATACCTCGACGTCTCGGACGGGACCCCGCCACGTGCCGACCTGAATCGCCGCCCAGTAGACGTCGAACAGAACGTTATGGTGGATGCGCACGTCGCGCGTCTCGCCGCCGCCCTCTGTGCCGACGCCCAGCCCGATACCGGTGTCGTGCACGATGTTATGGCTGATCTCGAGGTTCTGCGGGTTGCCGTAGCCGTTCGGCGCGATGCCGCTGACCCAGGGGCGGTTATAGAGGTCATGGACGTAGTTGTGATGAATCCGGCCGTCCCGCGAGGAGCCGTCTATCAGCATCGCCTCTTTGTCGCCCCACGCGATCTCGTTGTGGGCTATCTCGAAGTTCAGCAGCGTGCCGACGTCAATGCCCTCCAGCGGCGGGTTACGGCGGATGACGCCCAGGTTGTCGTCCTCGTCGGAGCCCATGGTCTTGCAGTTAGGGCGTATCACGGTGTTGCCGATCACGCGGTAGCCCGGCCCGT
Organism: uncultured candidatus Brocadiaceae bacterium; assembly: GCA_964448935.1. Taxonomy (GTDB): domain Bacteria; phylum Planctomycetota; class Brocadiia; order SM23-32; family SM23-32; genus CAYVBE01. The sequence continues at coordinate 12,821 of CAYVBE010000100.1, forward strand.
CCGCCCGCCCGACGCGGATGCCGGTGCCGTAGGTCTTGAAGATGTTGTTGTAGAGGAACTCGATGTGGTCGCCGTATTCCGCCATGAAGCCGCGCGCCCGGGACAACTCCAGGCTCAGGTTCTTCACCCGAAAGTGCGAGCACTTGTGCACGAGCAGCAGGCCGACGTCGTGGGGGAATATCTCCCAGCCCTTCTGCACGCGGCCCGGGCTGCGGTCCCAGAGAACGTCCACGCAGTTCAACGTGGCCGTCTCGCCGGGATAGCCGATGATCTGCGTCCACCGGTCCTCCGACCCGATCTCCTCGAACAGGATGCGTTCCGTCAGGCGGTATTCGCCGCCGCGCACATAGACGGTATCGCCGGCCCGGATGGTCTCGGCGGCATTATGGAGACTGGCCCATGGCTCATCGAAGGTGCCCGGGGCACCGTCGTCCCCGTCCGGCGAGACGAAGTAGGTGCGCCCGGTCTGTTCTCCCTCAGATGTGGCTACGCCCAGCAGCAGCGGTGCTCCCACACCCTGCTTTTTCGGATCAATGGTCGAGATGCTCACCGATTGTATCCCGACCTCGGGGCGGGGGTTGGGCCATTCCATGACGTAGAGCACGAAGCTCCGGCGGTCGTTGGGATATACCTTTCCCTGCCAGGCGATCTGCGCCCACGCCAGGTCGTGCACGAAGCCGTCGGCCGGGTTCCACCACTCCCGCACGCAGCCGCCGACGCCCTCGCCCCAGCGCACGTTGACGGGGACGGTTCGCCCGTCGGCGTAGGTTACCTCGTATCGGAAGACCGTCATGCGCGCGGGTGGCTTGCTGCCGTCCTCCCGCGCAGCCAGGGCCTGCCGGTGCCAATCCAGCACCTTCGGTCCCGGACTGAATGTGTGCAGGAAGTGCAGCCGATCCGCCCGCCTTCCAACGGGGATGTTCCCGATCTCCCCGGTCCGCGCGGGCGATCCCGCGCCTGCCAGGGCGACCATCCGCTCCGGCATTTTCCAGGCGGTTCCGGGCAGGCTTTCGCCGGGCGAGGGCCAGGCGCTCTCGTCGAACTGGCCCCCCTCCGCTTCGAAGAATCCGGCATCCACAAGGTCGCTCAACACCACATTGCGGGCGGCATCGGGCAGCGCCACCGTGTGGGGATTCTCCTGGGCGTAAAGGCTTACCATTAAGATACATAGGACGCAAAACGCCGCGCCGCATATCCGGGAGACTCTTCCGGTCATCTCGGTTCCTCCGTGTAAGCCAGGCTGAGCGACAACCGACCCATTCCTCTCTTTCAATTCTACGCGCCGGCGACGAAATTCACAAAGAAAGAGGTCGGCGCCCGAGCGCTTGCGGACCTGCGGCCCCATCGTTAGACTGTTCCTCTGCGCGAGTTACATCCGCCGGAGCCTGCCATGCCGTTCGACAAAACCGTCATCTCGCCCGAGTGCGCCACGGAACTGGTGCGCGAGTTCCTCGACGACCACCTCACCGTCACCGACATCCGCCGCATGCATGGTGGCATGGTGAACAGCGTACTGGAGCTGACCACCGTGTTGAACGACAGTTAAAAATACCTCCCGACGTCAGTTAGAAATCCCGATTT
>CAYVBE010000101.1:0-14351 GCA_964448935.1 uncultured candidatus Brocadiaceae bacterium
ACCACGTGGGCGCCGGTCAGGCGGGAGAACACGGCGCTTTTGCCCACGTTGGGGTTGCCCATCAGGAGGACCGTCGTCTCCTCGGTGGGCTCGACTTCGCGGCTGGCGGAACTGCAGTTCATGCTTCCTCACACCGTCCTGACTCTGACCCTGCGGGCGATGCCCCGGCCCATGGCAACCTGGCGGCCGTCTATGAGGACCGTCACGGGCCCGGCCATCAGCTGCGAGCTTACTTTCTGGACCACCTTGCCCGGGCGCAACCCCATGGCATCCAGCTTGCGCCGCATTCCCAGGCCGCCGTTCAGCTCGACCACCACGCCCTTGCCGCCCGTCGGCAGCGTTGCCAGGTCAGTCTCCATTCTCGCCTCCATCGTGCGCCCTCGCCGCGCGGCATTCCGCGCATACACCACGGATGCCCATGCGATGATCCAAGGCTCGAAAGTCGTGCTCGCGGCAGATCTTGCGCTGAAGCTCCTCGATCCGCCCGTCGTAGAACTCGATCACCTTCCCGCACTCCACGCACACCATATGGTCGTGGTGCGGGTGGCCGTACACCGTCTCGTAGTGGGTCCGCCCGCTGCAGCGGAGCACCTCCTTGACCAGCCCCGCCTCCAGCAGCAGCGCCAGCGTGCGATAAACGGTGGCCAGGGAGACCTGCTCCCCGTCCTCCACCAGCCGCCGGTGCAGCCCTTCCGCGTCGAAGTGCGCAGGCTGCTCCAGCACGCGCGCCAGGATATCACGCCTCTGCTCCGTGAACCGGAGCCCCTCGCGGGCCAGGAAGCTCTGAAAGGTCCACAGCGCGGCCTCCAGTCGCGCGCCCTGTTCGACCTCGGCTGTTTCGTTATTGAGACTCATTATCAATAAGCAGTATACCGCTTGCCCCAGCCCCGCGCAAGCGACGGCCGGGGGAAAGGGGAGCGGAGAGCATACACGAGGGAAGACGGAGAGGCAACGTGCGGCGGAAAACAAATCGGCTCCGTGGCGCTGCCGCGCCTGCCGCCTGAGGCCTCCGGCCTGATGCCGCTGTTCTTTGGAGGGACGCGCCCCGTCGCGTCTGTCTCCGGCGGCCGTCGGTCGGCACGACATTGACAGATCTCGGCCGGCGGTTTAGCCTGAGCGAGATATGGACTCACGCTATCATCCCCAGGCATCAAGGAGGCCCTGCAACATGCCCGACAGACCGAATATCATCATGATGACCTGCCACGACCTGGGCCGGCACCTCGGGTGCTACGGAGTGGACACCGTCCACTCGCCGGCCATTGACGGGCTGGCCGCTGAGGGTTGCCGCGTGGAGAATTACTTTGCCACCTCGCCCACCTGCAGCCCCAGCCGCGGCTGCATGCTCACCGGCCGCTACCCGCAGGCCAACGGCCTGATGGGCCTGACGCACTCGCCCTGGTGGTGGCGGCTGAACCGGGACGAGCGCCACCTGGCCTCCGTGCTGGGGGACAGCGGCTATCGGACGACTCTGATCGGGTTCCAGCACGTGACCCGCGGGGACCCGCACACCCTCGGTTACGCCGATTACCTGCCCGGGGGCAACTACGCGGAGGACAAAGCGGAAACGGCCGCGCGATACCTGGAGGAATGGGATGAGGACCGGGGACCGCTCTTCCTCAAGATCGGCTTCACGGAGGTACACCGCCCCTTCGACAAGGACCCGGTGGAGCCCGACCGCGAGAAAGGCGTTTACGTCCCCGAATTTCTGGCCGACACCGACATGATGCGGGACGACCTGGCCTGGTTCCAGGGAATCATCCGCTACATGGACCGCGCCGTGGGGCGGGTGCTGAACGCTGTAGAGCGGGCGGGCATGGCGGAGGACGCCATCGTCATCTTCACCTCCGACCACGGCATGCCCTACATCGGCGCCAAGTGGACGCTCTTCGATCCGGGCATCACCATCCCGCTGGTCGCCCGCTGGCCGGCGGGCGGCATCGGCAGCGGCAGAGTTATTACCCGGATGATGAGCAACGTGGACTTCATGCCCACGCTGCTGGACCTGGCCGACGTGCCGGAGCCCGAAAACCTGCAGGGCCGCAGCGGCGCCGCGCTGCTGAGGGGCGAGTCCGAGGAGCCGATCCGCGACGCCGTCTTTGCCGAGCACCAGGCCCACGCGCTGCGCGACAACACCTCGCGCTGCATCCGCACCGGGCGCTACAAGCTGATCCGCAACTTCGATCCCGGCCGGACCATCCTGAAGCCCATTGACGTGGACCCGCAGGCGGTGGCCGAGCACGTGGAGCGCCCGCGCCGGAACGGCACCCGCCCGTTCGGGCAGCTTTTCGACCTGCGGGAGGACCCCTGGGAGGAACGCGACCTGTCCGGGGACCCGGAATACGCCGAGGTCTTCCGCGACCTTTCGGACCGGCTGTGGCGGTGGATGGAGGAGGTGGGAGACCCCGTGCTGGACGGCCCGATCGTGACGCCCTACTACGACCGCGCCATGGAGGACTACAGGCGTTACCACGCCGACTGAGGCGCCGGCCGGGGCACTTCACCCTCCAGAAGCGGGTCGCCGGTGCGGCGCATCCAGTCCTCCAGGCGACGGCTCAGTTCTTCCCGCACATCGGAGTACGCCGGGTTCTCAATCAGGTTGTTCTGCTCCTGCGGGTCGAAGAGCAGGTCGTACAGCTCCTCGCCCCCCGGCTTCCCGTCTTCGTGGCCCCATTGTCGGTAAACCCCCGGCGCAGGGCCGTCGCCGCCGTACAGGGTGGGACGCGGCCCGAGCGAGCGTATGAGCCTGTAACGCTCCATGCGGACGGACCGCAAGGGGCAGAGTTCCACGTGCCAGGTCTGCTCGGAGAAGACCGCCTCTCGCACCGAATCGGCCTCGCCGCGCACTAACGGCAGCAGCGAGCATCCCTCGAGCCAGTCCGGCGGCTCGATCTCCATCAGGTCGCAGAGCGTGGGAAAGACGTCAATCTGGCTGACCAGCGGGTCGAGGACCTGCCCGCCGTCGAAGCCGCCCGGTCCGCGCATGATCAGATAAACGCCCGTGCCCCCTTCGCGCAGCGTACACTTGAAGCCGGGGAACGGTATCCCGTGGTCCGTGGTGGCAATGACCAGAGTGTTGTCCGCCAGGCCCTGCTCTTCCAGCGTCCGCAGGATGCTGCCCACGGCGCCGTCCAGCTCCCGGGCCGATTCGGCGAAATCCGCGAAGTCCCCGCGCACCGTCGGGTGATCCGACAGAGGCGCCGGCGGGCGCACGTACCGGCCGTCCCCGCGGGGCGCATCCCGGTGGAAGAACTGGTGCGGCGCCAGCCGGTGTGTCTGGATGATGCCCACCGACAGGAACCAGGGCCGGTCCGGGGGATCGCGCAGGAACTCCGTGGCCGGACCGCGGACCTGGTGCGCCAGAGAATCGTTCCCACCGCCCCAGACGCTGTCGTATCCGATCTCCTCCGCCCGCGGCCAGTTGATGACGTGCTGGAAACCGACCAGCGCGGAGTAGTAGCCGGCCTGCTCCCGGAGCGTGTACAGCAGGTGGCGGCGGTAATCGTTCAGGGACCATCCGCGATGGGCCAGGCCGAACATGCCAGCCTGGTGGGGGTGCTGCCCGGTCAGCAGCCCCGCCCGGCTGGGCGAACACGAGGGCGCGACGCTGAAGGCGCGGCGGAACAGCACGCCGTCCTGAGCCAGGCGCTGGAAGTTGGGCGTGGGAACGTCATAGCCGTAGGGGCGAATGCAGCGGCCTGTGTCGTGCGAGTGGATGTAGAGGATGTTGGGGCGCATGGGCAATCTCCGCGGGGGTTCGTTAAGGGGCAATCATGTGGGCGAAAAAGTGGCCGCAATAGGTGACGACCAGGCTCAGCAGGAAGCCCTTGCCACACCCCGCGTCGAACAGGGGCACCATGACCAGGCCGTGACCGAGGAACAGCAGCAGCATATACCACGTCCGGATCAGGCTTCCGACGTCGCCGATCAGTCCGCCGCGACCGGCGCCGATGACAGCCAGCATAAGCACCAGCGCGACCGGCATCAGCACCACCATGGCGGCCACGCGCAGTGCCACCATGCCTTCCACCACGCCCAGCGCGCCGGGACGGTCCACGGGGTCCGGCTGGAACCCCACGCACAGGAGCCAGAAGAAACCCGTGGCGGCGCCGAGTTCGACGAAGAGGGAGACGAAATTCCGCACGAATTCGCTCAGAAAGCTGCCGTATGTGCCCGGCTCCGCTGCAACCAGGTAGCTCCGCGCGGCCGCCCCCAGGAAAGCCAGCGCCACGAAGGCCACGGCGAGCTGCTTCATGAGCGCCGGGGACTTGATACCGCGCCGGAGCCAGTCCAGCGCCTCCTCCGGCTCGGAGTAGCCCAGCCTGGCGACCGCCAGCAGGTTCGTCGGTGCCTCCTGTTCCTGCTCCCCCGTCGGCTCCGCCTCTGGCTCCTCCGCCTCCCGACTCGGAGGCGGGACCGGTTCGGGTTCGGGCTCCGGCTCGGTCTCGTCCGGCACGGGCTCGTCTATGGCCAGCTCTTCCTCGTCCAGCCAGGCCAGCCAGTCGGGGCCGGAGCGCACGGTGCGGCCACACTCGGGGCACTCCACCTCGGACTCCCCCGGGGGCAGCTCCACGCTTTCGCCGCATTCACATTCAACTCTCATCCGCGATGCGCCCCACCAAAACCAGGCACAAGACGCTTGCACAAGACGCTTGTGGGAGACGGTCCAACCCATGATATCCGCTCGGAGGTTCTCGCTCAAAGTGCCCGGAGCTCTGCACGGAGGCAGAGTCCGTACGCAGAAGGGGCCGGAAGGCGCTACGGCCTTCCGACCCCTGTGACAGGCTTGCGCCGGGCATGGCACCTCAGAACTTAAAGGTTACCTGCCAACGCAGGAAGAAAGCTTCGTCTGTGTCATCAATGTAGAAATCCTCCGGGTGGAAATACTCGGCCCAGAGGTGGCCACTCAGGTATTTGCTGAACTGGCGTGTCAGCACAGCGGTTAACAAGTGTCCTCGTTTGAGGCCATTGCTGAAGATGGGACCGCCGCCCAGTGGGGCGTTCTCATTGGCCCGCAGAAAGCTGTAATCCACGTCCAGGCAAGTATCCCTGTTCGGATGGACACTGCCCCCAAAGGTGAAACGGTGCAGGTTGGAGTACCATCCCGGATAGCCGTTCTCCATTATCCAGGAGTAGACGTACAGCTCACTCCAGTGCGGCCAGCGGGCAAGGACGGGGTCCCAGATTTCGACGCGCCGGCTGCCGGGATCGTCGCCGGACAAAAACTCATACGCCGCGTGGATACGGGGAGACCATTTCGCGTCGGCAAAAGTGTATCCCAGATCGCTGGAGAATCCGATCGCCTTGAGCGTCTGGGAGCCGGGCCGGCCCCAGCCCACATAATCGCCCCACTGACCGGCCACCTCTGCGTAGTAGTCAATGCCATCATTGGGAGCCTTTTCGATGGCGGTGCCCAGGGTGTGAACATGTCGGGCAGATCCGCCGTCCACCCAGTCTTCATCCTTATACAGATAGTACGCATGCAGTTCATGAGACTCGACCTGCTTGTTGACCAGATACGCGCCCAGTACCGTGGCGTCGAACTCGCTCACAAGGGAGTCGGAATCATTGAGGGGATGAACCCGTGACTGGCGCCCCTTGTTGTTAATGTAGAACAGGTCCAGGATTGACTCGCACTCGTCCATGTGTAGCCGGGCGCGAATTGCATCGCTGTAAATAGTACGCGAACCGTCCAGGGGAGTGCCGTCCAGAATTACAAACCCCGGGTGCGCCGCCGGGCCGTAAACCATGTCCTGACGACCCACCCTCAGCGATATTGGCATTCCGTCGACACGGTTCCAGTCAAAGTAGAGATTATCCAGAATCACTTCGTCCCAGGTCGGGGATTGCTCGGGCTCTATAAAGGGCCGTGGCTCGGCTGTGATTCGCACGTAAACGTTGAAGCCGTTCGGTTTGTCCAGCGCCTCGTCCACGCCGAAGGGGCCGAATCTGGCCCACAAACGCGGGCGGATACGGAAGAAATGAAGCGTGTCATCCATCTCGTTCAGCAGGTCGATGGCGTTCTCTATGAAGACCTGCCGCAACCTGAGGTCGCCGCCGATTTCCACCCAGGGTGCCGGATGTTTCACCCTTTCCAGGGCAGTGCGGAAGTGCTGTCGGTCAGGGGGCAGATCAACAACTGCCTCCTCGTCCAGAATGACCGGTCCAGTTCCGCCAACCGCTGATCCGGTCTCCTCGGCAGCCGCCACCACTCCCAAACCACACACCGCCAACGTCAGCAAAAAGGCCACCGCTTTTCTGAGAACCACCGGTGTCCTCCCTCCGAAACAAAGAAACGGAACAGCGCAACACGGATCGAAAACAAACGTGCCATCTTCAACGGGAACATACCAGAGTGGGGGGGATTTTAAAGGAGGGGGAGACCGTATTGCAAGTGCTTTGCCAGCTTTGCATGTGCATATGGTGAGCGAAATATAGGAGAAAACACTTGACAAAGCGCCCTGTTTACAGGCAGAATGTCGCCCGCTACGCATCGCGAACGGAGGATTGCCATGCTGGGAATAGAGGACGCTTGGATCGTGCTGGCCTATCTGTTGTGCATCGCAGGCAGCATTCTCTGCATCGTCTACGGGGCCATCTGCTGGAACCGAGGCGAGGAGGCCCTGACCGATGAGGACCTCGCATGGGCCAGGGAAGAAGAGGAAGAGATTGAAGAGACGCTGTGACCCTACGTTGCCGGGCGCCCCCTTGGGACACACGAGTTTCCTACCCTCCGGAGGACGAACTGATGGAACTGACGCTCCCCCAGATGCTTGTTGTGCTCGTCTACCTGATGGCCATTGCCTACCTGGGCTATCGGGGGTATCGCCGGACGAAAACCGCCACGGACTACCTGCTCGCAGGCCGTGAGATCCATCCTTTCGTCATGGCCCTCTCCTACGGCGCCACGTTCATCAGCACGTCGGCCATCGTCGGCTTCGGAGGCGTGGCCGGCCTGTTCGGCATGAGCCTGCTGTGGCTCACGTTCCTGAATATTTTCGTAGGCATCTTCATCGCCTTCGTGTTTTTCGGTGGGCCCACGCGGAAGATGGGCCATCATCTGGACGCGCACACTTTTCCGGAACTGCTGGGGCGCCGGTTCAACAGCAAGTTCATCCAGGTCTTCGCCGGACTGGTAATCTTTTTCTTCATCCCGCTCTATTCCGCCGCCGTCCTGATCGGGGGCTGTGAGTTCATCGCCGCCAAATTCGGGTTCTCCTACCAGGTGGCGGTCTTCGTCTTCAGCATCATCATCGCCCTCTACGTGGTGGCGGGCGGCCTGAAAGGCGTCATGTACACGGATGCCCTTCAGGGCGGGATCATGTTCCTGGGAATGATCATACTTCTGGGTTTCACCTATGCCAAACTCGGGGGCGTGACCAGCGCGCACCAGAGCTTGACCAACATATCAGAGCTGGTGCCGGGGTCCCTGGCGTCCATAGGACACCGGGGTTGGACGAGCATGCCGCCGTTCGGGTGGGGCGACGTGAAGTACAACCTCTGGTGGATCGTGGTGTCCACCATCACCCTCGGGGTCGGCATCGGGGTTCTGGCCCAGCCTCAACTTGTCGTGCGATTCATGACGGTCAAGAGCAAGAAACAGCTCAACCGCGCCGTGCTGGTCGGCGGCGTTTTCATTCTCATCATGACCGGCGTTGCCTTCACCGTCGGCAGCCTGTCCAACGCCTTCTTTGCGCGCTACGGCAAGCCATTCACCGGAACGATCGCCAGGGTTGTGGACGAAGGCAAAGGGGAGGTCATTCTCCACCTGGCGAAGCAGAACGAAGACGGAGGGTGGGAGCACATCTTTGACGAAGCCGGAGAGCCCAAGATGCTCCCGGCCTTGCTTGATGCGGAGAATCCGCGGCCGGGCGGCGAGATCGAACAAGAGGGCGAGACCGTGCCCGTTGTGCAGGGGAGGAGCATTTCCGTCGTATACGCAAAGGGCAATCCGGACCAGATCATACCCACGTACATCACGGCGGCCATGCCCCCCTGGTTCGGCCTGCTTTTCCTGCTGACGCTACTGGCCGCGGCCATGAGCACGCTGTCCAGCCAGTTTCACGCGCTGGGCACCAGCATCGGCCGGGACGTGTACGAGCAGGTAACCGGCAGGAAGGGAAAGAGCGTGCTCGTTACGCGGATCGGCATAATCATCGGGATACTCATCGCCGTCACCATCAGCTACACATCGCGGGGCGGCTACATCATCGCCCGGGCCACGGCCATATTCTTCGGGCTCTGCGCCTCGGCATTCCTGCCGGCGTACCTCGGCGGCCTTTTCTGGAAGCGGATGACTCGCGCCGGAGCCAAATGGTCCATGGTCACGGGCTTCGCGGTCAGCGCCTTCTGGCTGTTGCTGGTCAAGGCGAAAGAGGCCGGAGCAATCGGACTGGTGCAGCAACTGACCGACGGTGACACAAGCATCCTCGCCGGCCATCACAACTGGCCTGTGGTGGATCCCCTGGTTATCGCGCTGCCCATCAGCGCCATCGTGGCGGTCGTCGTTTCCCTGCTGACCAAACCGATGGACGAGGAGCACGTGGACTACTGCTTCGGCGGCCCCAAGCCGGAGGAGTGATCCGGCCGGCCATCACCGGGCGTTTTGCTTGCGCAAAAATAACCATCCCCTATACTTTACGGTCTCCATACGTACTTCAACCGTGCAGAGATCCCGATGGCGCAGGCAGCAACCACCGAACGCAGACAACTGCTGGCGGGCAACGAAGCCGTTGCCCTGGCGGCACAACATTCCGGCGTGAAAATGGCGACCGGGTACCCCGGAACGCCCAGCACCGAGATCCTTGAAACGCTGGCCTCTTTCGGCGACGAGTCCATTGTTATGCGCTGGGCGCCCAACGAGAAGGTGGCCCTGGAGGTGGGACTGGGCTCCGGGTTTGCGGGCGCCCGCACCCTGGTCACTATGAAGCACGTTGGCGTCAACGTCGCCGCCGACCCACTGATGACGGCGGCTTACACCGGCACCAGGGGCGGCCTGGTCCTGATCACGGCGGACGACCCCGGCATGCACTCCTCCCAGAACGAGCAGGACAACCGACACTACGCCCGCTTTGCCGGCCTGCCCATGCTGGAACCTTGCGACAGCCAGGAGACATACGATTTCACGCGTCGGGCCTTCGAGTTGAGCGAACGCTTCCAGAGCATTGTCCTGCTGCGCCTGACCACCCGTATCTGCCACAGCAAGGGCCTGGTAACACCGAGCGAGCCGGAGCAGGTGGATCGGGAATACCGCTTCGAGCGCGATATACGACGTTTCGTAATGGTACCCGGCAACGCGCGCAAAAGACATGCGGCTCTGGAGCAAACGCTGGAGCAACTGGAGAGTTTTTCCGAGAACACCGATCTCAACGGCACCGTGACAGGCACAGAGGACGCCGAGTCAGGCATCGTGGCGGCCGGGGTTGCCTATGAGTACGTGCGCGAGGTGGCCCCCGACGTGCCGGTGTTCAAGGTCGGCATGTGCTGGCCCCTGCCCATCGAGGGAATCCGACGGTTCCGGGAAGTGGTGGGCGACCTGCTGGTTGTCGAAGAATTGTCCGACTTCATGCTGGAAAACATCCGCGCTGCGGGCATTCCCGCTCGGGGCAAGGACCGCCCCTTCCGCCTGGGTGAGCTGAGCCCGGATCGGGTCGAGCGGATCATCGCCGGGAAACCGGATTTCCAGCCCGAACCGGAGGCCGACGTGCCGCCTCCCCGTCCGCCGGTGCTCTGCCCCGGCTGCGGCCATCGCAGCGTTTTTCACGTGCTCAAGAAGCTGGGCCTGCTGGTTACGGGCGACATCGGCTGCTACACGTTGGGCGCCCTGCCACCCCTCTCCAACCTGGATACGTGCGTCTGCATGGGGGCCAGCGTCGGCAACGCGCTGGGCATCGAACGCGTGACCTCCACGGAGGAGGATGCCCGGCAGGTGGTCGCCGTGATCGGCGACAGCACGTTTTTCCACTCCGGACTGACCGGCGTGCTCGATGCCGTTTACAACGGAGCCCGGGGAACTCTACTGATTCTCGACAACCGCACGACGGCCATGACCGGCGGGCAGGAGCATCCCGGCACCGGAACGCGGCTCGACGGCAAACCGGCGCCGGCCATAGACCCGACGGAAGCGTGCCGGGGACTCGGCGTCAAAGACGTCAAGGTCATTGATGCATACGACCGGGAAGGGCTTGAGGCGGGCATTCGGGACAGTCTGGACCGCGAGGAGTACAGCGTTATAGTCTGCAAGAGGCCCTGCCTTCTGGTTCACGGTCGCTCGGAGACGGCGCGATACCGCGTAGACCCGGAGAAATGCGAGAACTGCGGCGTGTGCCTGCGCACCGGGTGCCCCGCTCTGCAGCAGGTGGAGGACCACGTGGAGATCAATCATGTTTACTGCGCGGGGTGCGGCCTGTGCTTCGAGGTGTGCCCCTTCGACGCCATAGAACGGGTGGAAGAGACGCAATGACCGAAACGGTGAATGTGCTGATCGTCGGTGTCGGCGGTCAAGGTGTCTTGAAGGCCAGTCAGGTGCTGTCGGAAGTGCTCGTGCGGCAGCGCTTCGACGTGAAGCAGAGCGAAGTACACGGCATGTCCCAGCGGGGCGGCAGCGTGGTCAGCGAGGTACGGTACGGTTCGGAAGTGCACTCCCCTCTCACGCCCTACCGTGCGGCCGACTACATCGTGGCGCTGGACGCCAACGAAGCGCAGCGGGCGGAGCCGCGCCTGCGGCACAGCGGAGGCCAGATGATCGAGATATCGGAGGAACTGGCCGACCAGATAGAGCATCCTCGGTCGCGCAATATGGCCGCGCTGGGACGGCTCTCCGCCCTGCTGGAAATCCCCCCAGCCGTCTGGCACGAGGCCATCCGGCGCTGCCTGCCCGCGGGAACCATCGAGACCAACATCGCCGCCTTCGAAGCGGGCCGGCATTTCGACAATTGAGTGCAGGGAGGTCAGCATGGAAGAGCTATGGGCCAGGGACAGGATGCCGCGGGAAAAACGCGAGCAAATCCAGCTCGACAGGCTGCGAAACACCGTTGCCTACGTCCGGGAACACGTGCCCTTCTACCGCCGCAAGATGGAGGAGAAGGGAGTCACAGAGGACGACATCGAGTCTCTGACGGACATCCGTAAGCTGCCTTTCACCGTGAAGGACGACCTGCGGGACAACTACCCGTTCGACCTGTTCGCCGTCCCTTTGGAGAGGATCGTCCGGACGCACTGCTCCAGTGGCACCACCGGCAAGCCGATCGTGGCCGGCTACACGGCACAGGACATAGACGTCTGGAGCGAGGTGATGGCCCGCACGTTCAACCTCATCGGCATCACCACGCAGGACATCACGCAGGTGGCATGGGGCTACGGGCTGTTCACCGGCGGCCTGGGCGCGCATTACGGCCTGGAGCGGCTGGGCGCGACGGTGATCCCCATCTCCGGCGGCAACACCGAGAAACAGGTCATGCTCATCCAGGACTTCGGCGTCACCGCGTGGATGGGCACCCCGAGCTACTGCCTGTACCTGATCGAGGTGGCCGACGAGATGGGCGTGGACCTGAAGGAGACCGACCTGGAGATCGGCATCTTCGGGGCGGAGCCCTGGACCGAGGAGATGCGCCAGGAGATCGAGGAGCGCATGGGCGTTAAGGCCTACGACATCTATGGGCTGACCGAGATTATCGGGCCGGGCGTCTCCTCCGAGTGCGAGGCGCAGTCGGGCCTGCACATCTTCGAGGACCACTTCCTGCCGGAACTGATAGACCCGCAGACGCTGGAACCGGCCGAGGATGAGGGCGAACTGGTGCTGACCACTATCACGAAGACCGGCATGCCCGTCATCCGTTTCCGAACGCGGGATATCACCCGGCTGCACCGCGACACGTGCGAGTGCGGCCGCACAACTTGCCGCATGGAACGCGTGACGGGACGCACCGACGACATGCTGATCGTGCGCGGCGTCAACGTTTTCCCCAGCCAGGTCGAGTCCATACTCCTGGGCATCGAGGGAACCCAGCCGCACTACCAGATCGTGGTCAACCGCGAGGGCGCCCTGGACGACATGGAGGTGCGCGTGGAGGTGGAGGAGAGCTTCTTCACCGACACCGTGCGGAGCCTGGAGGAGTTCGAGCAGCAGGTCCGCACGAAGATCGAGAACGTGCTGGGCCTCCGGGTGCGCGTCCGCCTGATGGAGCCCGGCTCCATCGAACGCAGCATGGGCAAGGCGAAACGCGTTAAAGACCAGCGGAAAAGCGAATAGGAGGTGTGGAGCATGTTTGTAAAGCAACTCTCCGTGTTCATCGAGAACCGTTCCGGTCGCCTCTCCGCCGCCACGCAAGCGCTGGCGGACAAGGGCATCAACATCCTGGCGCTCAGCCTGGCGGACACGGCCGACTTTGGTATTCTGCGCATGATCGTCTCCGACGCGGACGCCGGGCGGGCGGCCCTCAAGGAGGCCGGCTTCACCGTGGTCAGCAACGAGGTGCTGGCCGTCGAGGTGGAGGACCGACCCGGCGGTCTGCACACCATCCTGGAAGCGCTGCAGGAAATGGACATCAACGTGGAATACATGTACGCCTTCTCCTCCGTCAAGACCCAAAGAGCCGCCCTGATCTTCCGATTCGAGGATAACGAGGCGGCGATTGAGGCACTGCAAGAGGCCGGATTCTCGGTCCTTCGCAAGGTGGACGTGCTCGGCGAATAAGCGGGGAGACGGCTGATGTACATGTGGGACCACCAATACGAGGCCATGCCTCGCGAACAGCTTTACGCCCTTCAGCTTGAGCGGCTGCGCACCACGGTCGCGCGCGTCTACGCCCATGTTCCCTGTTACCGTCGCAAGATGGTGGCTGCGGGCGTGGAACCGGACGATGTCCGCGCCCTTCAGGACGTCAGGCGACTGCCCTTCACCACCAAGGACGACTTCCGGGACAACTACCCCTACGGGCTGTTCGCCGTGCCGCGGCGGGAGGTCGTGCGCACACACGCATCCTCCGGCACCACGGGCAAGGCCACCGTGGTGGGTTACACACGCCGCGACCTGCAGACTTGGGCCGACCTGGTGGCCCGCGTTCTGGCCATGGCAGGGGTGCGGCAGAACTCCGTCGTCCAGGTGGCGTTCAGCTACGGCCTGTTCACGGGCGGTTTCGGGCTCCACTACGGCATTGAGCGCGTAGGCGCACAGGTAATACCGGCCGCCGCGGGCAACACACGGCGCCACCTGCAACTGATCCGGGACCTGGGCACCACCCACATCGTCTGCACGCCGTCCTATGCCCTGTATCTATGCGAGACAGCACGGGAACTGGGTATAGACCTGCGGCAGGACACCCGGCTGCGGACCGGCTGCTTCGGGGGCGAGCCCTGGTCCGACCACATGAGGGCCCAGATGGAGGATTCCTACGGGCTGGCCGGCTACGACAACTACGGCCTCAGCGAACTGGTGGGGCCCGGCGTCAGCGGCGAGTGCCCGGCCCGCGACGGCCTCCACATCTTCGAGGACCACTTCTACCCGGAAGTCATAGACCCCAACACCGGGGACGTGCTGCCGCCCGGCGAGAAAGGCGAACTCGTCATCACAAACCTGACCCGCGAGGCGCTGCCGGTCATCCGCTACAGGACGCGGGACATCACCCGTCTGATTGACGAGCCCTGCGAGTGCGGCCGCACATCCAGGCGCATGGCCCGCGTCTCCGGCCGCACCGACGACATGCTGATCATCCGCGGCGTCAACGTGTTCCCCACCCAGATCGAGCATGCCTTCCTGGAACTGAAAGGCACCAGCCCCAACTACCAGATCATCGTGGACCGGCAGGGGGCGCTGGACACGATGGAGGTCAGGATCGAGATCACCGAGGAACTGCTTTCCGACGAGATGAAGGACCTGCGTCGCTTCGAGGAGCAGATTCGTGACCACCTGAGCGAGAACCTGGGACTGCGACCAAAGGTAACTTTGGTGGAGCCCGGTTCGCTACCCAGACCCGAGGGCAAGGCAGTGCGCGTGATCGACAGACGCAAGCCTTGAGTTTCCCGGCCCTCCCGACCGCAATGCCGCTATGATCAAACCCGGTCTGACCGTGCTGTCCTTGGGGTTGCAGCGATCGGGGAATGGTGTTACACTCCCGGGTAGTCGGGCACGGAGATGATCTTGTGAAGATAACTCGCCCGTTGTTCTGCCCCATCGCATGAGTCCGCCGAGGACACAACCACACTATAGAAGGGAATCGGTCATGCTGCGCTGGAGTTCCCTCCGTCTGTCGCTGGGCCTGTTGCTGGTTTTCGTGACTGCACTCGCCGGTTCCGGTTGCGCGTCCGCCGCGGAAAACAGATTCGTCTGGGTGGAGGCCGAGGGGTTCAAGTCC
>CAYVBE010000102.1:0-14298 GCA_964448935.1 uncultured candidatus Brocadiaceae bacterium
GCCCCAGCCCGCACAGCACGTTGCGCACCCGCTCCGTCCGCGCGGGGGCGGGCAGCCTCTTCTTAAGCCAGGGCGGGAACCTGCGCGTTGTCTTCATCGGGCGGCCACCTCCGGTGTCGCTGTCTTGACCGCCTCCATACCGAACCGCTCGGCGAAGGTCTCCGCCGCTCTCTCCGCCACATCTTCCGACGAGGGCGCCCGCGCCATCTCGCGCTCCAGCGACGTCATCTCCACCTCGGGCACCCCGCAGGGCACGATCAGCCGGAAGTAATCCAGGTCAACGCTCACGTTCAGGGCGACGCCGTGATAGGCGACCCAGCGGCGGACGGCGATGCCGATGGAGGCGATCTTCCGCCCCTCCACCCAGACTCCCGTGTGCGGCCCGTCGGCGTGCGCGGGGACGCCGTACTCCCCGCACAGCCCGATCAGCCAGGCTTCCAGGTCGCGCAGGTAGCGGTGCAGATCGCGCCCGCGCAGCTTGAGGTCCACGATTGGGTAGACCACCAGTTGCCCCGGCCCGTGGAACGTGACCTGCCCGCCCCGGTTGGTCTCCACCACACGGACGCCCCTCCGGTCCAGCAGTTCACTGTCGGCCAGCACGTCGGCGCGGCTGCCGGAGCGCCCCACGGTGATGACCGGCGTATGCTCGACGAGCAGCAGGTAATTCCGCCGCCCTTCGCTCTCCAGGCACCGCTCTCGCCGGTCGAGCTGCAGTTCGAAGGCTGCGTCGTAGTCCAGCGTGCGCGGCCCCTCGACGTACAGCTTCGGGCGGCTCTGGTGGGCGTCGCTCACTCACCCTCTCCAGTTGACGGGCATTCCGACCAGTCCGCCGGCCACCTCGTGCAGGCTCTCGGCCAGCGTGGGGTGGGCGTGGATGGTGTCGGCCAGTTCGTCGGCGGTGCACTCCAGCTTCAGCGCCACACACGCCTCCCCCAGCAGCGAGCTGGCCTCCGGGCCGCAGATGTGGACGCCGATCAACTGGCCGGTCGAGGCGTCGGTGACGGCCTTCACGAACGCGTCCGTCTCGCCCACGATGTGGGCCTTGCCCAGCGCCTGGAACGGGAACCGCTTCACGTTCACCTCGTCGGTCGTCTCCCGCGCCTCCGCCTCGGTCAGGCCGATGGTGGCGATCTCCGGGAAGGCGAACACGCAGGCCGGCACCAGGCGGCAGTCCATGGCGGCGGTCAGGGTGCCGGTGGCGTGGTCCGCGGCCACAACGCCCTCGTGGCTGGCCATGTGCGCCAGCAGTGGGTCGCCGGCCACGTCGCCCACGGCGTAGATGTGCGGCACCGAGGTCTGCATGTGCTCGTTGACCGGTATCTCGCCGTTCTCGGCGGCTTCCAGCCCGGCCTGCTCGATTCCCAGGCCGGAGCAGTCGGGTCTGCGCCCGACGCAGACGAGCATCTTCTCGGCGGTCAGCTCCTCCCCGTCGGAGAGCTTCGCGCAGACGCCGTCGTCCGCCGCCTCCGCTTCTTCCACGCGCGTATCCACCCGGACATCGGCGCCGGCCTTCTTCAGCGCTTTGGTCATGGCTCGGGAGCAGTCTGCGTCCATCAGCGGCAGCAGGCTGTCCAGCATCTCCACTATGGTGACCCGGCAGCCGAAGGCCGCGTAGATGCTGGCGAACTCCACCCCGATGTAGCCTCCGCCCACGATGATGACGGACTCGGGCAGCGTGTCCGCGTTCACGGCGTCGGAGCTGTCAATGATCACCTCGTGGTCAAACGGCAGGTCGGGCAGCTCGATGGCGCTGGAGCCGGTTGCGATGATGATGGTCTCGGCTGTGAGCTTCTCGCGGTCGTCCTCGCCCTCAAGCGCCAACGTGTGGGGGTCCTGGAAGGTGGCTTCGGCGGAGATCAGCCCCACGTCGTTCCCCGACAGCAGGCCGCGCACTCCTTTGCCAAGCCGGCCGACGATCTCGTCCCGACGCTCCGCCACGGTCCCGTAGTTGACCTGCGGGTCGAGGCCCTCCAGCCCGAACTCCTCCCCGCGACGGGCCTGCCGCAGCATCCGGGCGCTCTGCCAGAGCACCTTGGTGGGTATGCAGCCCACGTTGGTGCAGACGCCGCCCGTCCTTCCTTTCTCGATGACGCACGCCTTCGCACCGCGCTGGGCGGCGCGAAGGCCGGCCACGTAGCCTCCCGGTCCGGAACCGATCACGGCAACGTCAAAATCATACTGTTCGCTCATGGCTACCTCGTGGATCGAACGATTGGAACCGCCTCACCCCGACCACATATTCTAATCCATGTGCCGGGATCGGCCAAACGACGCGGCAGGGGCGTTCAGAAGCTCAGTTCGCGGCCTTCGAGGGCGCGCTCGACGCGGGGGATGTCCGTCCGCCCGGTGAGGTCCAGCACGGCGCCCCGGCAGGGCACCACGTCAAAGGGCACCTTCCCGTCTGCGATCAGGTCCGTCACGGCGGTGGTCAACTCCAGCTCGCCGCGCTGCGGGTCCGGCTGGACGGCGCGGCAGTATTCGAAGATGTGGGGCGTGAAGCGGTAAAGGTTCATGTTGACCAGCAGCCGCCCGTCGCGGGCGAACCGTTCCGGGTTCTCCGGTTTCTCCACAATGGCGCACAGCTCATCGTCATCGCCCAGCGAAAGGGCGGCGAAGCTCTTGACCCGCTCCGGGGCGATGTTGCCTCGCCGGGCCAGTTCGTCCCGGTCGAAGGCACCCACCGCGCAGCGGCCGTCCGGCAGGTCGGCCATGCGGCGCAGGTCCTCCACGGCGAACACGTTGTCCCCGTTGGTCAGCAGGAACTCCTCACCGCCCACGAAGCCCTCGGCCGCCCTCACGGCGTCCGCGGTGCCCCGTGGCTTCTCCTGCACGGCGCACTCCACCCGCGCCCCGCTGGCCGCGCTGATGCGACGGGCCTCGCGGCGCATCTCGTCCGCATCGGGCGCGACGACCAGGCAGATGCGCCTGAAGCCCGCCCGGAGCAGGCCGTCGGCCAGATAATCCAGGAACGGGCGGCCGTTCAGAGGTATCAGCGCCTTCAGGCCCTTCTCGGCCACGCGCGCCGCGGCCGCGTCGAGTTCCAGACCGTCCTGTTCGCGCTGCATGCGCGTGCCCAGCCCCCTTGCCATCACTACCGCCATGTCAGTCATGGTTGCCCCCGCATCATTCTTCACCGCCGCGCTCCGTGCGGGGCAGGTTCATTTTCCTGTTGTGTTTGTCGGGATCGGTTTTCCAGCGTCTGTGGAGCCAGAGCCATTCCTCGGGCGCCCGGCGCACCACCTCCTCCAGGTCGCGCGTGATACGCTCTGTGATGCGGTGGATTTCCCCCCGTCTCCCCGCCTCGGGGTCCGGCCACACCACGTCCTCGACGGTCACGCAGAAGCGGTTGCACCCCGGCACGTGGCGGGCGTGCACGAAGGCGACGGGCGCTCCCGTGCGCAGGGCAATGACCGCAGGCAAAGGCGTCGTGCTTGCCTGCCGGCCGAAGAAATCTACGAACACCCCGTGCCTGCGCGCATCCTGGTCTATCAGCAGGGCCACGTGCCGGCCCGTCCGCAGCAGTTGGAGCATCCTGCGCAGGGAGCCATGCCTGTGCAAGGTGTGCTGGTGGGTCTGGCTGCGCAGCCGGGCGACGTAACGGCGCAGGAAAGGGTTGCGGGAAGGGCGCGTCATCGTCCACACGGGGTAGCCCAGGGCCGCCGCCGCGGCGCCCATGACTTCCCAGTGGCCAATGTGGCCGGTGACGAACATCACCCCGAGCCCGCACGACGCATCTGGCAGTTTCTCGAAACCCTCGGTCTCCAGCAGGGACTCGAGGGGCCGCCGACCCACCAGGCGCACGAAGTGCAGCGCATCCAGAACGGAACTCATGAGGTGGGCGTAAGACGCCCGGAGCAGCCTCCTGGCCTCGGACCGGCCGGCGTCGGGGAACGCCCGGCACAGATTCTCGATCGCATTTGCCTTGCGATGGCTGCGGTCCAGCCGAAAAAAGAGCCGTCCCAGGCTTCGGCACGCCTTTCTGCCCGTCTCCCAGGGCAAGACGCGGAGACAGGTGAAGACGGTCCGCGCGAACGCGTAGACGAACAATTGCTCCGCTCGGTCGAACAGCATCGCCTCCTCTCGCCCTTAATCCTGACTCTTGCCCGGCCCGAGCACGCCGCTCAGGAACCGGCCCGTGTGGCTCTGCGCGCAGGCGGCCACCGTTTCCGGCGGCCCTGCCGCCACGACCCGCCCGCCTTCGGCGCCTTCCTCGGGCCCAAGGTCAATCACCCAGTCTGCACACTTTATAACATCCAGGTTGTGTTCCACAACAATAACGGTGTGCCCGCGCTCCACCAGAGCCTGAAAACAGGAAAGCAGCTTGCGGATGTCGTCGAAGTGCAGCCCCACCGTGGGCTCGTCGAACAGGAACAGATGCCTTTCCTGCGAACTGCCCGCGATGTGAGAGGCCAGCTTTAGTCGTTGGGCCTCGCCGCCGGACAACGTGGTGGCCGGCTGGCCCAGCCGGATGTATCCCAGGCCGGTCCTGGACAGGTAGCGCAGCCGGTCGGCGATGGGCTTCTGGTCGCCGAAAAACCGCAGCCCCTCGTCCGCCGTCATCTGCAGAACGTCGTAGATGGACCGGCCCCGATATTTTATCTCCAGAATATTGTCCTGGAAACGGCGACCCCCGCAGCGGTCGCAGGTCACGTACACGTCGGCCAGGAACTGCATGTCCACCTTGATGCTGCCCGTGCCGCTGCAGTGCTCGCACCGGCCGCCGGCGGTGTTGAACGAAAACGTCCCCTGGTCCAGGTTGCGGATGCGCGCCTCGCGGGTCCCGGCGAACAGCTTTCGGATGTAGCTGTATGCCTTCAGGTAGGTCACGGGATTTGAGCGGGGCGTCTTGCCGATGGGCGACTGGTCCACCATGGTCACGTCGTCCACCAGGTCGTCACCGACCAGTTCGTCGTGCTCGCCGATGAGTTCGGCGTAGCCGCCGGGCTTGCGGCGCTTGACGGCTCCGTAGAGTGTGTCCTGCACCAGGGTGCTCTTGCCGCTTCCGCTGACGCCCGTCACGCAGGTGAACAGGCCCAGGGGGAACCGCACGGTGATGTCCTTCAGGTTATGCTCCCGGGCGCCGCGTATCACGATCTCCTCGCCGCCGGGGCTGCGGCGCTCTTCCGGAACGGGTATGCGCAGTTCCCCGCGCAGGTAGGCGCCCGTGACCGAACGTTCGCACTCCTCCAGGCCGTCCACGGGGCCGGCGTAGACCACCTCCCCGCCGCGACCGCCCGCACGCGGGCCCAGGTCAATCACGTGGTCGGCCGCCTCGATGATCTGCCGATCGTGCTCGACCACCACCACGGTGTTGCCGGCGTCGCGCAGATTGCTCAGGATGCCGATCAGCCGGTCGGCGTCGCGGGGATGCAGGCCGATGCTGGGCTCGTCCAGGATGTAGAGGGTGTTGACCAGGGCGCTGCCCAGGCTGGTGGCCAGGTTCACGCGCTGCATCTCGCCCCCGCTCAGTGTGCGCGTCAGCCGGTCCAGGGTCAGGTAATCCAGGCCGATCCTGTGCAGGCAGTCCAGATGGCTGCGTATCTCCCGCAGCAGCAGCGCGCTGATCTCCTTTTCTTCGTCGGACAGCTCGATCTCATCCTGGAAAAACCGCAGCGCCCGGCCGATGGTGAAGCCGTTGACCTCCGCCATGTTCCGGCCGGAGACCCGCACCGCCCGCGCCTCCGGGCACAGCCGGGTTCCGCCGCAGTCCGGGCAGGTCAGGTAGCTGCGGTAGCGGCTCAGCAGCACGCGCACGTGGAGTTTGTATTTCTTGCTCTCCAGCCAGTCGAAGTAGTCCAGCACGCCGTAGAAGTGTTCGGTGCCCTCGAACACGGCGTCCCGCTGCCGGCCCTCCAGGTCCTCCCACGGCACGTCCAGGGGGATCTCTGCCTTGGGCGCACCCTCCAGCAGTTGCTCCATGCACTCCTCGGTGGAGTCGGTGGTCCAGGGGGCTATGGCGCCCTGACGGAGGGTCTTGCGTGGGTCGGGCACCACGCGCTGGCGGCTGATGGAGATAACGGCGCCGTAGCCGGAGCAGTTCTCGCACGCCCCCAGCGGGCTGTTGAAGGAGAAGAGTTGCGGCGCCGGCTCCGGCATCTCGCGGCCGCACTCGGCGCAGACCAGGCGGTTGTTGAACCGCAGCGTCGGCCCGTCCACCGCGTGGACCCGGCAGCGCCCCTTGCCCAGGCGATAGCAGGTCTCGACGGCTTCAATCAGTCGGCCGCGCGTGTCCGGACCGACCACCAGCCGGTCCACGATCACCTCCACCTCCGAGCGGCCCTCGACCGGAATATCATCGGAGGAGGTGATGTCCAGCACCTCGTCGTCCACCAGCAGGCGCACGAAACCCATCTCCCGGATGCGCTCCGCCTGCTCCTCCACAGTCAGCTTTTCGCTGAGGGTCAGGGGGAAGCTCACCATGAACCGGGTGCCCTCGCGCAGGTCCAGCACCTCCCGGGCGATGTGGGCCGGTGTGTGCGCCTCGATCTCGCGGTCGCACACGGGGCAGAAGACCCGCCCTACCCGCGCCCAGAGCAGCCGCATGTAGTCGTTCAGCTCCGTGGCAGTGCCTACGGTGGAGCGGCGGCTTTTGACGGGGTTTTTCTGCTCGATGGCGATGGCCGGCGGGATGTTCTCCACCCTGTCCACGTCCGGCCTGTCCATCCGTTCCAGGAACTGTCGGGCGTAGGTGCTGAAGGACTCGACGTAGCGCCGCTGCCCCTCCGCGTAGAGGGTCTCGAGGGCCAGGCTGGACTTGCCGCTGCCGCTCACCCCGGTGATCGCCACGTACTTTCCCCGCGGGACATCCACGTCTATGTCCTTCAGGTTGTGCACCCGCACGCCGCGGGCGCGTATGGCGTTGGCGGTGGTCATCGGGCATGCCTCAGCGTTTGCGGGTTCCCCGGTGGCCTCCGAGGGGACCGGTCAATTCAGTCATTTTAGCAGACCGGAAGGTGGTGCGCACTCACGCGCGGGGCCTTCGGGCCGGCGAACTGCTCTTCATTCCTCCGCCCAGGGCGCCGGTTCGTCGCTGTCCTTCATGCGGCTGTAGGCCCGGTCGGGCTCGAACGGGTTGCGCAGGGGAAAGGGGTTGCCCATGGTGTTCTTCTCCAGTTCGGCGAACTCCCGGCCGCACCACTCGGTCAGGCAGAAGTCATACTGGCGCAAGTAGCCCGGGCGGCCCTCCAACGCGCAGTCTATCTCGCGCTTGATCCGGTCATACAGATCGCCCATCGTCCGGGCATCCCGCGTGGAGTCAGGGTCCGGACGGATGATGATACCGATCTTCTCCTCGTCGTGGGGCCCGGTGATCGGGCGGACGGCGAACTCGTCCAGCGTGTCGCAGTCGCTCAGCGGGTCGTAAAGGTCCTCCTCGGGGAATACCTTCTTGCCGCTGGGCAGCACGATGACGTGCTTGGTGCGCCCCACGATGTAGAGGTGACCGTCCTTGTCGCGCCGGCCGATGTCGCCGCTGCGCACGGCGTCGCCCAGCATCTGGCGCTGCGTCCTCTCGGGGTCCTTCAGGTAGCCCTGCATCACATGCTCGCCGCTGACGACTACCTCCCCGCCGTGCCGGGGGTCGCCCGCAATTCCGGCCCGCTCGGCGGGCACGAAAGAGATGCGCGTGCCGTCCAGCGGCGTGCCGATAGAGCCGGACTTGCGCTCGTAGAACCGGGTGAGGTAGAAGCGGCGGGCGTCGAACTCCTGCACCGCCGCCACGGGTGAAAGTTCGCTCATGCCCCAGCCCTGGATCAGTGGGATGCCCAGCGCGAAGAACTCCCGCAGCACCCGAGGGGCTATGTGCGCGCCCCCGGTGACGGCGAAGCGGAGCTGCAGTCCGCCGAACATCTCGCGGTGCAGCCGCCGAAAGATCAGCCGTCCCGCGTTCAGGCCGGTCCACTTCTTCGCACCGGCCGAGAGGCGGAGTGCCCGCTCCAACTGCCGCCCCCGACCGATGCGTCGGGCCTTCCGGCGGATGCCCTCCAGCATGGACTCGAAGACGCGCGGTACGCCGATCAGCACGGTGGGACGGCAGCGGCGCAGCAGGTCGCGCGCGCGGCGGTCTCGGATGTCACCGACCGCCATGCGGGCGCCCACGAAGGGCGGCACAACGATGGTGGTGGTCAGCGGGTAGGCATGATGGAACGGCAGCAGGGCCGGCAGGCAGTCGTCTTCACGCACACCGAAGCGCGTCCGGCACTTGCGCACCTCGAAGATGATGTTCCGGTGCGTCAGCACGACGCCCTTCTTCGGGCCCGTCGTGCCGGACGTGTAGAGTATCTGGGCAACGTCCGAGGGCTCGACGTCCGGTTGGGACGGCACCTCGTCCGCGCGCTCTTCGGGATCCACGGTCGGGACATCGCCCAGTTCCCCGACGGCATCGGCGTCCTGCGGGCGGCAGACGGCGGCCGTCACCTCGGCGTGCTCCAGCGCGAAGGCCAGGCGGTCGGGGTCGTCCGCCAGCATACCGTGCTCCAGCGGCACCGCCACGGCGCCCAGCCGCACGACGCCGTAGTAGGCGGTCACCCAGCGGGGTGAGTTGGGCAGCAGGATGGCGACGCGGTCCCGGGGGCGCACGCCGATCTCGTACAGGCGCCCCGCGAACCCCTGCGAGTCCCGGTGCAGTTCCGCGAAGGTGGCCTCCCGCAGGCGCCCGTTGCCGTCGAGGTACTGCAGGGCCGTCGCCCGAGGCGTACGTTCGGCGCGGAACGGCAGGATGTCGGCTATCGTGGCTATGCAGTCGTCATCCGCCATGCGCTCTGCCGGGGGCCTCAAAAGCTGTAGAGGTGGTCCACCAGCGGCAGTGAGATGTGCCGGCCCGTCAGCACGGACAGCCGCGCCGCTTCCATGATCTCCTGGGCGTCGTGGGCGTTCTCCGGGCTGCAGATGCCCTCGATGGGCTGCCCGTTGCGGATGCAGTGGACGAAGTATTCGGGTCCGTTGCGCCGCGGCGCCTTGAGGGCCGGGGGTTCGATCTCCTGGTCGTCTTCGCCCCGTTTGTAGATTCTCACCGATTTGCCGCTGGCCAACATGACGCCTTCCGTGCCGTAGAGGATCACGTCGTGCGGCGGCCGACCGGGAACGGGCTCCGTCCAGGTGCACTCGATCACAGCGTTGGCGTCCTGGTACTCCAGCGCCACGATCGCGTTGTCATCCACCGGGATGTAGTCCTTGACCAGTCGGCCGGCGATGGCGGTCACCCGGGCGGGGACCCCGATGAAGAGGCGGGCCAGGCTGGCGCCGTATCCCAGGTAGTCGAACAGCGCGCCGCCGCCGTTCTCAATCGGGTCGTAGAGCCATTCGTAGAAGTACTCGCTGCATCCCAGCTCCTTGGGCCCGCAGTGGCCGCCGCGCCACTTCAGCTGCCAGACGCGCCCGATGGCGCCCTCGCAGACCAGATCGTAAGCGTGGCAGACGCCGGGGGACCAGGCGATGGGCCAGTTGATCATCAGCAGCACGCCGGCCCGCCGGGCGGCGGTCAACATGCGGTCGGCCACGTCAAGGCTGCTGGCCATGGGCTTCTCGCACATCACGTGCAGGCGCTTCTCGGCGGCCAGGTCCACCAGGTCCGCCGTGGTGCGGTTGGTGCCATAGACGAAGGCTGCGTCGAGGTCTTCCTTGTCGAGCATCTCCTCGAAGTCGGTGTAGGTTTTCTCGCACTCGGTGCGCGAGCTGAACTGCTCCAGCAGCGGCTTATTGAGGTCGGCGGCCGCGACGAGCTGCACGTCCTCCAGGGCAGGCAGATGGTTCAGATTGTCCCAGATGTGGTCGTGCACGAGTCCCAGAACGCCGATACGAATGCGATCAGCCATTTTGGCCTCCTGCGTGGGGTATTTCGGACCTTCGCCATGCTATCCGGGGGCCGACGGGCCTGTCAACCGGCGGAGCCGGGCGCGTGAGGGTTTTTCCCGCTGCCGGCGATCGAGTTGTCACGGGGCGGCACCCGTGTTAAAAAGCAGCTTCGTTCGTCGTCAGCCCTTTGCCGAGGAACGCCATGCCACCCAACATACTGCTGATCACGACCGACGAGCAGAACGCGCGCGCCTGCGGGTTCGCGGGCGACCCGGTCATCCAGACGCCGAACATGGACCGGCTGGCCGCCGAGGGCACGGTTTTTTCCCGCGCCTACACGCCACAGCCCCTCTGCACCCCCGCGCGCGCCTCCGTGTGGACCGGACAGCACGTGACCACCCACGGCGTGAACGGGAACATCTTCACCGGAAGGCGCAAGGGAATCCAGGCCGGCACGGTCACCTTCGCCCGGCTGCTGCGCATGGCGGGCTATGAGACCGGCCTGATCGGCAAGCGCCACCTGGGGTTCGAGAACGAGGCCGACATCGCACTGGACTACCAGGACCTGGCCGAGAGCAAGTTCGACTTCAACCCCGAGGGCATGACGGATCACTACAGGCACTGGCTGGCCGAACAGGGCCACACTAAGCAGGAGATCGAGACCTGGGTGCGGGAGGATCTGCAGGAGGAATACCTCCGCTGGCACGGCGCCATCAAGCACCCGCTGGCCGAAGACCTGTACGTGGACAGCTACGTGGGACGCCGGGCGGTCGAATACCTGAATGCCCGGGGCGATCGGCCGTTCTTCCTCTGGATATCCTTCTGCTCGCCCCATCATCCCTACGACCCGCCCGGCCGCTACGCGGAGATGTACGATCCCGCCGACGTGCCGCTGCCCGACCGCGACCCCTCCGAGCTGGACGAGAAGCCCCTGCGGCAGCGCATCCGCGCCATCCGCTGCGCCCGGAACGAGCCGCTGCCTCACGGCTGGGGCGCGCCGTCCGAAGAGGTGCAGCGCATCTATGAGAACCCGGACCTCTGCCCCTCCGGCGAGGAGATCGCCGGCATGATCCCGGAGGCGGTCCAGCGGCGCATGATCGCGTACTACTACGGCACGATCTCGCTCTGCGACGACCGGATCGGCCAGATCATCCGCGCCCTGGAGGAGCGGAGACTGTGGGAGAACACCATCGTCGTCTTCACCAGCGATCACGGCGACCACCTGGGCGAGCACTACCTGTGGCTGAAGGGGGTCACCGCCTACGACAGCCTGGCGCGTGTGCCCTTCGTCGTGCGGATGCCGGACGGGCGGGGCCGCGGCGATCAGTGCGACCAACTGGTGTCCCTGTGCGATCTGGCGCCGAGTTTCCTGCGCTGGGCCGGCGCGGAGCAGCCCTACACCCCGGAGGGCCACGACTTCCGCGAGCGGCTGGACGGCGCCTGCTTCCAGCCCCTGCTGGAAGAAACGGGCGAGCCTATTCACGAAGAACTGTTCATCGGCACGCAGGCGGTCGTGACGGAGGAGTGGAAATACGTCCACAATCCGGGCGACATGGACGAACTCTACCACCTGGCCGAGGACCCGGCGGAGCAGGTCAACCTGAGCGGGGACTCCGCCCACGCCGATGTGGAGAAGGAACTGCGCGAAAGATTGTTCGAACGCTTCGACATCGAGAGTGAATAGACGGGAGAGAACGGCAATGCCCGACGAACCGCTGAACTTGATCGTGATCACGTCCGACGAGATGCGGGGCGACTGCCCCGGTTACATGGGCAACCCCGACTGCCGGACGCCGAACCTGGACCGCTTCGCGGAGAAGGGCGTGGCGTTCATGCGCCACTTCTCCGTCTTCCCCAAGTGCGTCCCCACGCGCATCGCGGCCATGACCGGCCGCTACTGCCACACGGACGGCTTCCGCACCATCCACCAGCATCTGCCCAACGATCATCCCGACGTGCTGGCCACGCTGAAGGCGCACGGATACGAGTCCGCGCTTTTCGGTATAAACCACTGCTGGGAAAACGTCTACGGCGATCCGCTCAACAAGAAAGGCACCGGGTATACCGATTACCAGTCCTTCACCGAGGACTACTTTCAGCACATGCTGGAGCGCGAGTGGCACCCGCCCGAGCCGCCGGAGGACGCGCCGGAGCCGATGGAGACGCCGGAGGGGACTGATTTCCACTACCGGGGGCGCAAGACCGAGCCGAGGACCGGCTTCTGCGACGACAACCGGGCGGAGGAGGCCATCCATTACCTGACCGAGGTGCGCGACCGGTCGCGGCCCTTCTTCATGCAGCTCAACCTCAGCCTGCCCCATCCCGCCTACGCGGTCGAAGAGCCGTATTACTCGATGTATGATCGCGACGCCATCCAGCCCTGGCCGCACGACCTGCCGGAGAACGCCCCGTTGCACATGCGCAGGATGCGCGAAGTCCGCAGCGGCGAGGACCCGCCCGAGGCCCTGCTGCGGGAGATCCAGGCGGTCTATTACGGCATGATCACGAAGACGGACATGCTGATCGGCCGCGTGCTGGACGCCATCGAGGCGGAGGGGCTGCTGCAGAACACGGTCGTGCTCTTCTTCGTGGACCACGGCGATTTCGCCGGGCAGTACGCCCTGCCCGAGAAGTGGGACACCTGCATGGCCGACTGCCTGCTGCACGTGCCCTGCATCCTGTGGGCGCCCGGCCTGCCGGAGGGGGAGCGGGTGGAAGAGCTGACCCAGCACGTGGACTTCCCCCGCACGCTGCTCGGTCTGCTGGGCATCGAGCCGGACTGGGGCATCCACGGGCGCAACCTGGTGTCCATCATGCGGGGCGAGGAGCGCCGCGAGGCGGCCTTTGCCGACGGCGGCCACGAGGAGGAAATGCAGGCCCGCATGCCGAAGGACGCGCGCGGCAGCGGCAAACAGGTGACCTACGCGAAGCACCCCGAGACCATGGCGCGGGCCAAGATGGTGCGCACAAAACGCTGGAAGCTCGTCACGCGGCTGACCGGCGGCAACGAGCTGTACGACATGGAGAACGACCGCTACGAGATGCGCAATCTCTGGGACCGCGTGGAGGACGATCCGGAGCTGCAGCGCGTCGTCCTGGACCTGCAGCAGAGGATGATAGACTGGTGCACCCGCACCGATACCGATCGGCCTTACCAGGGGAAAGTGGGAGCATGAGAGCACTATGTGTGGGCATCGGAGGCTATGGGCAGCAGTACGTGCGCACGCTGTTCGAGCTGGAAGAAGAGTTGGACGTGTGCCTGACCGGCGCGGTTGATCCCGCGCCGGAGCGCTCCTCGCTGTTGCCGGACCTGGAGGACCGCGGAGTGCCGATCTGCGGGAGCATGGAGGAGTTCTACGCGGAGCACGGGGCCGAGGCGGCCTTCATCGCCTCGCCCATCCAGTTCCACGTCCCGCAGTCACTCCGGGCGCTGTCCCACGGGACGCACGTGCTCTGCGAGAAACCCCTCTGCGCCACGATCCAGGAGGCCCGCCAGGCCGTCCGTGCTCACAGTGATTCCGGGCTCTGCTTCGGCGTGGGATACCAGTGGTCCTTCTGCCGCGCCGTGCAGGAGCTGAAACGCGACATCCGGGACGGTGTGCTCGGCACGCCCAAGAGGCTGAGCTGCCTGGTGCTCTGGCCCCGGACGGAGGGCTATTACGGGCGCAACAACTGGGCCGGCGCGCAGAAGGACGCGCAGGGCCGGTGGGTGCTGGACAGCCCGGTGAACAACGCCACCGCGCATTTCCTGCACAACATGTTCTACCTCCTGGGCGACGAGAGACGCACCAGCGCCGTGCCCGTGGAGGTGACCGGCGAACTCTACCGCGCCAACGACATCCAGAACTACGATACCGCCGCGCTGCGGGCGCGGACGGATGGCGGGGTGGAGGTGTACTTCTACAGCTCGCACGCCCCGCGGGAGCAGGTCGGGCCCGTGTCCCGCTTCGAGTTCGAGAACGCCACGGTGACCTCAAAGAACATGAACTCCGCGTTCGTCGCCCGGTTTACGGACGGAACCGAGAAGAGCTACGGCGCCCCCGACCACAGCGCAGAGCCCAAGGTGCGACAGTTCCTGGATGCCGTTCGCGGGGGTGATCCGGTGGCCTGCGGGCCGGAGGCCGCCTCGGGCCAGACGCTGTGCATGAACGGCCTGCAGGAATCCGCCCAGATAGTGCCCTTCCCCGACGATATCGTGAAGGTGGAGGAGGGCGACGACGACCGGCGGCGGTTCGTGGAAGGGCTGGGGGATGTGCTGACGCGATGTTTCGAGGAATCGGCCCTGCCCGCCGAACTGGATGTGCCGTGGAGCCGAGCCGGGAGAACCGTGGACCTGGCCGGTTACGCGCGGTTCCCGCGGGCGTAAAGCCGCTTACATGAGTCTCCCGGCGTTTCGTTCGGATCAAGACTGAATAGGTTTGGGACGGCCTTGAAGAATAGGTGTGCACAGTCCAACGACTGTTGGGGAAATCGTCATTGGAAGGCCGCGAAGCGGGCGCTTCAGAC
>CAYVBE010000103.1:0-14215 GCA_964448935.1 uncultured candidatus Brocadiaceae bacterium
AAAAACAGCAAAACTCTCTCACAGAGACTGGTACATAAAATGGGGGCACGCCAGGTTGAGGGACGGAATCCCTGGACAGTACCCGTGTCCCCTCAGCAAGTCGCAGACGCGCGGGCCGGTCAGTGGCAGATATTCCTCACGCCCACCCGCCGTGTGCCAAAAGACTGGTTCCCTCCGTTGCCCGGGGCGTCCGTGCTGTGTCTGGCCTCCGGTGGGGGACAGCAGGGACCTATTCTCGCAGCGGCGGGCGCAGAAGTGACGGTCTTCGACAACTCACCCCGTCAGCTTGAGCAGGACCGGCAAGTTGCCGAGAGAGATGGGCTTCAACTGCAGACCGTCGAAGGAGACATGCGGGATCTGGCCTGCTTTCCAGACAAGACATTCGACCTGGTCGTCCATCCGGTCTCTAATACGTTCGTGCCGGAGGTCAAGCCCGTGTGGCGAGAAGCCTATCGAGTACTTCGGCCTGGTGCATGTCTGGTGTCAGGATTCGATAATCCCGCGGTTCACGTGTTTGACGGCGCAGCCTACGAGCGCGGGGAACTTATTGTCGCGAATGTTCTTCCGTATTCAGAAGCGGAATCGCTCTCGGCCGAGGACCTGGCACAGCGCAGACGAGAAGGCACGCCGCTGGAGTTTGGCCACACACTCGACGGTTTGATCGGCGGGCAGATAGAATGTGGCTTCGTCAACGTCGGGTTCTATGAGGATCGCTGCTGTCCGGAGGATCATGACTTGCTGGGACGCTACATGTCCACCTTCATGGCGACCAGAGCGCACAAGAGCGAAGCCGACAAGCAGGGCGTTGGACCATTGGTTCCAACGGCTGAGGACAAGCCGCACCGCTGACCTTTCAGTTTCGTAGGCGTTGACGACTCAGGTCCGCTGAAGTATGACAGCGGGCGTTGAGTGATCAAGGCCGATGGCGCGCTGTCCGCGCCGATAGCACAAAGCATGGGCTGAACGACCCAAGTATTGTCGCCCGACGAACACGTATGATCTACACAGAGCACAAGAGCGCCGAGAGCTTTCTGTCCGTGGCCCGCACGACGCTGGAGCAACACGAGTGCGTTAACGGGCTAATTCTCGGTATCTGCATGCGGCTGGCCGACGACCCAGGCGCATACGGTAGCGCCCCTTACCTGGCGACTGTTGGTTCGGCTGAAGACCTCCGAGTCGCCGCCGTTATGACCCCTCCCCGCAAGCTCCTGCTCCACGCGGTAGAAGATGTCGGGGAGGGCACTCTGAGCCTGGTGGCTCGCGGCCTCACGCGTGGACCGTGGCGGGTCCCAGGGGTGATGGCGCCGGAGCCCGTGGCAACGGCATTCGCCTCCGGCTGGTGTCGTCAGACGGTTGCGCGTCGGCGGGAGGGCATGCGCCAGCGGGTCTATGAACTGCGTAGTGTGTTCCACCCGACGTATCCCGCTGGCCGGTTCGAGCGTGCGACTCGTGAGCATCTGGGATTGGCCCGTAGATGGGCGCACTTCTTCCACGAGGACATCTTTGGCGACGATCAGCACGAGCGGTCCGTGCGGGCGGCCGAAGGTGTGCTCATGCGCGGCGACATGTTCCTCTGGATTGACGGGGTGCCGCGGGCGATGGCCGGGCGGACGCGTCCGACGCCGCGTGGCTGGGCAATCTGCCACGTCTATACGCCGCCGGAGCATAGGCGGCAGGGCTACGGGACGGCTGTGGTTGCGGCCCTGTCCCAGAATATCCTCGACGAGGGCAAGGAATTCTGCACGCTATACACGGACTTGAGCAACCCGACGTCCAACAGCATCTATCGCAAGATCGGATACAGGGCGGTAGCAGACGTGATTGACATCGTTTTTGAGGGCGGGGAGAGTAGCGCTAAGGCGGCTCCGCCCCCCCTGATCTCGGTGGCATAGTCCATTCGCTGAAAGCCGATGACGACTCCGGTCCGCTGAGACACGCCAGCGGACGTTGAATGATCAAGCCCGATGGCGCGGAGACGTGGTGTCTCCGTGCGTCGGGCTTTTCCTTTGGCAGGCAGGGCAAAGACTGACGCGCTCTACTGCCAAGTCATTGTCCGGTGTTGGGAGGAATTGGCGGGGAAGGAAGGACAGCGGGTGAAGGGGCATCGGGCAACCGAGGCAGCATGCCTACCCGAAGTATCTCGGGTGTCCGAACATCCAGGTCAACACAACGCCCAAGCCAATTAGTGACAGAACTACGACTACTGCGAGTGCGAGGAGTGCGAGGCAGCATCCGAGCTTGGCCGGAATCGTTGTCTTGCCACCACGCTTCCGAGGCCCAGTACGTGGGACCGGAAGCCGTCCTGGGATGCCAAGTGTGCGCAGGTCTGATCTCAATGGTTCAGGATAGTACGACACCTCCTGGAGCCGCGCGCCGCGCGGAAACTGCCGGACGATGTCTGTTGAAGGAGCCCTGCTGTGGCGGTTCAGGAAGAGCGATATCGCCCCCTCGTATTCCTGATTGCGTTCCCCCGAGAGGAACAGGTACTTCCCCGCTTCGTAGCGTTCGCCGAGCTTCAGCAAGAGCTCGCCATAACGTTCGTAGAGGCGGGGCGAGAAGCCGCTGTTCCCAATGTTGCCCCGCAGTATCTCCTTGGCTCGCCAGACCTCGTCTTTGCAGATGGCGTTCTCAACGCGCTCCAGTATGTCGTCTACCTCTGCCATGCGCTCCATTGTTAGGTTGGGGAGGCCTTCAGTCAAGAAGAGAAAGCCCCGAGTGAGATAGCGGGAGCTCGGGAGTATCGGTGATGCAATTCGGCGAGTCCGAACACCCCGTGACCGGCCTTCAACTGTGTCTCGCGGAGAATAGCGATGTAGATAGTGGCGTGTGGCGGAACGGGGAGATTGCCGCGGGGCCTGGCGGCCGCTTGCAATGACATTGGGGGCAGGACCCCGCGGCCCTGTAACGGCGCGTAAGTTTGGCGGCTGCGGCTACAGGTCCTCTGCCAGGTCCAGGGTCAGGCCGTCGGAGGCGGCCTGGATGTCGAGGCCCAGGTCCTGGCTCATCTCCTCGGCCAACTCCCAAGGTTTGGCCTTGAGCATGGTCATGCCGAAGTGGGTCATTATCGCCTTGCGCGGCTGGATGGATTGAATGATGTCCCGCGCCTCCTCCAGGGTCAGGTGCATGACTTTGCCGCCGGGGTGGGCCTCGTGGCGCACGACGCTTATCACCAGCACGTCGGCGTCGGCGTAGGCATCGGCCAGGCTGTCGAAATACTTCGTGTCCACCAGGAAGCCGACGGACGGCAGGCCGTCGGGCCGGAAGATCACGCCGTACGTCTCGGCGGTGTGGTGGTGGCGCACGGACGTGGAGAACTCCAGGCCCTCAACGGAGTAATCGCTCTTTGGCTCCAGGGTCTGGATGCTCTCGATGGCGTCGTGGAGGTATCTGAGCACCACGGCGTCTTCACCCTCCAGGCACTGTTCCGGCGCGAAAAGGGTGCCCTTCGAGTTGAACCCGCCCGCGGTCATGGCGTCCAGCACGGCGTTGACGTCGCCGGAGTGGTCAATGTGCATGTGGGTCAGCACGACGGCGTCCAGGTTGGTGGGGTCTATCTTGGGCCTGCAGCGCGAGCAGCGCAGCAGCGTGCCCGGGCCGGGGTCGAGCATGATGTTGCGTCCGGCGAGGGACAGGAAGGTGCCGGCCGAGTAGCGCAACTGCTTCGCCATGACGAACCGCGCCCCGGCGGTGCCCAGGAACTTGATGTAATTCTCCGGCATGTGTGTCTCCGGTCCTTGTGTGGTCGCGCGAGCACCCATTACAACACGAACGGGGCGCCGTGCCAAAGTCGGGCGCGCGAAGGCCGGGCACCGTGTAGCCCACAAAGTCCGTGCCGTGTCCGTGTCTCGTGTTGAGGGAACAGAACGGCGAGGTTGCCGCGCGGGCCTCCCGGCCCGCTCGCAATGACAATCGGAGGGGGCCGTTCCGAGGGTGCGGCAACAGCCTCAGCCCAAACTCCGCCGCGCTCCGGGCTATGGAGTCCGTGGGAAGGCTGCGCCGGAATACCAACGACCCCTCCGAGAGTCGCGAAAAATGCATCGCATTCTTCCAAGCCGCCCAGCGGGCGGCCCCTCTGCTTGCAAGGGCGGGGCGGGGCGTCTATGCTGTGGGACCTTCAGGACGGTCCTTTCACACTGACGGAGCGGGGCGGATGTCCCTCTTGCCCATAGCGCTGATACTGATCTCGTGTTTCATGCACGCCGGCTGGAACCTGCTGGCGAAGCGCCGGCGGCAGGAGCTTCTGTTCATGCGGCGGATGCTGCTGTTGGCGGTGCCGGGGGCGCTGGTGCTGATCGGGGTGGGGCTGCTGCTGCCGCACTCGTTCCCGCTGCGCGCGTGGATGTGCGTGATTCCGTCCGGGCTGATCTGCGGGTTCTACTTCCTGTTCCTGGCGCTGGCCTACGGATCGTCGGACTTCTCGGTGGTCTATCCCGTGGCCCGGGCCTTGCCCGTGCTGATGGTTGCGGGGATTGACGTTCTGCGCGGCCAGGCTCCCAGCTCCATCGGCTGGCTCGGTATGGGATTGGTGACCGCAGGGTGCGTGCTGGCGCCGCAGCACTCCTACCGCGAGCTGCACGTGAAGCACTACCTCGGCCGGGCGATCCTGTGGATACTGCTGACCGCCGGGACCATCGTGGCGTTTACCATGCTGGACAAACTGGCGGCCGAGGCGGTGCGGCAGGGGCCGGGGAGCGCGCTGATCTACTGCGCGCTGTTCCACATCGGGGCGTGCACGAGCTACTCGGTACTGTGGCCGTTCTGCAGGCCGGAACCGGTGGAGCAGGGACCCGGATGGACCGGACCCGCTGTGGCCGCGCTGCTGGGGCTGGGGGGCTACTCACTGGTCCTCTGGGCCTATCAGCTCTCACCGCACACGGGCTATCTGCTGGCGTTCCGGCAGTTCAGCATCGTGCTGGGCGTGGTGGTGGCGCTGCGGTTCTATCGGGAGAAAGGCGTCGCCGTGCGCCTGCCGGCCACGCTGGCCATCATGGCCGGCCTGGTGATCGTCAAGCTCTGGGGCTGACCGCCAACGGGCGGTTTTCCCGTTGATACCTTTCGGCTGCGGCGGTATTGTGCCTCCACGGGCCGTTTGTTCCATTCAGGAACGGGGCATTCCATGGCCCGGCGGAAGTCATGCGTAAGCCTGTCGATGAGCCAGGGAGAGCCGGATGAACTGCGTGGTGATCTGCTGTGACACTTTTCGGGCGGACATGATCGGGCACGATGTGGTGCGGGTGCCGAACCTGGACCGGTTGTGCCAAGAGGGCATCAACTTCACCAACGCTTACGCCGAGGGTTTGCCCACCATCCAGGCCCGGCGCACGTGCCTGACGGGAAAACGCTCGTTCCCATGGCGTTTCGATATGGGCAGCCGGGGCCTGACGCCCGCCATCCCGGGCTGGCACAGGGTGCCGGACGAGCAGACGATGCTCAGCGAGTGCCTGCTGGAGAACGGGGTCGTCACCGGCCTGGTGGGGGACACCTACCACATGTTCAAGCCGACCCAGAATTTTACCAGGGGCTTCTGCTCCTGGAGCTTCATCCGCGGGCAGGAGGGCGACCCCGTGCGCAGCGGGCCGCTGTCCGAGGTGGACGTGTCTCCCTATCACCCGGAGGGCAAGAACGACCTGGAATGCTGGCCGACGCTGACGCAGTATCTGCTGAACATGCTGGACCGCCAGACCGAGGAGGACTACCTGACGCCGCGAGTCTTCCGCCGGGCATGCACGTGGCTGGAGGAGAACCGCGGGAACTCGCCGTGGTTCCTCTGGATTGATTCCTTCGCGCCGCACGAGCGGTGGGACCCGCCGACGGAGTTCGCGGACGCTTACTACACCACGGAGAAAAGCCGGGACTATATCCAGCCGCAGCTTATCAGCGGGGCCGATCCGACGGAGGAGGAGATCAAGAGGACGCGCGCGCTGTATTACGGCTACGTCACGTTTGTGGACAAGTGGATGGGCGTCTTCCTGGACAAGCTGGAGCAGATGCACATGCTGGAGGACACCGCCGTCATCTTCACCAGCGACCACGGGACGGAGCTCTGGGACAAGGACCGGTTCGGCAAGGGCGGGGACCGGTTGTATTCCTACAACACTCGCCTGCCGTTCGTGGTCCGGCTGCCGGGCGGCCGAGATGGCGGGACCGAGCGCGACGATTTCGTGCAGCATCAGGACATCTTCCCCACCATCTGCCGCCTGATGGGCGTCGAGCCCGAGGCAGAGCTGGAACTGGACGGGCGGAACATCCTGGACCCCGCCACCGAAGCACCGGAGAAGATGATAACGGCGTGGTACGGGAACGTGAGCGTCCATGACGACGAGTGGAACATGGTCATAGACTCCACCGGCGAGGGCGACCGGCAGGAACTCTACCACCTTCAGAACGATCCGGAAGAATCCGTGAACGTCTACAAGGAACACCCCGACGTGGTGCGTGAGTTCACGGACTACCTGGAGCGGACGCTGGGGCCTCTGCCGTACGCGATAGCCCACACCGGCGACCGCCGCCAGGCCCCGCCGCTCTCGTGCATCTACGGCAAAGCCGCCCGCCGGGATTGATGTGCCGGGGTGACCGGCCGGAGAGGGCTGCTTTTTTCAGCCGACTTTTTCCCTTTTCTCGGACACTCTGCCCGGTTCCAACGGGGCTCGGAAGGCATCCCTCGCGTGTGGCGTAAAGGCTGTTAGCACAAGACGATACCCCGGATATGTCGTCCATTGATCCGGGTCGTTACCCCCCCGTCCCCCGCGGGCAGGTAGGCGCGTTTGTGTGCTCGACCGAGCAATCCTTGAAAAGCGTTAGCGCCATTGCGTACATTCAACGTGTGAACGCAATCGCCGTCCAGAGAGGGAGGATGTCTGATGTTTAAGAGAACGCTTGTTGTTGGTCTGATGTTCGGGATAATCGTTGCAACCGGGTGCTCCCCCGTTCAGAAGGGAACGGCCATGGGCGGAGCCGCCGGCGGAGCTACGGGAGCCGCGCTGGGTCACTATGTCACTTCGGCCGGCGGCGGACCGGGGGCGCTTGTGGGTATGGGACTGGGCGCCGCGACGGGCGCTATAGCCGCCGAGAAATACTACGGCAGCGAGGATGACGGGAACCTGGACGGTATGACCGAGGAGGTTGAAGAGCTTCACCGGCAGCTGAGCGAGAAGGACCAGGCGCTGCAGGCCCGGGAGCAGGCGCTGGCCAAGAGCGAGGCCCATCAGAAGGCGCTGCTGGAGGCATACGAGAAGGCCCGAACGCAGCCAACCGCCCTTGCCGCCGACGTGCCACATGTGCCCGACAACATTCAGGTGAGCAAGGAAGGCAACTCCATCAAATACACCATCCTCTCGGAGGTCCTGTTCGATTCCGGCCAGGCGGATCTCACCAACGCCGGCAAGAAGACCCTGGCGGAAGCCGTTCGCCTGATCCGGCAGAACCATCCCGATGCTCACATTGAAGTACGTGGCCACACGGACAACGTGCCGATCCGCTACTCTCCCTTCAAGTCCAACTGGGACCTGTCCTGTGCGCGCGCGGTGTCCGTGGTGCACTATCTGGTCGAGTCCGAAGGGATGCAGGGCGATCGGCTGATGGCGGTCGGCTGCGGGGATACCAGGTCCGTGGCCAGCAACGACTCCGGCGAGGGGCGGCGCAAGAACAGAAGGGCCGAGCTGGTGGTGCGACCGGCGGCCATCCAGGTGGCTGAAGTCCGTGCGTCTGAATAACGCCCGCATCCTCTCTGGCGAAGATCGGGGGCAGGGATGGGCACTATCACCTGCCGTTTCAGCCGCACCTCCATCGGCCCAATGCTCGCGGCCCTGTTTGCCCTGACCGCCGCCCTCGGCTGCCACCCCCCGAAAGCCGTGCCTACCTATGAGTTCGTCACCCGGTACGACCGTATGGACGACCGGTACGAACCGCTGGCGTCCCTGACTTACGTGGCGCCAGATGCCGACCCGGGCTCCTACCGCGCCGTGGTCATCGCGCCTTTGCGGCTGGGTGAGGAGTGGATCCGTTCGGAGTCCTGGGCGGTGGGATACTCGGCGATGATGCGGGTGCTGCTGCGGCAGGAGCTGAGAAAACTGCACGCCTTCGACGTGGTGACCTTCCGGTGGGACGAAGCGGAGCACGGGCCGCCCTACGGCGTGCTGGCGCTGGAGGGAATGTTGACCCGCTTCAAGATGGGCTCCGGGTTTCTGCGCTACATGTCGGGGCTCATCCCCTTCATGACGGCCGGGGCCACGGACTTGCAGGTGGCCGGGCGGCTGAAGGACGCTGAGACCGGAGAAGTGCTGCTGGAGTTCGTGGACCGCCGCAGAGGCATCTACAATACCCCCTGGGGAGCGAATCCCAAGAATTTTAAAACGGGGTTTGCGATGAGCCACACCGTTCTGGACACGGCCCGTTCTCTGGCCGGCTTGATCGGCAGACTGCACGAGGGACTTCCCGCCCCGGAGAGCGGGGACGAGACCGACCACTGATCCACAACAAGGAGCGCGCATGGCCGGCAGCATCCCCGGCAAACCAGTCGAACTGTGTTCCCTGAAACGGGTGCAGGAGTGCCTGGCGGAACTGGACGGCAGCCCCGTCACGCTGATGGGTCTCGGCCTGTTCGGCGGAGGCGAGGCGGCCGCGCGGTTCCTGCTGGACCGGGGAGCGGACCTGACGGTCACCGATCTGCGGGAAGCCGACCGCCTGTCCGAGCCCATCGCACGCCTCGGCCAGCACGGCGTTCGCTACCGCCTGGGCGAGCACCGGGAAGAGGACTTCACCTCGGCGCGGCTGGTGGTGGCCAATCCGGCCGTCCCGCGCTCGAGCGAGTTTCTTCGCGCCGCCCGCAGGACCGGGGCGCCCATCACGAGCCCCATGAACATGTTCCTGGCCCTGTGCCCGTCCACGGTGGCGGCCGTTACCGGCAGCAACGGCAAGTCCACCACCACCGCCATGCTGGCCGCCATGTTGGAGGAGGCCGGCCGCCGGGTCTGGTTGGGCGGCAACATAGGGGTTTCTCTGCTGGGCCTGCTGCCGGAGATCGGGGCCGACGACGTGGTGGTCCTGGAGCTGTCGAGCTTCCAGCTCAGCGACGCGGGCGACCTGCCTTGGTCGCCGCACGTGGCCGTGGTGACCAATGTAACGCCGAACCATCTGAGCTGGCACGGGGGCTTCGAGAGCTACGCCGGGGCCAAGAAGAACATCCTGGACTTCCAGGGCCCGGAAGACGCCGCCGTGCTGAACGCCTGCGACCCGGTGACGGCCGAGTGGGCGCGTGGGGAGGCGGAAGGGCGACGGGTGCTGTTCAACGGCGCGCCGGACAGGACGGGCATGCAGGAGGGCATGAACTGTGTGGGGGGCAGCCTGGTCTGGCGGAGTGGCAGGCGGGACGAGATGGTGTGCGTGTGCGACGATATCCCGCTGGCGGGCTTCCACAACGTGGAGAATGCCATGGCCGCGGCTGCGGCTGCGCATTGCCTGGGGGTGGGATGGCCGGCGGCGCGGGATGCGCTGCGAGGCTTTACGGGCCTGTCGCATAGATTCGAGCCAGTGGGCGATTGCGACGGGGTGAGCTACTACAACGATTCTTACAGCACCACTCCGGAGTCCACCGTGGCGGCGCTCCACAGCCTGGATGGGGCCGTGGTGTTGATCGCGGGGGGCTACGACAAGGGCCTGGACCTGACCCCCGTGGCGAAGGCGGCGGCCCGTCATGCGGCCGTGCTGATCACCATGGGCCAGACCGGCCCGGTGCTGGCGGAGAAGGCACGTCGGGAGAGGGTGTGCCTGGACAGTTCGCTGCTGGTGCGGGAGGCGCAGTCCCTGGAACGCGCGGTGCGCATGGCGCGCGATCTCTCCATGCCCGGCACGTCGGTGGTGTTCTCGCCGGGCTGCGCCAGCTACGACATGTTCGAGAACTATCGGCAGCGGGGGGAGACGTTCAGGCGCATCGTGCAGGGTTTGTGCGTGATGGTCCGGGGGGAGACCGGTAGCTGATCGGGAGCAGACGCAACCGCGCCTTGCAGGACTACGATCAAAAGGCTATACTGTTCGTGCAGTTCCTGGTAGTTTTTCCAATCATTTTTCGCTTTTCCGTACCGGAAGGGGTGACCTGTCAGGGCATGGCGAAGGTTATAGTTCGGGAAAACGAGTCCATTAAGGATGCGTTGCGGCGCTTCAAGAAGATCTGCGAAAGGGAAGGCATAGTCAACAGATCCAAGCGCACCTCGCGCTATGAAAAGCCGTCGGAAAGGCGGCGCCGTGAGCGCAACGAGCGTCTTAAAAACATCCGCAAAGCACAAAAGAGCCAGGGCTGAGAAGTCCGCAGCCGGGAATTCGGGCCTCCTGTTCAGCAGGGGGCCATTTTTTCCGCCTGCGGGCGCGGCCGATGGGCGGGTCACCGCCGCGGGATGCACGCCGGCCTGCGGGTCGCCCCGCGGTGCGTGTGCTTGACGGCGCCGGACGGCGGTGATAGTATGGAAGTGTGTGAGGCAAGTGTTGGAGTTCCCAGTGAAAACACACCGTCTGACTGAGGAAGCACAAAATGCCAGAGGCAAGCGGCAGGACCGGATGGGATAAAGAGAAAATCGTCGAGCGAATCCAGGAACTGCATGAGCAGGGGGAAGACCTGGCGTATAACAGCATGGGCAAGTCGCACCAGGGCCTGCTGGCCGCCGCCAACTACCACTTTGAGGGGTGGGGCGACGCCGTGAACGCCGCCGGCATTGACTACGCGGGCGAGGTGCGCAAGATACCCAAATGGAGCAAAGAGCGCATCGTTGAAGCCATACAGGCGGCCTATAAGGAGGGCCGAGACCTGTCCTGGACCAGCGTGACCAGTGACGGCGACCTTTCGGCGCTGGCCTACGCAGCCATTCGGGAGGGCCAGTTCGGCAGTTGGGACAACGCCCTGCGGGCTGCCGAGCTGGACCCCGCCGACGTGCGCCGTTACGAGTCGTGGGACGAGGACAAGATCATCCGGCGCATCCGGGAGCGCAAGCGTGAGGGCCTGCCTCTGAACTCCAAGGCCATGCAGGAGCAGGACTCCAAGCTGTTCAACGCCGCCCTGAACTACTTCGGTGGCTGGAGCGAGGCACTGATGGCCTCCGGCGTGGACCCCGAGGATGTCTACAAGCGCCGCCGGTGGAGCCGCGAGATCATCATGGAAGAGATCAAGGAACTGGAGCGGCAGGACGAGGACCTGGCCGCGCCCAACATGCGCGAGAACCACTCCGCCCTCTACAGCGCGGCGTGCAAGTACTTCGGGACGTGGACGTCAGCGCGCGAAGCCTGCGGCATCAAGAAGAATTTCTACAAGAAGGGCTGGCGCGAGAAGCGCCGCAAGTAGCGCTCCGGCCGACTCATT
This sequence comes from uncultured candidatus Brocadiaceae bacterium, assembly GCA_964448935.1. Taxonomy (GTDB): domain Bacteria; phylum Planctomycetota; class Brocadiia; order SM23-32; family SM23-32; genus CAYVBE01. Next base: position 11,345 of record CAYVBE010000103.1, read on the forward strand.
CTTCCCACTTCACGGCTTCCAGCCCCTGATCGTGGAACGTCTGATTGAGTTCCTCGGTTACCCGCTCCAGGTTCCGGGGAAAACGGTGCCGCAGCACGGCGCGGTAGGTTATCCGGTCGCCGCGCCTTTCGGGCATGCACTGCACGATCCGGAAGGACCGCGATTCCAGGAAGTCGCGCAGCCGGTCCATCCGCTGTTGGGCCGAGGAGAAGGTCAGGTCCAGTTTCACGTAGTGATCCTTCTTCTTCATGCGCTTCTCCAGCCTGGACATCACCAGCAGGGCCAGCATGGTGATCAGCCAGGCCCATGTGGCCGGCACCAGAAAGCCGGCGCCTACCGCCAGCCCGACGGCGGCGGTCAGCCAGACGGAGGCGGCCGTGGTGAGCCCGCGCACCTTGGAGCCCAGCACGATGATGGTTCCCGCCCCCAGGAATCCCAGCCCGCTCAGCGCGTGACCCGCAATCCGCCCCGGGTCCGCCCGGACTATGCCCTGTGCAGATTGGTCTGCGAACAGGGCGGGAATGTGCAGCGAGATCAGCATGATCAGCGCGCACCCGGTGCACAGCAGCATATGCGTCCGCAGCCCCGCCGCACGTCCGTGACGCTCCCGCTCCCAGCCCACCACCATCCCCATCACGGCGGCCAGCAGCAGCCGAAGCAGCGGCTCCAGAGCCGCCCAGCCGGGTCCCAGCCCCAGCACCTCCGTTAGCCCGGTTTCATACATAACAGGCATCCCTCCGTGCGCAGATCCTCCAACAGAGCCTAATCCAGCCGGCCGCCCTTCGCAAGTCAACAGCGCGTCCTGGTCATCTCGATATCAAGCTCCTCCAGAGCCCGCCCGAACTGCGTCGGCAACGGCTGAGGGTCGTCCGGATGGCGATTTGCGGACCCAAAAATGTGCCCGTTCTCCCTTGACGCCCGGCCGCTTTGCTTTATCCTGAAGCTCTTTCCCAACTCTGATTGTTTCCATTCCGCATTACTCCATGACGAGGAGGCGCACAGATGGCCACACTGCCCGAAGAAGTGATCGAAGCGTGGGACAACCGCAAGGGGCCGGCGATATTCGGCACCGTTGACCCGGACGGAACGCCCAACGTAGTCTATGTGGGCTGCCTGGGCCGCCTGGGGGACGACACCCTCGTGGTCGCCGACAACTATTTTGACAAGACCCGCCGCAACATCCAGAATGGGATCGAGGGCTCGTTCCTCTTCATGGGGGCCGAGGGCGGGTGCTACCAGGTGAAGGGCTCGCTGGAATACCACACCGAGGGGCCGGTCTTCGACGACATGAAGGGCTGGAACCCCGAGAAGCACCCCGGGCACGCTGCCGTGGCACTCAAGGTGGAGGCCGTGTATTCCGGCGCCGACAAACTGGCCTGAAGGAGGATAGCAGCCTCCCACGCTATGGCCGGCAACGTCTTCGAGCGGGTGTGGGGTGCGAGCGATCCCTATGATACCGCGGACCTGCAGGAAGCCGGGCTTCCCGGGGGAAGCGTCGAGTGGCGATGGTCAGTGCATGGCGGATCCTTCAAGTACGGCGGAGAAACCTGGCCGCGTGGAGTGCGGACGTTCCGGTCCTCCAGCAGATTCCATGCCACGACCCTCGGGGCTTACCCGGAGCTGGGTTTCCGGGTGGTGCGCCGCCCCCGACGGCCCTGAGGTTTTGGAATGAGGGCCGACGCGGTGTCAGCGCAGGCGTAGAACCACCTCACTGCCACCGTCGCCCAGCGTTGCTGTTGCAGTGGTCTCCCGTCCCTCGGCCTCGGCGGTGATGCGGTAGTCTCCCTTGAAGCCGCGCACGGTGAAGCGGCCTTCGGCGTCCGTGCGGCCCGACTCTTCGGTCCACCACCTGTCGAATACCAGGTCTCGATAGACCTTTCCGTGCGGGCGCAGCGTCCAGTCTTCGTTGTAGAGCATGGCGTCGGGGCGCCATGCCTTGCCGGCCCAGAAGTCCCACTGCACCACCGACCGCACGTCCGGGTGGCTGAAGACCGCGGTCAGGAAGTCGCGCATGTAGTCCTCCTGCAATCGCAACTGCTTCGGCTCCTCGCGGTCCACGCCGATGTCGAACTCCGTGACCTTCAACTCCAGGTCGTAGCCGGGGAAGTCCTCGTCAAGCGCCGCGAACTCGTCCAGCCGGCGCAGCAACTCCTCCGGCGGTGTGACCGACAGGGCGCCGAAGTGGCACATGAACCCCACTCCGTCCAGCGGCGCGCCGTTCTCCATCAGCCACTTCACGTAATCGCGATAGACGGTGTACTGTCCGCCGCCCAGGGTCATCACGCGGCCCTCGTTGACGAATAGCCGCGCACCGGGGTCCAGTTCGCGGTAGAGCCGCAGTTCCTCCAGCATGAACTCCTTGCCCACATCGCGCCAGACCTCGTTGAAGCCGTACGGGTGGTTGATGGCGTCCCAGGAGGCGACGCGGCCGTTGACGCGCGGGTGCTCCAGCACCTCGTGCAACCACTCGCGGATGCCGGCGCGGACTTGCTCCGGGCTGTGTTTCTCGCGGTGGAAGGGCATCACGCCGAATCGGTGCCACAGGGGTGTGTGTCCGTGGATGGGCAGTCCGTGCCGCTCCGCCCAGTCCACCACCTTCAGAGTGTTGTCCTTGTCATGGTCGTTGGTCCAGCGGCCCCGCCAGGCGGGCCACTTGAAGGTGCCGATGGTGACGTGGTTGAAGTTGTCGAGGAAGTGCTCCACGAAGGGCTTGTAATCCGGATTGTCGGGCCGGCTGGTGATGGTCGTCTGCCCCGTGCAGCCCCACAGGAAGGCGTGGTCAGTCATCTCCACGCGGACGCGCGCCTCGGGCACCGGCCGGCCTTCGGCGTCCACCACCCGAACCCGCAGGCTGGCCTTCCGCACGCGCTT
>CAYVBE010000104.1:0-14101 GCA_964448935.1 uncultured candidatus Brocadiaceae bacterium
CCATTTCGGCAGGCTTCATTTGACGCGCGCGGGGCCCTAAATTACAATGGAGAGTTCTGATAAGTATATGCCTCTTCGATGTCTGCTGGAGCTACTTTCAAGGGTCGGCCGGCTGTGCGCTCGGCCGGGAGCCGAGCGCACTTTTTTTGTGTGTTCTCGGCAGTTCAGCCCCATAGGAGGCCCTGATGGGCATCAAAACGCTGGATGAATCGGCGCTGCAGGGATGGGTCGAGAGCCTGATCGCGCACAACCGCGTGATCGGGATACAGGCTAAGGAAGATCGTTTCGCGTTCGATGAACTATCCGATCCTGCCCGCCTGCGCCTCGACTACGACGTCGCCCTCGTCTCGCCGAAACAGTATTTCCTGCCCCCTCGCGACGACCTGCTCAGGTTCGACGAGGACGGCTATGAAAGCGTCTTCTGTGACGAACCCTTCGTGCTCTTCGGCGTCCATCCCTACGACCTGGTGGCCATCAACCAGATGGACCGCCTTTTCTCGCAGGACAACTGCGACAACCACTACATGGCGCGCCGTGAGGCGGCCACCATCATCGCCTGCGACGTGCAGAACCCGTCCGAGAACTGCTTCGCCGGGTGCATGGGCACGGCCGTGGTGAAAGACGGCTTCGACGTGCTGGTGACCCACATCGGCGAGCACTATGTGGCCGAAGCGCGCACCGAGAAAGGCGAAGAGGCCTTGGCGCTGGCCGGCGAACTGCCCGACGCCGAGCGCCTGCACCTGCTCGCACGCGTTCAGGCATGGCAGACCAACCGCAATCGCCTGCGCGCTCACGAGTTGAAAATGGACCCGCAGGACCTGCCCGAACTGCTGACCCACTCCCGGGACCACGAGGTGTGGGAGGAGAAGGCCGAACGCTGCTTCTCCTGCGGCTCCTGCAACCTGGTCTGCCCCACCTGCTACTGCTTCGACGTGCAGGACGACGCGAACTGGGACCTGAGTTCCGGCACCCGCACCCGCATCTGGGACGGCTGCATGCTGGAGAGCTTCGCCGCCGTCGCCGGCGGGCACAATTTCCGCTCCGAGAGAGTCGAGCGTTACCGCCACCGCTACTATCGCAAAGGCGCTTACGTGCCCGAGATGATCGGTGAGATCGCCTGTGTCGGCTGCGGCCGGTGCATCACCGCCTGCGTGGCCAACATCGCCAACCCCGTCGAAGTCTTCAACAGACTATGGGAGGAAGTCGAATGCGCAGTACCTGCTCAGACCGCACAGACCTCTACGTCCCGGAGCTAGCCACGGTCCTGACCGCCGAGGCCATGACCGCCCAGGAAAACTTCCTGGAGTTCCAACTGGCATCCGGCGAGGAGCTGGGACATATGCCGGGACAGTTCGTGGAGGTCTCCCTGCCCGGCTACGGCGAGGCACCCATTTCCATCTCGTCCTCCCCCACCATCGAGGGACGCTTCCAGATGGTGGTCCGCAGGATGGGCAACGTGACGGGAGCCATTCACCGGCTCTCCGAGGGCGATGAGGTGGGCATCCGGGGCCCCTACGGCACGCACTTCCCCGTGGACGACACCATGAAGGGGCGCGACCTGCTGTTCATCTGCGGTGGCATCGGGCTGGTACCCGTGCGCTCGGCCATTCAGTACGTGCTGGCCAACCGCGAGGACTACGGCGACGTCACCATCCTGTTCGGCTGCAAGGCCCCCTGCGAGCGGCTGTTCCTGGACGAGCTGATCGAGTGGGAAAAGCGCGACGACGTCCTGTTCCTCGAGACCGTGGACAGGGGAGACGAAGGCTGGGAGGGCAACGTGGGCGTCATCACCACCCTGCTGCCCCACATAGACTTCCACCCTGAGGAGACCACCGCCATCGTCTGCGGCCCCCCGGTGATGTACAAGTTCGTGCTCATGGAGCTGCTGGAGCGCAAGATGAAGCACGAGGACATGTATATCAGCCTGGAGCGCCGGATGAAGTGCGGCGTGGGCAAGTGCGGACACTGCCAGATCAACGACGTCTACGTCTGCCAGGACGGACCGGTCTTCTGCTATGACGATATTCGGGACCTCACGGAGGCCATTCAATAAGATGAGCAAACCAACCGTCGGAATCTTCGATTTCGCCTGCTGCGAGGGGTGCCAGCTCCAGATCGTCAACCTGGAGGAGGAAATCCTGGACCTCATCTCCGTGGTCAGCCCCGTGGAATGGCGGGAAGCCATGTCGGAGAAGACGGACCAGCGACTGGACATCGCCATCGTGGAGGGCTCCATCACCCGCCCGCAGGACGAGGAGCGGCTGCGCAAGATCCGCGACCGGGCGGACGTGCTGGTGGCCCTGGGCGCCTGCGCGACCATCGGAGGAGTCAACAAGCTGAAGAACAGCTTCCAGATGGACGAGGTCAGGGAGTGCGTCTACGGCGATGACGCCCGGATGCCCCACCTGAACACCGCCCCCACGAAGGCGGCGGACGAAGTGGTGGAAGTGGACTACAAGGTCCACGGCTGCCCCATCGAGAACAGCGAATTCGCCTACGTCGTCCGGTGCCTGGCGCTGGGCCGCGATCCCTTCATCCCGGACTATCCGGTCTGCGTGGAGTGCAAGCTCGCCGGCAACATCTGCCGCTACGAATACGGCGAACTCTGCCTGGGGCCGATCACACGCGCCGGCTGCGGCGCCCGCTGCCCTTCCGCCAGCGCCTGGTGCTTCGGATGCCGCGGCCTGGTGGACAACCCCAATGTCCAGGCCGCCCAGGAAGTCATGGACGAGTACGGCCTGACCGTCGAGATGCTCAAGGACCGCATGTCGCTCTTCAACAACAAACAGGAACACGCCAATGCCTGATACCGTTGACATAGAGGTGGAACACGTCACGCGCGTGGAAGGCCACGGAAACATCGTGGTCCGAGCCGACGACGGTTCCATCGAGAAAGTGGAATGGCAGGTACCCGAGGCGCCCCGTTTCTTCGAGGCCATGGTCCGGGGTCAGCACTTCCAGGACATCCAGACCATCGTCAGCCGCATCTGCGGCATCTGTTCGGTCACCCACAGCCTGGCCGCCACCAAGGCGGTCGAGGAGGCCCTTGGAATCCAGGTCTCCGAACAGACCGACAGGCTGCGCATCCTTCTGCACTACGGCGAGCAGCTCGAAAGCCACAGCCTCCACGTAGGCTATCTGGTGGCGCCGGACCTGCTGGGCGCGCAGTCCGTCGTCCCGCTGGCCTCCTCTCACCCGGAACTCGTCAAGACGGTCATCCGCATTCACCGCCTCGGTAACGAGTGGATGGAACTCCTCGGCGGCCGCATGACCCACCCGGTCACGGTGCGCCCGGGCGGTTTCACCCAGTTGCCGACCGAGGAGGACCTGCTCCGGCTGAAGGGACGCCTGGAGGAGATCGTCCCCGACCTGAAGGCGCTGGCGGACGCCGTGGCAAGCGTGGCCGACGGTCTGCCGGACTTCGACCGTGAGACCGAGTACATCGCCCTCGTCCACCCCGAGGATTACACCTTCTACCACGGCTCCATCGGCAGCACGGACACCGACGAGCTGGTAGGCGTGGACGAATTCGAGCGGGTCGCCAACGAGTACGTCTCGCCGCAGTCAACCGCCAAGTGGACCCGCTGGCACCGCGAGTCCTACGCCGTCGGCGCCCTGGCCCGCTTCAACCTGAACGCCGACCTGCTTCTGCCCATGGCAAAGGCTACGGCGGAGAAGCTCGGCCTGCAGAAGGGCTGCTGCAATCCCTACATGAACAACGTCGCCCAGGTGGTGGAGTGCGTTCAGGTGGTCGAGCACGGCCTGCAGCTCATTGACGAGCTTCTGGAGGCTGGCATCGAGCCGGAGAAGCCGGAAGCCGAGCCCCGGGCCGGCGAGGGAGTCGGTTGTGTGGAAGCTCCCCGCGGCATCCTGTTCCACCGCTACGCCTTCGACGACGAGGGCCGCTGCACGCGCGCCAACATCTGCATCCCCACCAACCAGAACCACGGCAACATCCAGAAGGATTTCGAGGCCCTGGCGCCTCAGGTGGTGCCGGAGGGCGAGGACGCCGCGCGGCATAAGCTGGAAATGCTCGTGCGCGCCTATGACCCCTGCATCTCCTGCTCCACCCACTATCTGGACGTGAAGTTCGTCTGAGGGGAGCGCGCGACACCGTGAAGGACACCCTGGTCGTCGGCCTTGGCAACCCGCTGATGGGCGACGAGGGGGTGGGCCTGCGCGTGCTGGAAAAGCTCGAGGAGCGGGCGGATAGCTACCCGGACGTCGAGTTCATGGACCTGGGCACCGGCGGGATGACGCTGGTGCATGCCATGGCCGGTCGCTCGCGCGTGATCCTGATTGACTGCGCCTTCATGGACGAACCGCCCGGAACGCTCCGGCGCTTCACCCCCGAACAGGTGCGCTCTCGAAAGCCGCGCCTGCGCCAGGGCCTGCACGGCGGCGACCTGCTGGAGCTGCTGGAGCTCTCCGACCGTCTTGGGGAACTGCCCGCCGACGTGGTGATCTTCGGCATCCAGCCGGTGGACATCTCCCCCCGGCGCAGCCTGGGCCAGGAGCTGCGCGACCGGCTGCATGAATACGCCGACCGCGTGGCCGCCGAACTCATGCCGTGACGATGCAACGGCCGTTTGCAGGCACGGCCACAGGCGAGGGCGCCTGTGCTACACGCGGGCCGTGCAACGCGCATGGTTGGTCTGCGGCCCAGCCGCCCCGGTTGAGGCCGTTGTTAACGGCCGGTTCCGCCTACTATAATGGCCTTATCACCGAACGGGGAGTCGCCTCCGGTGCATGAGCTGGCCCTATCCCAGGACATCGTGCGGACCGTACTTCGCGCGGCGGACGTGCCGCGGGAGCGCATTACGGCCATCGCATTGGTTGTCGGCGATCTGTCGTCGGTGAATGTTTCCTCCCTGGAGTTCTGCCTGGAAATCACGCTCCAGGAGCACGACATGGAGGGGGTGGAGGTCCGGATAGAGCCGGTGCCGGCGGAGGCGCGGTGTGCGTGCGGCGCCGCTTACCGGCCCGAGACGATGTTCGCCCCCTGCCCGGAGTGCGGCGGCTTCGACCGGGAGATAGTCGGGGGCAAAGACGTAACGATCAGGCACATGGAGGTCGAGGATGAGCAAGGTTGATCTGCAGAAAAATGTGCGAGAGAGCAACGACGCCATTGCCGCCCGCAACCGGCAGGCGTTCCGCGACGCCGGCGTCTTCGTCATGAACATCATAGGCTCGCCCGGCTGCGGCAAGACCTCCATCCTGGAACACACGGCGCGCCACTTCGACGGACGCTTCGCCGCCATCATCGGCGATGTGAAGACCCCGCTGGATGCCGAACGCGTCCGCCGCTGCGGCGTCGAGGCCCACGCCATCGAGACCGGCGGCGGCTGCCACCTGAACGCCGCGCAGATCGAGGCGGTCATCCGGGACATGGACCTCGATTCCCTCGATTTCCTGTTCATCGAGAACGTGGGCAACCTGGTCTGTCCGTCGGCCTTCGACCTGGGAGAGGACATCAAGATCGGAGTGCTCAGCGTGCCGGAAGGCGACGAAAAGGTGCGCAAGTACCCCGCCCTCTTCGTGCGCGCGGACGTGGTGTTCATCACCAAGATTGACCTCCTGGAGCACTGCCCGTTCGACGTGGAGCGGGTCAAGGAGGACGCGCGCAGGATACGCTCCGGCGTGCGCGTCTTCGAGACGAGCCCCACTCAGGGCACCGGTTTCGAGCCGTGGTTCGACTTCCTGCGCGCCGCTGCGGCGGAAGATTCTTGACACCGCAGTCCCCGCCCACTATCCTCGCCCCCGCGACACCACTATGGAGGGCGGATATGAAGCGGTGGACGGTTCTTGCGTTGGCGCTCCTGCTCGCCCTTCTGACACCCGCCGCCGATGCCCTGTCCGGGGAAGCCGCCGCCGGCCTCCGGCGCCTGGACTTCCGGGAGGTCATCGCGGAAGCGAAGGACGAAGTCTTCCCCGCCGTCGTCTTCATCAAGTGCATCCGTGAGGCCCACGAGGAGGGACGGAGAGTCTCCGGCGAGGTAGTCGGCAGCGGCGTCTGCATCTCCGCCGACGGCGAGGTGCTGACCAACTGGCACGTGGTGGACAAAGCCATCGAGACCCGCTGCCTGCTCTACGACGGCCGCGCGCGCTACGCCGAGGTCCTGGGCACCGACAAGGACACCGACCTGGCCCTGCTGCAACTGAAGCCCGAATCGGAAGGCGAGCAGTTCCGCTACGCCGAGATCGGCGATTCCGACCGGCTGACCGAAGGCGATTTCGTGATGGCCATGGGCGCGCCCTGGGGCCTGAACCGCTCCGTCTCCATCGGCATCGTATCCTGCACAGGCCGCTACCTGCCGGACAACAGCGAATACAGCCTCTGGCTGCAGACCGACGCCTCGGTCAGCCCCGGCACCTCCGGCGGCCCCCTGGTGGATACCGACGGCAAGGTGATCGGCATCACCACGCGCGGCGCACTGATGGGCGGCGACATGGGGTTCGCCATACCGGCCGGCACCGTGCGGCTGCTGCTCCCGCGCCTGCGCGAGCACGGAGAGGTGAACTGGAGCTGGACCGGCCTGCAGCTCCAGCCCCTGCGGGACTTTAAACGGGACATCTACTTCCAGTGGACCGAGGGCGTCATGGTGGCCGGCACGGACCAGGAGAGCCCCGCCCGCCGCGCCGGCCTGAAGCCGCGCGACAGGATTGTCACCATCGCGGGGCAGCCGTCCAACGCGCTGACCGAGGAGCGCCTGCCCGCCGTGCGCCGCATGATCGGCCTGTTGCCCAAGGGCGAGACGGTCGAGTTCGAGGTCATGCGCGCCGGGAAGAAAACTGTGGTCGAGATCACCCCGCGCGAGAAAGGCAAGGTGGAGGGAGAGGAACTGGACTGCCCCCGCTGGGACCTGACGGTCAAGGAGATCAACCAGTTCGACAACCCCGACCTCTACTTCTACCGCAAAGAAGGCGTGTTCATCTACGGAATCGAGCACCCCGGCAACGCCGCTGAAGCGGGCCTGCGCGAGCGCGACATCATCCTGAAGGTCGGCGGCAAGGACGTGAAATCCCTGCGGGACGTGGAGCAGATCTACGAGACCGCGGTTGCTGAAATCGAGGAACGGCATCGCCTGGTGTTCACCGTCATGCGAAGCGGCCTGGTCAACCAGGTGGTGCTGCGCTACCTGCGCGACTACGAGAAGCAATAGAACGGGAGAGCGTACTATGCAGCGGATTCTGTGCGTGGCGGCCATTGCCCTGGCGGCCGGATGTGCGGCGACAACGCCGCCGACGACGACGGTGGGGGAAGAAGTGGACCATATGGCCATAGCCAGACGGGTACAGCCTTCCCTGGTGCGGGTGGAATATACGCTCCGTTATGACAAAGGCAAGCCGCCCCGTGCGCTGGGCAACGCCCGCGGCGGCCGTCGCTACTGGTACGGAAGCTATCGCGACGCGCAGTCGCTCGTGCGGCAGGAGCGCCCGCTGGAGGCGTGCGGGTTCCTGATCGCGCCCGACCGGGTGTTCACCGAAGACCCCGAGATAGAGTGGCGCTTCATCGAGCGCATCGAGGTCCGTTATGAGGGCGACAAAGTGGCCGCCCGCCCCGCGGCGTGGCCCACGGACCGGGACGGGCTCATCCTCGCTCTCGACCGGAAACCCAAAGGCGCAGAGCCGCTCCAGTTCGACGCCGCCGCCGAGGATCCCGACTTCAGCGTCAGCTACCGGCTGAACGACGGCGTCTGGACGACCGGCGTCACCCAGACGACGAAGGAGGCATTCCTCACCGAACGCGGCCACACGTATTTCTACGAGCGCCCCGCCAGTCTGCTGCTCGGCGGAGACGGAACGCCGGTGGGCATCTCCGCCGTCGGCGAACTGCCCATGGACGGCTCATGGAAGGGCTCCCCGCTGGAGTGGCCCGCCCTCACCCAGGAGGAGATGGACCAGAAACTTGAGACCATCGAGGATATCTGCTCCAAAGGCATACTGCGGGTGCGGTTGAACTTCCGAAGCCCGCCGAAAGACCGGTCGGAGAGCGTGCTCTCGATGCGCAGCCGCTACTTCGACGACGAGGAGGAGGAGAGTGAGACGGAGCGCCACGTGACCGGCGTGCTACTGGACAAGCAACGGATCATGGTGCTGGCCTACCTGGAGCCCAAACTGACCGGGCGCCTGGAGCGCATCACCGTCTTCCCGGCGGACGGCGAGCCGGTGGAGGCGGAGTTCGGGCACACCCTCAGCGATTACGGCTGCTTCCTGGCGATGCTGCAGAAACCGCTCTCGGGCGCCATCGAGTTTGCCGAGGGAGATATCCGCGACTATAAGGAACGCCTGCTGCCCGCGGCCGAGATACTGGTCCACGGCGAGCAGCGCACGCAGCACTTCCACCACACCCGCTTCCACTCCTTCGAACAGGGCTATCGCCGGCATCTCTTCCCGAGTACGCACATGGGGTCCTCGGACGTCTTCGTCTTCAAGCAGGACGGAACCCTCATCACCCTGCCCCTGGCCCGGCGCCAGAAGGTTTCCGAGGAGGATGGCTACCGCCGGGAGACCGAGGCGCAGACCACCCCCACGTCCTACGTGGCGCAGGCGCTTGCCGACCTGCAGAATAACATTGACCCCAGCAACGTGCCCCTCAGCGAGGAGCAGGAGAAACGCGTGGCGTGGCTGGGAGTCGAGCTCCAGCCCCTGAACCGGCAACTGGCCCGCGTCAATAGCGTCTCGGACCTGACGAACGACGGCGAGACGGGCGCCCTGGTCGCCTACGTCTATCCCGACTCCCCGGCGGCAAAGGCGGATGTCCAGCCCGGCTCTGTCCTCCTGCGGCTGCACGTGGAGGGCTATCCGGCTCCGGTTGACGTTCAGGTGGAGAACTATTCCGAGCAGATCGGTGCCTTCCCCTGGGACAAGCTGGACCAGATACCGGAGCAGTATTACGACCAGATACCGATGCCCTGGCCGCCGGCGGAGAACCAGTTCCGGAGGAAGCTGACGGACATCGGCATCGGCAAGCAGTACACCGCCGATTTTTTCCGGGAAGGAGAGGTGGTCGAAGAGTCCTTCCAGGTCGTGCGCGGCCCGCAGCACTACGGCACCGCGCCCCGGTACGAGTTCGAGACCGTCGGCGTGACCGTGCGCGAGATGACCTTCGAGGTGCGGCGGCACTTCCACAAGAAGCCGGACGATCCGGGCGTCATTGTCTCCAAGGTCGAGCGCGGCAGCAAGGCCAGCGTGGCCGGCATCAAACCCTACGAGATCATCACGCACGTCAACGACAAGGCGGTGCCGGATGTGGAAACGTTCGAGAAGCTGACCAAGGGAAAAGACGAACTGCGCCTCTCAGTGCTCCGGATGACCAAACACCGACTGGTCAAAATCAAGGTGCCCGAGGCCGCCGAGGAAGCCGCGGAATAGCCCGTCCCGCTCACCTCAGCCTTCCTGCTCCCGCAGCCGGTCCACAAGGTCCGTGGAGTAACGCATGGCGCGGTAGATGGGCTGGCCCTCGCCACCCTCGGTCAGGTCGGTGTTCCGGTAGTCCCAGACGGTCTCCTTCTCCGGCGTCACCTCGAAGACGTGCCCCTCGCGGTCGGATTCGGTGATCAGCGTGTTGCCGTTCGGCAGGCGCTGGTTCGCGCCGCGCGTGCGAGTGTAGAACGACTCCGGCGGGCTGCCCTCGTATTTCCAGACGATCTCCCCGGTCAGCGGGTCCATCTCCACCACCGCCGAGCTCTCCCGGTAGCACCCGTTGTCGAAGATGAGCAGGTGCCCGTTCTCCAGCATGGTGGGCATGTGTTGCTTCTCGAGGACGCCCGGCCCCCAGGCCCAGACCACCTCGCCCGACTCGCGGTCAATGACGCCGACGGTGTCTATGTTGCGGCTGCTGAACAGCACGTTGCCCGGCCGGAAGCGTTCGTCCTTCTCGGCTGCGGCGTTCGGGGGCAGTGACTCGACGGTGTTGGTGTGCGCCCAGTCGTATACCTCGCGCGGGAATTCCACGTCAACGAGCGCCGCGATCTCCTCCGCGTGCCGGTCCGTGTGCCACTCCCAGACGATGTCACAGTCCAGCGACACCTCCAGGATGCTGTCGCTCTTGATGCGGCCGGCGCGGATGAGGGGATTCTCGACGTACTCCCTGCAGACCACCAGCGTGTTGCCGTTCTCCAGCCGCTCGAAGTCGTGGTGCGCCGCGACGTCGGCGCGCCACAGGGGGTTGCCGTCCCAGTCCAGTTCCAGAATGACGCCCGGGAAGCCGTCTTCCACCTCCTTGGTGATCGCCACCAGGTTGCCGTCCGGCATCATTTCAGCGTAGTGCCAGCCGGTCCAGAAAGCGTCCTCCAGGTCCTCGTGCCGCAGGTCGTGTTCCCACCGGTGCACCTCGTTGCCGTCCAGGTCTATCAGGCGGGCCGCATGCTCGAACCGGCTCTGAAGCAGCGTGTAGCCCTCCCGGCATCTCTCGCGATCGCAGAACGTTACGCCCTTCTCAGCCGGCATACCGGTCCTCCGGAGTCAACTCAGGGGAATCGGGGGCAGCTCACTCGTCGGCGCCGGCCTGCGCCGTCATCTGCTTGATCCGGTCGGCCGCGGCCTGCGCCCTCTCAACTATGTCCGGCGGGATCACCGGGCTCCCCACGGAGGCGTACTCGTCGGTCTCTCCCAGGGATCCGGGTACTGGACGTCCACCGGCATCACGCGGGCCAGGGGCTTGCCCTCCTCATCGTACTTCAGGATCATCTTGCCCGAGTACGGGGCGCCGGCGTCCACCCAGGTGGTAAGCGCCTCCCACTCGTCCCGTGGCATCTTCCGGACGATCCGCCGGTGCTCGGCGTCCTCGATCAGGTGCAGCAGGAATTTGCTCCGGTGGGAGCCGAATGCCTTCGGCTCGGACATCATGTAGCTGCCGCGGTGGTTCAGGACGGAGACGAGCTGTCCCGGCGCCCTGCCCTCATAGACCAGGTCCCACCAGTCCCGCGACTGTTGTTTGCCCATGCTCAGCGCCTGTTCGGGCCGGTATTCCGGCCACTTCTCCGCATACCAGTTGGCGGTGGGAGCCGGCTGCGGCAGCGGATCGCCGCGCTTGACGCCGAACAGGCTGCGGTAGGACTGCACGTAACCGAAACCGTCCTTGTGCGCGGTGAACTCGACGCCCTTCGGAGGATCGTCGGCCCCATGGCAGCCCGCGCAGCGCCGTTCCAGCACGGGGTGCACGATCTCCTCGAAGTCAATCATCCGCGTGGCGCCCCACGCGGGCGGGCGGGGGTGGTCGGGCTTCTCCAGCAGGGCCTGGGGCATCGCGCGGGCCAGGTTCGGGCCGGTCTGCTCACGGCTCTCGTGGCATCCCAGGCAGCCGCGCCGCTCGCCGGGCTGGAACTCCACGTGGGACCGCATCCGCCGCACCTCCATCAGGTTCTCGTCCAGCGCCTGGAAATAGACCGGGGTGTGGACCGGCACCTTGAAGTAAGCGGAGCCGTCCTCCCTGACCGGCACCGTGCCGATGACGCGGGTGCCGCACCACGTCCAGTACCCGAACGTCGGCCGGGAAAACGCCGCGTAGTGCGGATACCACCGGAAGGTCCCGTGGCCGTCCTTGCGGTTGATCCAGTCGGTGCGATGCGAGATCCGGATGTGTTTCACCTCGCCCTTCTCGACGCCCGGCATGTCGCTGTAAACGTCGTGCACGTAGCAGACCGCATAGCGCGTGTCGGGATCGGTCACGTCCGGCAGGTCCGGCGGTGAAGGCCTCGGAGCGGCCACCATGGGGTAGGCCAGCTCCATGTAGGGGTCGCGAGCGATCAGTTCCTTGTTCCCCCACACGTCCACGTAGTAGAGGTCCCAGGAAAAGGACTGCTTCCACCGGGCACTGACCGCCCTGCCGTTGCAGTGGGAGATCAGGAATGCCTTCTCGGACAGGGCGCGCGGCGTCTGATACCAGCCACCGCTGAGCGCGGGCGAATCCACCACCCCGCCCTCTTCAACCGGCCGCAGGTCGTTCGGCAGTCCACCCTGCACATCGCTGCAGCCCATGGCCAACGCCTTCATACCGTCGGGATCGTTGATGCCGGCGTCCGGCTCCAGCAGTATGGGCCAGCCCTCGGGGCAGTGGTGGTGGCCGGTGCCGATGGCGATCAGTCGGTCGGCGCCGGGTATGGGCATGGCGTCACGCAGGGAGTACGGCTGCGCCATGTGCTGCTTGTAGAGCGCGTCGTTCTGCGTGCCGTCCGGCCGGATACCCCAGAGGGTGTGCGGTTGCATGATGCCGCGCTCCTGGTAGTCCCACCGCAGGTAGCCGATCTGCCCGTTGTTGAGCACGTGGGGGTAGCGGTCGTAGTCCTTGTTCCAGGTCAGGCGCTCGATGTGCCCGTCCTCGGGGAAGACGCGGAACAGGTTCAGCACGGTGGCGTTCTGCACCCATCCGCCGCACTCGGAGGCGCCGTGCCCCCGGTCGCTGGCGAACACCACCGATCCGTCGGGCACGTAGGTGGGCTCCATGTCCACGTGTATCTCGTCTTTGGTCAGCTTGCGCAGCCCCGTGCCGTCCACGTTGATCTCGTAGATCTTCTGCGGCCGCCCGCCGCCCTTCGGGCGCTCGTAGTTTTGCCGGCCCGGCTGCCAGTAGTTGCCCGGCCAGTGCTCCCAGAACTCCGGCGGCTGCTCGGCGTAGGAAAAGGTGATGCGCTCCCCGTCGAAGAAGATGTCCGCCCCGCGGATGGCGCCCTGCGGCAGCCTGTCGCCCAACAGCGACCGGGGCTCTGCCGACATCCCAAGCCCTTGTCGCACAAGGATATCGGACGGCGGCGGCACCTTGTCCTGATGCTGGCTGTTGCCGGAGATGTTGTGCTGGCCCACGAAGTTGCGGCGCTGCACGTAGGCCAGCCGCGGACACCAGCGCCCGGCAACGGCCAGGATGGCCTTCCGTGTCTGTTTCCGCACCCTCAGCCAATTCCGACGGACCCGGAGCAGATCGGTGTCTTCCGGCATCGCCACGGCCTGCCTTGCCGCATCCACTGCCTCTTCAGCGGTGCCGAGCCCGTCCAGCCCCTCCGCCCGGGCATACTCCAGCAGTCCTTCCGCCCTCTCGACCGCCCGGCGAGCCGATTCCTGCAAGGCCGCCGCGTCGCGGTGGATGCCCTGCGAGGCGGCCTGCCGCACGTGGTCCCATCGGGCGAAGGCCTCGGGACCGTGCTTCGCGCGCCACTTCTCGAACCATTCCGGCCCTCCCCCTTGCTGCGGAGGCCATTGCGGTGGTATGTCCTTCGAGTAGTTGTCCAGCTCGACGCAGGTGGCGATGGCCCACTCGGCGATGCCTGCCACGAAGGGGTCCTCGTGGTCCAGAAGCTCCGCCGCTCTCGCCTCCAGATGGCCCCGCCCTTCCAGCGGCAGTATCCCCAGGACAAGCTCCGCCGCAGTCGAGGCGGCCACCGGCCCGCCCTCTGCGAGCAATCCGTCAATCACCCCGTCCACGATGGCCGGGAACGGTTCCTTCGCGTCATCGCGCTCATCGCACAGGTCGCGCATGGCCGTGCCGAGCGCCTGGATGTGGACATCCTCCTGCTCACCCGGCGCCTCCGCAAGGATCGCATCCACCAACGCCGAGGCCTCCCCCGCCTCCAACTGCTCCGCGTAGGCCGGCTTGAGTTCTCGCCGCAGCCTGCTGCGCGCACGAGCAGCATCGCTATAGTGGTCGTAATCCCGGACCCCCGCCCCGGCAACCGCCGGGGAGGAAATGGCCGCGAGAACCGCACCATAGAGCAGCAGAATTCCGAGTTGGCGCACGATAGTCTCCCCGATTGCTCAAGAAGCCACGGCGCCCGCGTCGTTTCCATGGTAATCAGTCGTGCGCACTGTGTCAAACCGCGGCGCAACGAGCCGAACCCAAACGCACCTTGCCTGAGGACGATCTGCGTGGTACGCTAGTCCCAAAATAAGCGAGTTTGCGACGAAATGGGGGGAAAGTTTCTAATTTCCAGCCGGCTGCTCCATTTTGTGCTTGCCAATCTGCTTTGGGTCACTTTTTTGGTGCCTTGAACAGCGCTCGGGCCGCTTGTCCGTGCTATTTAGATGGAATACAGTGCTATGTGAGGGTTTTGGGGCGTGCGCTTTCTGCAGTCCTGTGTAAAATCCCCCTTTCAGGCCAAATCCAGTG
>CAYVBE010000105.1:0-14017 GCA_964448935.1 uncultured candidatus Brocadiaceae bacterium
GATTTGTGTCCGGTTTCGGGGACGCACTGTCCGGGTCTGCGGGCGGTTTGGCGGGTTCTGGAGTGGCGGGGAGTCGGCCGGGCTTTGCTGCTCGCTGTCCGGCCAAATTCCGCCTGTGGCGGGCCGGTGTCGGGAGAGGAGGAAGGCGGCCGAGGGACCCCGATTGCGAAACGAACCGAAAGTGCTGCAAGTCATTATGTGAAAAGGGTTAGCGTTTCCGCTGCCAGGAGATGCGCACTTCCAGGCGCTCGCCGGGCTGCAGTGGGGTCGTCCTGGTCACCTCCACGCGGCGCCTCCCCGTTTCGACCTGAGCCGGCTCGTCCTTTGCCTCGGGTTCTGCCGACATGGTCGCTTCCACGCCCCTCGTTGCGGCCGCGGGGAGTCGGAAGACCGCTTTCATCTCCTTCACCGGCAGAGTCCAACCCCGGCCCATCGGATGCCAGACGAGCGCCTTTTTGTCTTCCACGTCCGTCACCAAGGGGGTTGTGCTGTAGGTAATGGAGAAGACGTGGCGATCCGGCTGCAGCGTCACATCGCGGTTGCCGATGTAAACACGGGTGGCGCCGGGGATGGACCACGTGAAGTGTTCCGCCTCGTCGCCGTCAATCTGCACCTGGCGGACCTCGAACTCGAACGGGCGGCGATTGCCGGTGGCATCCGTGAGTTCCGGGGGAAACTCACGCCACAGCCCGTGCTGCACGTTCTCGCCGGTGCTCTGAACCGTGATGACTTCCCGGACCAGCAGCGCCCCGTCCGGCTGCACCTGGATGTGCGCCTCGAACTTCTCGATCGCCTCCCGTGCCGGCGTTCCGGTTATGGTGCAGCCGCACCACAGCGCGCATGCCAGCATGGCCGCCAACAGGCTGATTTGGTCTCGCATACCTCAACTCCCCGTGTGCCGAACTGCCCATTAGCCTAACCCCTTTCGCCGCAATTGCCAAGCGCCCGGATTTTGACAGTTCCCCCCCGGTCGCCTACACTTGCCATGGTCAATGTCCATTGCAGGGGGGCCGGGAGCGGTGGCTGAGGAAGAGACAGGACTCTGGCAGCGGGCACGGCCGTGGCTGAGAAGGCTGTGCGTGATCGCGTGCGTGACTGTCCTTGCGGTGCTGCTCCTGCTGCTGTTCATGCCGTTGTATTCCACGCTCTTCGCGCCCGTGGTGGCCGGGCAGTTGGGCAGGGCGCTGGGACTTCCCGTCAGGCTTGCCGGCCTGAGAGCAGACCTGCTGGGTGGGACGGTCGAACTGATGGGCCTGAAGGTCCGGGAAGCGGACAGCCGCACCGAAGTGCTCGTGGTGGACCGTGCGTATGCGGAGTGCCGTCTCGGCGCCCTTCTGCGGGGTGAGATCGAGTTGCCGCGATTGGCCCTTGACGGCTTTCGCTTGCTGGTCAGCGCGGACGCCGACGGCAATCTCAACTGGCAGCCGGTGCTGGATCGCCTGGGGGGCGGTCAGGGCAAGGAGCCCGATTCGTCCGGTGCGCCGCCTTTGCGGGTGAACGTCGAGCTCGCCAGGGGTGAGATTGTCGCTGCGAACGCCGTCGGGCTGCGGGCGGGTGTTTCCGCCCTCAGGGGAACCGTCCGGATCAACGGCCTGCAGGACGTCCGCCATGAACTTGCGGGCCGGGTGGACGTCGGGAAAGGCGGAGCGGACGCCATTTCGGCCGACGGCGAGTTGTCCCTGCACGGCTCTGCCCGCGTGACCGGCGGCGAGGGCGTTTCGGCATCCGGCGTACTGGCTCTGCAGAAGCTGCGTTTTGAAGGACTGGCAGACGGCCCGATCGCCGAGCGACACCTGGATGTCAGCTACGACGTTGCCGCCGACCCGGCGGCCGCTTCCGTCCAGGTGCCCGCTCTCCAGGTCAGCTCGGACTACTTCGACCTGACGGTTGCGGACCTTACCCTGAGCGTCCCCGGACCAAAACTTGCCCGGGTGCCGCTCGCGGCGGCGCCGAGAGAGGGGCGTCTGGAGGCGCTGGTTCTGCTCGACCGCCTGGCGCGGGATTTCGGCCCGCGGGTGGGCCGACTCAGCGGCGGTATGCTTCGGAATTTCGGAGGCACTCTGCAGGTTGCCGCATCCGTCAAGACCGGAGCCGACGGATCTCTTTCGCTGGACGAAGAGTTTTCGTTAAGTCACTTCACGGCTGCGGGCAGTGGAGAGGGCGGCGATTATAGCCTGGCGCCGGCCGACCTGGCGCAGGAGGGCACGTTCAGCTTCTCAAACTCGGGCGCCGACTATCGGGGCAGTCTGCGGGTGGTCGGGGAGGCGTCGGACCCGATACTCGCCATGTCCACGGCGTTGGGTAGCTCCCGGGAGCCCGAAGACGCGAAGGGCGTCGTGCGAAGGTTGTCGAATGAGCTTTCCGCGGATCTGGAGGCCCTGGACCGGACCTATGGAGCATTGGCGCGCGCCATGGGAGTGGTTCCCGCCGGCGTTGGGGCGAGGGGCAGGCTCTCCCACCGGATCGAGGCGACCCACAGTAACGGACGGGTTGACGTGTCCGGCGGGGGACAGATTGTCGAGACGGAGGTCGCGCTGCCGGACCGGGTGCATGACCCGGGGGCAGTTGAGTGGGCGCATAACGGCCGTGTGCATCTGGAGGACGGGAAGGTCACGGCCGTCGAGTTGTGCGGGGACGATGGCGCGCGGATCGCCCTCGACGGGCCGGGCCTCACGCTCAGTGTCGGGGGCCGCGTGGACGGCATGGCGGGGGCTCTCGACTCCTGGCGTCTTGGCGCTCTCCGGCTGACGGCGGAGGCGCAGACGGCCGCCCTGGCCGCCTGGCTCGAGCGCGCGGGAATCGCCACGGCCGGGCCGTCGGCGGACGGTGTCGCCGGGCTGACGCTTATGGCCGAAGGTCCGGTGGAAGACTTCGGGCTCGATACGCACGCCTCGTACGCCGGGGAGGTCAATGTACCCCACGGCGCGGATGCAGAACCAGTAGGGGGCCAGGTCGAGTTTGATATGTCGTCCGCGCTCCAGGTGCGTGGCCTGCCCGGCTTTCTGCGGGACCCGCACCGAACGGTTTTGCAGGTGCAGGGCCTTTCGGACAATGAAAGCCGGCCCGACCTGAGGGTCCAAAGCAAGGGAGACCTGCTCTGGGAAGGCTGGCTTGCCGGGGACGTGTCGCTTGCGGGCGGCGCCTTGGATGTGGCCGACTCCTCGCTCCGGCTGGTGGTGCAACCGGGGCCGTTGCGGCGAGCGGTCGGCCGGTGGGTTCCGGAGAATATGCTGCGGATATCGGAGAACCTGTCCCTGGGCGGCACGGCGGAGATCAGACTGCAGACGATCGGGAATGCCGGGCTGAAGGTGGGGTTGGACCTGACACCGACGGAGCTCGGACTCGCGGGCGTGGAGGGTCGCCCGATCCTGGCGAAGCAGCCGGCCACGCCGCTGTCTGTGGCATTCACCGCAAAGCGACAGGCCGCTGGCATCACGTTTCACCCGGTGGAGTTTGAGCTGGCGGGCCTGTCCGGCACGGCGAGCCTGGCTGTCGGGACGGACGGCACGCTCTCCGGACCGGGGGAGGGCGGAGCCTATGTGGACATCCCGGAGTTTGCGCTCGGATCGCTGGGGCGCGTGCTGCCGGGGCTGGAGAGCCTGGGTCTCGGGGACGCAACACTGGCTCTCGGGGCGCACGGCCTTCGGTCCGGACCTGGTGGAAGGGGCAACGTCCGGGCTTCCATTGAGGTGCCGAGGCTCTCATTGCCGGAACTGCGGCGGGAACTGTCCGGACTCGTACCCGCCGGATCGCCGGACGAGACGCCGGAATCCGAGAGCGCCCCGGTGCCGGTCACTGCTGAACCGCTGGACCCGCGGTTGCGAGAGCGACTCCGGAGTATGTCGGCGC
This sequence comes from uncultured candidatus Brocadiaceae bacterium, assembly GCA_964448935.1. GTDB lineage: Bacteria > Planctomycetota > Brocadiia > SM23-32 > SM23-32 > CAYVBE01. Next base: position 3,850 of record CAYVBE010000105.1, read on the forward strand.
AGATACGCTTCCACGTCGGGCGCCTGGAGCTGGACGAGGCCCGGCGGCTCGACGACGTGCGCGGGGCGGTCCTTTTCAACCGGGGCGGGGCGGACAACAGGCTGGTCGTCTCGACGGTCCTGGAGCCGGTGCTCGGTTCGGCCTCCGCCGGACGGGTGCGGCTGACGTGTGAGGGCAGCCTGGATGAGTTGCCGTACGACGCGCTGGATTTCACCGCCCGGTTCCTCGGCGGGCCGCTGCGGGGCGGCCGCGTGTCCGGCTGGTGCGAGGGGCTGGCGGTCGGCCGACCCTCGGTGCAGGCCAGGTTCGACGTGCCTCGGCTGGACATAGGGGAGCCGCTGCTGGCGCTGGTCCCGGAGAGCGCCCGACCCGTGCTGGAGCCGTATTCGATGGACGGGATCGTTTCGCTCTCGGGATTCGCCACCCACACGCCGGACGCCGGGTTGCGATACTCCGCCGACGTTGACCTTTCCGACGTTCGCCTCAAGAGTGACCAGCCGCCCCTGACGGTGCATGGTCTCTCGGCCGCCGTGCACGTTGACGAGAAGAGGGTCCAGTGCCGCCACTTTGTGGGGCGCGCCTGGGGCGGCCAGGTGAAGGGCACGTTCCTGGCCAACCTGCCGGCGCGCGCGGACACCGGGGCGACCTTCGAGTGCCGCCTTGATATGGAAAATGCCTCGCTGCAGCAGTTGGGTTCTCAGCTCGGGGGCAAGGCTGCGGAACTCTCGGGCCTGATGTCCGGCACGGTGGATGCCCGCGGGACGGTGACGGACCCGCGCTCGATGGTTGGTCGCGGAACGTTTGGCATACAGGAGGCACGGCTCGCGCAGCTACCGGTGATCACCGGGCTGCTTAACGTGCTCAGCCTCAGCCTGCCCGAGAAGACCGTCTTCGACAGCGTGGAGTTGACCGCCCAGGCGGAGAGGGGGGAGGTGAGATTCCCCTCCATAGTGTTGTCCAGCCGGACCGTGGACGTTACGGGCAAGGGGAGTATCAGCTTGCAGGGCGACTGCAACCTGGTGATGGGCGTGGCCACCAGCCAGCGTCCGCGGAAAGGCATTCCGCTGCTGAGCGATGCACTGACCTTCGCCATGCGCGGCATTCAGCGCACCGTCCTGCCACCCGTCCGCGTGACGGGCAAGCTGTGGGAACCCAGTTTCAGGCCGATGCTCATGGATCCGGTCCGCCGCCCGCTGGCCTCGGTGACGGGGCTTATCCCCCTGCTGCCGGACCCGGAGTCCGAGGAGCAGGTCGGCGAGAGCGAGGCGGGCGTGCGGAGTTTCGGCGCCTGGTAGCTCCTGCGAGACTGGCCGCTACGCGATCTCCAGCAGCTCGATCTCGAAGTTCAGGTCCTCGCCTGCCAGCGGGTGGTTGCCGTTCAGGGTGACCTCGGACTCGCCTACTTCCGTGACGGTGACCACGAGGGGCGGGCCCTCTTCCTGGCGGATCTCCAGCCTCTGGCCCACCTCCGGCTCCACGTCGTCGGGGAACTCGGAGCGATCAATGGTGGCGACCAGGTCTTCCCGCTCCTCGCCGTACGCCTCGTCCGCGGGTATCTCGGCCGAACGGGTCTCGCCGGGGCTCATGCCCGTTACGGCCTTCTCGAAGCCGGGGATGATCTCGCCCTCGCCGATCGTGAACTCCAGAGGGCCGCGATCGTGCGAATCGTCGAAAACCGTGCCGTCCGTCAGGGTGCCCTTGTAGTGAACCTTGACCGCGTCACCTTCCTGTGCCTCTGCCATTGTCCTCCTCCATCCTGTGTGAAACGTCGGTCGCGTGGGGCACAAACGGGCGGTCACCGTCTGGTCAGCAAACAAAGAGATGCGGAGATGCCCGTCCCTTCCCATCGGGGCGAGAGAGAAGACCTCTGCCAGATGAGTACCCCACACACACCTTACCACGCGGAAGGGGGCCGTGCCAAACGTGGGCGAAGCGGCGGGCCGGCGCGTTGACAACGCGGGAGCGAAGCTCTAAAATGAACGTATCAAATGAGCATTTGAATCTCTTTCGAGAGCAGCCCGGATGGCGGACGAGCATGAAATCCAGTCCGAGACCCCCCGGCGGGTGCTGGAGAGCGCCGTAGACGTTTTTGCCGAGAAGGGCTTTCGGGATGCGACCGTGCACGAGATCTGCGAGCGCGCGGACGCCAACATCGCGGCCGTCAATTACTACTTCGGCAGCAAGGCGCGGCTCTACGCCGAGGCGTGGCGCCACGCCTTCCGGAACAGTCTGGAGACGCACCCCCCGGATGGTGGCGTCCCCGACGACGCGCCGCCGGAGGAACGCCTGCGCGGCCGCGTGAAGGCGATGATCCACCTGGTGGCGGACGAGGACAACCAGGCGTTCCGGATGGCGCACAGGGAGATGGCCAACCCCACGCAGCTTCTGGACGAGGTGAGGCGGGAATGCGTGCGCCCGCTCCAGAGGGGGATGAGGGCGGTGCTGCGGGAACTGCTGGGGCCGGGCGTGCCCCAAAAACATGTCCACTTCTGCCAGGCCGGCGTCGCGGCGCAGTGTTTCGGCGTCATACGGCACATCCGCATGCGGGACGGCTCACCCGGCGGGCACCCGCCGCCATTGGAAGAGATCATACGTGACCCCGATGCCTACGCGGAGCACGTCTTCCGCTTCTCGCTGGCCGGGGTGCGAGCCGTGCGTGAATCGTTGGAGTCCCCGGACGCTCATGAGACGGCGGAGGGCCCCGCCTGATGGGCGATACCGGCGTGGAAACCACAGAAGCGGCCGGCTCCTCCATACTGAAGGGCGGTATCTCGGGCACGGTCTGGCGGCTGGCACTGCCCACGTGGGCCGCCTTTATCTTCCTGAACCTGATGAGCATCGTGGACATGTTCTTCGTGGGCAAGCTTGGGCCGAGCGCCGTCGCCGCGCTCACCATGAGCGGCATGATGTTCGGCATCATCATCATGCTGGCACTCGGGCTGGAGACCGGCATCACGGCCCTGGTGGCCAACGCCATCGGCAGGGGGGATACGCGCGGGGCGGGGCAGGTGGCGGCGCAGGGGCTGGTGATGGCGGGCTTCCTGGCCGTGCCCCTGGCGGCCTTCGGCATACCGTTGGCCCCGGGTATCATACGCGCACTGGGTGGCAGCCCGGCGGTCGTCGCCGAGGGCGCGGCCTACCTGCGTATCGTCAGCGGCGGCGGGCTGACCATCCTCATCATGATCTCCATGGCCGGCGCATTCCGCGGCGCCGGTGACCCGATGACGCCGCTGAAGGCCATGATTGCCGCGAACGTGTTCAATGCCGTGCTCGACCCGATCCTGATCTTCGGCTGGCTGGGGCTGCCCGCGCTGGGCGTGGCGGGTTCCGCATGGGCCACCGTCACCGGTCGCGCTCTGGGCGTGCTTATGCTGGTTCACGCGCTGCTCTCCCGCCGCAACACCTCCATACTGCTTCACCTGAGCGATCTCCGGCCGCGGTTCGGGGTTATGCGGCGGATAGGGCGGATCGGCATCTTCGCATCGGGCCGCGTGCTGCTGCGCAACATCGGGTTGCTGCTGCTGATGCGGATGACGGCGACCTTCGGCACGGTGGCCGTGGCCGCCTTCGGCATCGGCATGCGTCTGCAGATGCTGGTGCTGGGGCCGGGGAAGGGCTTCGGCACCGCCGCCGCGGCGATGGTGGGTCAGAACCTGGGCGCCGGGCAGCCCGACCGCGCCGCCCGATCCGGCTGGGTGGCCTCAGGGATTGCGCTTTGCGTCGGCGTGCTCTTCACCGCACTTTTCTGGGCTGACCCGGGGTTGCTGATCCGGGTGTTCAATAAAGACCCGGAGGTCGTGAAGGCCGGGGTGAGTCTCCTGCACTGGTTCTCGGCTTCCTTCCCCTTTCTGGTGGTCGCGCTGGTCCTGGGCAACGCCATGAACGGGGCGGGCGACAGCCTCCGGCCCATGGTGCTCATGGGGGTTGCGCTTCTCGGCGTCGGGGTTCCGGTTGCGTATTTCCTGTCGAATACATGGGACAGCGTCACGGGGATCTGGGCGGCGCTTCTGGTCTCGAACCTCGTGGCGGGCATACTGTCGGCGGTGGTCTTCAAGAGGGGCCGGTGGAAAGAAGCCGGCGAGCCGGTCCCGGCGGTCTCAGGCTTGGCGAAATCGCAGCCACAGGGGGCGGAGCAATGAACACGCGAGCGGCATTCACAGCACTGGCAGCCTGTATCTGCGCCCTGGCGGCGGCGTCCTGCGCGGTGAAGCCACCCGCGGTTGAGTCACCGGTGCGCGTGCCCGAGAGCTTCTCCCGGACCGGTGAAGCGCCGCTGGAAGAACGCTGGTGGACGGCCCTGGGGGACGAGGGGCTGAACGGTCTGGTTGAAGATGCGTTGGCCGGCAATTTCGGCCTCAAGTCGGCCTTTGATCGGGTGGAGCAGGCGCGCGCGATCGCCCGGCAGCAGGGAGCCAGGCTTGCTCCCCAACTGGACGGGTCTGCGTCTGCGGGCCGGTCCGCCGCCCGCCAGGACACCCCCGGCGGCACGCGGACAACGTATCAGGACGAGCTGTCCCTGGGTCTGAGCGCCGGATACGAGCTGGACCTGTGGGGCAGGCTGCGCGCCGCGCGAGACGCCGCCCGGCTGGACGCCGAGGCGAACGGGGAAGACCTGACGGCCGCCGCCATCTCCCTGTCCGCACAGGTGGCGGAGACCTGGTATCGGCTGGCGGAGCGTCGGGGTCAACTGCGCCTGCTGGACGAGCAGATCGAAACGAGCCGCAAGTATCTGGACATCATCACGCTGAAGTTCAGGCGCGGCCAGGTTCCAGCCGCCGACGTGCTGCAGCAGCGCCAGGTCATCGAATCGCGGCGCGGGGAGCGCGCGCTGGTGGAATCGAACATCGGGGTGCTGGAGAGCCAGCTTGCCGTGCTGCTGGGGGATGCGCCGGGCGCCGTCTCCCTTCCCGAGGGCAGGGAGATGGTGGACCTGCCGCCCGCGCCGGAGACGGGTTTCCCGGCCGCTCTGGTGCGGCGTCGGCCGGACGTCCGGGCCGCCGAGAGGCGCATGGAAGCCGCATCCCACCGCGTCGCGGCGGCCGTTGCTGACCGTTTCCCTTCGCTGCGGCTGACCGCCCGTGGCGAGACTTCGGCGGAGGAGGTGGGGCAGCTTTTCGACAACTGGCTGGCCAACCTGCTGGGCAACCTGTCGGCACCGCTGCTGGACGGCGGGGCACGCGAGGCGGAGGTGGACCGCACGCGCGCCGTGCTCTCCGAGCGGTTGAACGCCTACGGGCAGACGGTTCTGGACGCGCTGAAGGAGGTCGAGGATGCCCTCGTGCGCGAGGCGCGCCAGCAGGACTACCTGGCCAGCCTGCGGCAGCAGCTCGATCTGTCGGGAAAATCCATCGAGCAGACGCGCGACCGATACACCAAGGGCACGGCGGACTTCACGCGCTATCTGACCACGCTGCTGGACCATCAGCGGCTGCAGCGCACCTACCTGACGGCGCGGCTGGATGAGGTGCTGTTCCGCATCGGCCTGTACCGCGCTCTGGCGGGCGGCTGGGATGCCGCGCTGCGCGAGGCGGAAGTGGAAACTGAGAGATCAAGAACGGGAGAGCCGAACTGATGTCCTCTGAGGGACGAGGGACTTTCAAGAAGTGGCTGGGGCGGCTGTTCCGCCTGGTGCTGACGGTGGGCGTGCTGGCCGCCGGGACCGGCGCTGCCTTCTACTGGGTGACGAACAAGCCGAAGGCGGAGCGCGGCAGGCCACGGACCGAGGCGCGGCTGGTGGAAGTTACCCCCGTGCAGCGCGAGTCGCAGCAGGTCACGATCGAGGCCATGGGGGAGGTCGTGCCGGCCCGCACCGTTGACCTGGCTCCGCAGGTCTCCGGCCGCATCGTCCAGGTCAGCCCGAGGTTCGTGCCGGGCGGACGCTTCGAGGCCGGGGAAAAGATACTGCAGATCGAGCGGCGGGACTTCGAGCTGGCGGTGGCCCAGCGGGAGAGCGAGTTGCTCAACGCCCAGTCGAACCTGAAGCTCGAGATGGGGCAGCAGTCGGTGGCGCTGCGCGAATACGAGCTTTTGGGCGAGGAGGTGCGCGAGGGAGACCGGGAGCTGCTGCTGCGCGGACCGCAGTTGGAGAGCGCTCGGGCGGCCGTCTCCGCCGCGCAGGCAGCGCTGGACAGGGCGCAGCTCGATCTGGAGAGGACGGCCGTGACCGCTCCGTTCAATGCGCTCGTGCAGACGCGGCGCGTCGAGCTGGGCTCGCAGGTGAACGCCGGCATGGCGCTGGCGTCCCTGGTGGGCACGGACCAGTACTGGGTGGAGGCATCGGTGCCGCTGGACGAGCTGCGATGGATCCAGATACCCGGCTACAACGCCGAGACCGGTTCGCCGGCGCGCGTCTATCATGACTCCGCCTGGGGGGCCGGCGCCTTCCGCGAGGGGCGGGTGCAGCGCCTGAGGGCGGACCTGGAGCCCCAGGGGCGCATGGCGCGGCTGCTGATCGGCGTGCGTGACCCCCTGCACCTGGAGGTCGAGTCCGCGCAGGCGCATCCGCTTATCCTGGACTCCTACGTGCGCCTCGCGATTGAGGGCCGGACGCTGCCGGACGTGATTGAGGTCCCTCGGACGGCTTTGCGGGACGGGAATCGGGTCTGGGTCATGGGGCCGGACAACGCCCTCGTAATACGTGAGGTGGAGCCGGCCTGGAGCGGGGACGGCAAGGTGTACGTGTCCGAAGGCCTGTCCGACGGAGACCTGCTGGTGACCAGCGACCTGGCGGCGCCGGTGGAGGGTATGGCTCTGCGCACGGCGGATGCCGGGCAGTCCCGGCCGACGAGAGGGGGCGGTGAGAGCGAATGAGTGAATTGAGGCCGGACCAGAAGCGCGGGCCCATCGCCTGGATGGCCGGCCATTCGGTGGCCGCCAACCTGATCATGTTGCTCTGCCTGGTGGGCGGGTTCCTGGCGCTGCGGGGGATCAAGCAGGAGGTCTTCCCCGAGTTCACCATTGATGCCGTCACCGTGTCGGTCGCCTACCCGGGCGCCAGCCCCGAGGAGGTGGAGGACGGCATACTGCTGGCCGTCGAGGAGGCGGTGCGGGGGCTGGACGACGTGGACGAGGTCAGCTCCGTCGCCCGTGAGGGCTTCGGCACGGTGACCGTGGAGCTGCTGGCCGGCACCGACCTGCAGCGCGCGGCACAGGATATTCAAAGCGAGGTGGACCGGATAACCACGTTTCCGGAGGAGGCCGAAGAGCCGGAGATACGCGCCGTCTCCCACAAGCGCCAGGTGCTGACCATCGTTCTGCACGGCGACGTTTCGCGCCGCGCGCTCCACCGGACCGCTGAGCAACTGCGCGACCACCTGCTGCAGGACCCGGAGATCACGCAGGTCGAGATGGAGGGCCTGCCGCCGCTGGAGATCGCCGTGGAGATACCGCAGGAGAACCTGCGGCGCTACCACCTGAGCCTCAGCCAGGTGGCCGCACGGGTGCGGGACGCCTCGATAGATATGGGCGGCGGGGGCCTGGACACGCAGAGCGGCGAGGTACTTGTGCGCGTCAAAGAGCGGCGCGATTACGGGGGCGAGTTCGCCCGACTGCCCATCATCACCACCCCGGACGGCAGCCGGGTGCGCCTGGGCGACATCGCACAGGTCGAGGACGGCTTTGCCGACACGGACCGCTACTCGCTCTACAACGGCGAGCGGGCGGTCATGCTGGACGTCTATCGCATCGGCGATCAGACCCCCATCCAGGTCTCGAAGGCGGCGCGGCGGCGCCTGGATAATTACCGGCCGATGCTGCCCCGGGGCCTGGAGGCCGCCGTAGAGCACGACCGCTCGGAGCACTACGCGGAGCGCGTGCACCTGCTGCTGAAGAACGGCAGCATCGGGCTCGTGCTGGTGCTGCTGGTGCTGGGGCTGTTCCTGGAGGCGCGCCTGGCTTTCTGGGTCATGCTGGGCATCCCCATCTCCTTCCTCGGCTCCTTCCTGGTGTTGCCCGTCACGGGTGTGACCATCAACATGATGTCGCTGTTCGCCTACATCATCGCGCTGGGCATCGTGGTGGACGACGCCATCGTGGTGGGGGAGAACGTCTATCACTACCATCAGGAGGGCATGCCCTTCGCGAAGGCGGCGGTGCGGGGCGCGCGGGAGGTGGCCATGCCGGTGACCTTCAGCATCCTGACGAACGTGGTGGCATTCCTGCCCATCATGTTCATCCCGGGCACCACGGGCCGCATCTTCAAGACCATCCCCATCGTTGTGTGCATCGTTTTCCTCATCTCGCTGGGGGAGAGCCTGTTTGTGCTGCCCGCCCATCTGGGACACCGGCGGGAGAAAGAGCGCCACGGCATCGGCGCGTGGCTGCACGCGCGGCAGCAGGGCTTCAGCCGGGCCTTCAGGCACTGGGTCCGGGACCGCTACGGGCCTTTCCTCGGGTATGCCCTGCGGCACCGGTACGTGACCGTTGCCGCGGCGGCCGCGCTGCTGATCGCCGTGGGCGGTTACGGGCTGAGCGGCCGGATGGGTTTCCAGTTGTTCCCAACGGTGGAATCCGACCGCTCCGAGGGCACCGTCGTACTTCCCTACGGAGCCCCGGTGGGCAAGACCGAGGCCGTCGCCCGGCGGATGCGCGAGGGCGCGCGGCAGGTCATCGAGGAGTCGGGGCACACGGGGCTGCTGAAGTCCATCATCACGGACATCGGGCAAAGCGGCAGCCATACGGCGCGCGTCCGGGCGAACCTGGCCGACGCCGACGTGCGGGAGCGCACCCTGAGCACGCTGGAGTTCACCAACCGATGGCGGGAGGCGGTGGGCGAAGTGCCCGGTGTGGAAAGCCTGCGGTTCGCGGCGGACGTTGGGGGCCCCGGCGGCCGCGGGCAGCCCATCACCGTGGAGTTGAGCCACCGGAGCATGGACGTGCTTGAGAAGGCCAGCGCGCAGTTGGCCCGGACGCTCCAGACCTACCCACGGGTGCGGGACGTGGACGACGGGTTCCAGCCGGGCAAGCCGCAGCTCGACTTCACCATCAGGCCCGAGGGCAAGAGCCTGGGCCTGACCGCGCGCGACGTGGCGCGCCAGGTGCGCAGCGCCTTCTACGGCGCCGAGGCGCTCCGGCAGCAGCGCGGGCGCAACGAGATAAAGGTCATGGTTCGGCTGCCGGAATCGGAGCGTTCCTCGGAGCAGGCCATTCGGGACTTGATGCTCCGCACCCCGGCCGGCACCTACGTGCCGCTGCGCGAGGTGGCGACGGTCAGCCGGGGGCGGGCCTACAAGACCATTGACCGCCGCAACGGGCGGCGCGTGGTCCAGGTGTCGGCGGACATCACGCCCCGCAGCCGGGCCGGGGAGGTTATTGCCGACCTCGGAAGCGACGAGCTGCTGCGGCTCGCGGGGGATTTCCCGGGGCTGATCTACAGCTTCGAGGGCCACCAGGCGGCCATCCGCGAGAGTATGGGCAGCCTGCGAATGACTTTTGCGCTGGCCCTGTTGGCCATCTTTGGGCTGCTTGCCGTGCCGTTCCGCAGCTACGCGCAGCCGCTGGTGGTCATGACCAGCATACCGTTCGGCATCATCGGTGCCTTCCTGGGGCACCTGGTGATGGGCTATGACCTGTGCATCCCCAGCATGTTCGGCATCGTGGCGCTGTCCGGCGTTGTGGTCAACGACTCCCTGGTGCTGATAGACTTCGCCAACCGCAGACGGCGTGAGGGTGATTTCGGGGCGCACGGTGCGGTCCACGACGCCGCCATTCAGCGCTTCCGACCCGTGCTGCTGACGACCCTGACCACGTTCGCCGGCCTGGCGCCCATGATATTCGAGACCTCCCGGCAGGCGCGGTTCCTCATCCCCATGGCGCTCTCGCTGGGTTTCGGCATACTGTTCGCCACCGCTATCACGCTGGTGCTGGTGCCCTCGCTCTACCTGGTGGTCGAGGACCTCAGCCGGCTTGCGGGCCGAGGGGCCGAAGCGGTGTCCCTTTCCCCTGCCGACGGGGCGGGCACGGCAGGTCAAGAGCAGCCGGCGGGCGGGGAGTAAGAGGGCGGCGAACCGGTCCGGGCGACCTGCCGCCCGGTCCGGTTACCAATACGGCCCCGGCCGGGGCTTTGCCATCTTACCGGGGCCCTGGCCACTTTGTTCCTCTGCTACCCGGCCTGACCGCCAGGGTCATTCAAAAGTCCCACGCACCGTATAGCCATTGATGTGTTCCGCCT
>CAYVBE010000106.1:0-14008 GCA_964448935.1 uncultured candidatus Brocadiaceae bacterium
CCGCCCTGTTCGTCACCGCCACAGGACTGCACACCGAAGCCATCAGGCGCCGCACGGCCAGCTTCATCGCCCAGGGCCTGCTCGCCGACATCCAGGCCCAGCCGTTCCGGCAGGTGTTCGCCAAAACGGAATTGGACGGCAACCTGCTGGACAGCGACTCGGACGTCCCGGTCCTGAGCACGGAGCCGGAAGCCGATTATCCCGCAGCGATCTTCAGCCTTTGGCCCATCGCCGGCACGGAAGGCGAGGTGCGCAACAGCGGCCCGCTGGTTATTCAGAGTGAGTGGCTTTGGTACACCGAGCGAGATACGGATTCGTTCCTCAGTTGCGAGCGCCCGAACGGCGACGACCACGACCCGGGCGACCCCGTCCTGCAACCCCGCAAGTGCTACTACCTGCTGGAGGATGCCCTGGACGGCGAAGATGACGATGGCGGAGACTACGCTACCACAGACTCCGTGACGGTTTACGGCGACCCGACGACCGACCCTCCGAACCCCTTCGGCCCCGACGGCGCGCCCGCGCAGGGCTACCTCGTGATAGACGAGGAATGGATACGGTACACAAGCCGCGACGGAGACGGCTTCTCCTGGGACGACCTGGACGACCCGACCGAGGCCCGGGGTCAGGGGAATACGGACCCCACGGACCACGCGGAAGGCAGCCCCGTGGTCGTCGCCTCGCAGTACCCGAACTATCCCCGCTTCTATTACACCGTCCAGTACTACCCGACGAACTCGTCCGGCCGGGAGACCCTTGTCATCGTCTCCGTCGCCTACGGCACGGCGAGGCAGCTGCAGAGGGCCTACTTTTTCCATACCACCTACACCCCGACGCAGTACTGACGGGCGCGGGGCAGCCGGGACCACTGCGGCGGGGATTGAGGTGTTCGACGCGCTGTTTTTCTACCGCCGACTGAATCGCCCGCCGTACGGCGGGCTCTGTCTCATTCTTCCGCTATTCACCCAGGGCTCTGGCGCCTTCGTCGCCGTCGCCCTGGGCTACTTCTGACACGGCCCTTCGGGCCTAACCCGGATATTTCACGAGAGTTTTCCGTCCGGCGGACGTTTTTGCCCTCATGCGGCGCCCTCCGCGCTCGCCTGTCCTCGACGTGCCTTATGGCACGCCTGCGGTAGCTCGCTTGTGCGGGCTTGCCTGAGAGCAAAACCGTCGCCCTGGTGCGTACACAGGGTGTTGCTTGTGGCTGGCCGGTTTTTTTGCTGTAAGATGCGTTCCTTTAGACAGTTGCGTGCGGTCCCGAAAAACTCTCGTGTAATATCCGGCCTAACGGCCTTACGCCTGATCGGCCTGATGGCATGAAGGTCTGAACGGCGGCTCAAGACCCTCACTCCTCGTCCGCGGACTTCCGCACTTCTTCCACCAGGTCGGGGTCGCCGCCGGCGCTCAGGTAGTAGTCCAGGCTGAGCTTCGACAGGTCCAGCGTCGGCTCCCCGGCGGTGGCCTGCAGGACCTCCTCCTTCTCGGACTGGTAGCGGGCGGCCTCCTCCGGCGGCAGGTTGAAGGGGTGCATGTGGAACTGCCAGTTCAACCCCGGCTGCCGGCCGGGCAGCCAGGGCTCGCCCTCCGGCTCCTCTGATGGGACCGGTTCCCCGTCCTCCACGCCGCCGGGGTGACCGTAGCGCTCCTCGTAGCTCGCCAAGGTGCCCTTCATCCTCTTGTATGCGGCGCGCTGCCCGGCGCTTAGCTCGCCCTGCATCAGGTTGCGCAGCTCGTTGGGGTCTTCCTGCAGGTCGTAGAGTTCCTCGCGCCCTTCGTCGAACCAGAAGTTGAACTTGTAGCGCTGCCCGCGCAGGGATATCCACCGGCTGCGCCCACTGGCGTTCTCCGCGTAGTGGACCGATCGGTCCCGCGTGCCGCAGCCCTCGGGGATGAGAAGCGACTCGCCCGGCAGGTCGTAGTCGGCGGGATACCGGACGCCGCAGGCGTCCAGGATCGTGGGCATGACGTCCATCAGGTCGGCGTGGTCGTGCCGCACGGCGCCCCGCGGCACGCGCTCGGGCCAGCGGAGTATGAGGGGCACGCGGACGGCGGGGTCCTTGGGCAGGCTTTTGCCCCACGAGCCGTCGTCGCCCAGCATCTCGCCGTGGTCGGAGGTCATGATGATGAGGGTGTTGTCGAGCTGGCCGATCTCCTCCAGGGCGGCCAGTATCTTGCCGATGTTCTTGTCCACGTGGGTGACGGCGGCCATGTAGAGTTCGCGCACGCGGCGGGTCTTCTCGGGATCGGTGTAATCGTCGCCGTGGCGCGAGCGCTCCAGTTTGGGGTGGGGGTTCTCCTCCAGCGGTGTGGGGGAGGGCAGATCGGCGCCCTTGTAGAGGTCGGCCAGGTTGTCCGGCACCGCGAAGGGCGGATGCGGCGCGATCCAGCCGGCCCACAGGAAGAAGGGGCGGTTGCGGTTCTGCCGGATCATCTCCGCCGCGCGGTCGCCCACCCAGGAGGTGCCGTGGTGCTCCTCGGGCAGCAGGGAGCGCTGCGGCTGGCGGTAGAGCAGGTTGCGGATGCCGTGGATGTTGCGGATGTGCCCCAGCCCCTGCCGGCGCAGATACATGGCGAAATCGTCGTCGGCCGGGTTCCGGAAAAGCTCCTGCATGAGCTGCATGCGGTGGAGGCCGTGGTGATTACGCGCGGGGCGGAAGTGCATCTTGCCGACCGACTCGCAGTGGTAGCCGTTGTCGGCCAGTATCCTGGGCAGCCGGGGTATCTCGCGCGGGATGACGGCGCTGTTGTTGACGGGCATGCCCGTGTGGCGCGAGTAGAGGCCGGTCAGCAGGTTGTGCCGCGCGGGGACGCAGACGGGGTTGGGCGTGCAGCCGTGGGTGAACGCGCAGCCCTCGCGCACCAGGCGGTCCAGGTTGGGCGTCATCATGTGATCGTAGCCGAGCGCGCCGATGGTGTCGTGGCGCTGCTGATCGGTGAACAGGATGACGACGTTCGGCTTGTCCTCGGGCCGCTCCTGCTTGAAGAGCGGGAACGTGTAGTCGGACACCTTCTCGGCGGGTTCATCAGCCATCAGATCGGCCTTTCTTGAGTTCGGTCACCTGTCGGTCCACATGCGGCGGCTGCGCACCTGTGACGCGCCGGGGTGGTTCGTGCGCTCCATGAATTCGATGGTCTTCTCGCGGAGCATTTCCAGCGAGTCCGCGTATCCGGGATCGTCTATGACGTTGTGCATCTCGTGCGGGTCGGCGGCCAGGTCGTAGAGTTCGTCCCAATTGCCGCAGTTCCAGCCGTATTTCAGGTCGCCGTGGCGGCAGGTGAGCATGGTGGTGGACAGCCCGTTGACGCCCCAGAACTCCACGAAGTTCGTGTCGCGCCACTCAGTCGCCTCGTCCCGCAGCAGGGGCAGGAGGGAGCGGCCGTGGACGCTCTCCGCATCGTATTCGGCCCCGGCGAGGTCCAGGATGGTGGGGTAGACGTCCAGCAGCGAGGCCCATTCCCCCCGCACGGTGCCGGGAGTGCCCGGTGCGTTGTGCAGCACCATGCCGATGCGCTGAATCTCCTCGAAATGGTGCCAGCCCTTATCAATCAGCCCCCCGTGGCTGCCGAGCGTCTGGCCGTGGTCGCTGGTGAATATGACCACGGTGTCCTCGGCCAGCCCGCGCTGCTCCAGGTGGTCCATGATGCGCCCGACCTGCGCGTCAATGTCGGTCGCGTTGGCGTAGTAGACTTTGATCACCTGCTCCCAGTCCTTCCAGGTCAGCCCGGGCTTGCCGGGCGCGATTTTCACCTGGTGGGGGCGGTTGATGCCCGGCGAGTCCCACTCGTAATTCGGCCGGCGGGGTATCTCCACGTCCTCGTAGCGCTGCAGGTATTCGGCCGGCGCCTCGTAGGCGGCGTGCGGCCCGGGCTCGCAATACCAGAGGAAGAACGGCCGGTCGTCCTCGGCGAACTCGTCAATCATGCTGATGCCCTGCTCGGCCAGCCAGTAGGGCATGCTGGCCTCGGGCGGTCCATCGAGGCGCCAGCCTTTCAGCGGGCCGTCCACGAGTGTCCTCTTCGGGTCGAGCCCCTCGTTGTCCAGGTATTCCTGATAGCCCGGAAAGCTGGGCCACTCGAATCCGCGGGTGGTGGGATGGGAGCGGTCCGGGGCCAGGCCGAAGTCCTCGCCCCGTCGCCCACTGAGGTGCCACTTGCCCACGTGGCCGCAGCGGTAGCCGGCTTGCTCCAGCCGGCGCGACAGCAGGTGCGGCCCGTCCGGCAGCTCCTTGACCGGCGTGGGCAGATCGTTGCAATTACACAGCACGCCGTGGTTGTGCACGTGCAGCCCCGTCATGATGGAGGCCCGCGCGGGCGAGCAGACCGGGCAGGTGGTGTAGGCGGTCTCGAAACGGACGCCCTCCGCCGCCAGCCGGTCAATGTTCGGGGTCTGACAGGGCGTCTCGCCGTAGCACCCCAGCGCCGAGAGCCGGTGCTGGTCGGTAAAGATGAGCACTATGTTGGGTCGGTCGGTCTTTGCCATCCTTTGCTCCCATGGAACTCATTCGTTGCTTTCGCCTTGCCCCGACACTTTCCAGACGCCGGAAACCTCGCGGCCACAGTGGGGGCATTTGCCGTTTTCGATCTTGTTCTCCAGCACGTGGAAGCCGACGCGGTGGATCAGGCGCTCGCCACAGCCGGGACAGTAGCTGGAGTTGTGGGCGTGGCCGGGCACGTTGCCCACGTAGATGTGGTGCAACCCCACTTCCTCGGCTATCCCCGCCAGCTTCTCCAGCGTTGAGACGGGCGTCATCTCGACCTGCTTCATCTTGTAGAGCGGCGTGAAGCGGGTGAAGTGCAGCGGAACGTCCGGCCCGACGTTCTCCACGATCCAGCCGCACATCTGCCGCACCTGCTGCGGATCGTCGTTGTAGCCGGGAACGACCAGATTGACCAGCTCCAGGTGGACGTCGGACTCGCGGACCGTCTTGATGGATTCCAGCACGGGCTGCAGCGTGCCGCCGCTGACCTCGCGGTAGAACTCCTCGGTGAACGCCTTCAGGTCTATCTTCACCGCGTCCACAACCGTGAGCAGCTTCTTCATGGGCTTCGGGTTGATGTAACCGTTGGAGACGACGGCGGTTTTGATGCCGGCCCGACGGGCGAGTTTCGCGGTATCGTACATGTATTCGTAGAACGTGACCGGCTCCGCGAAAGTGAAGCAGATGATGGGCAGCTCGTGCTGCTTCGCCAGGTGCACCACCTGCGACGGCAGCACCTCGCGGTACCTCACCTCCTCCAGCGGCCTCTGGGATATCTGCCAGTTCTGGCAATACTTGCAGCTCAGGTTACAGCCGACCGTGGCCACGCAGAGGCGGCTGCGGCCGGGCAGGAAGTGGAAGAAAGGCGCCTTCTCGATGGGTTCGATGCTCAGGGAGCAGGGCCGCCCGTAAACCACCGAGTAGAGCGTGCCGTCCCGGTTTTCCCGGTTGCGGCAGAAGCCCCGCTGGCCGGGCAGGATCGAGCAGCGGCGCGGGCACATCTGGCACTGCACGCGGCCGTCCGGAAAGGATTCGTAGAACATGGCCTCTCTCTGTCCGGGCTGCGGCTCTGCGGATTCCGCGGCTCTGGAACGGGAAAGCAGACCGCGCCCGGCGCTGAGCATGACGCCCACGCCCAGCCCGACGAGAAGCGCGCAGGCCAGCACCATCGCCCTATAGCGTCTCATCGGCTCCCTCCGCAAAGCACTGCGTCTTATAGATATAAAACTCGACATCGTCCCCGCGCCACGCATCGTCGGGCAGCCCGGCCTTGCGGCACAAATGCCCAAGTGTCTCCTCCCGGCTCCAGCCCTGCTCCGAGGCCACCTTGGGCAGGTAGGTGGCGCTGCGGTGGCCCTTCACGATCTGGATGCCGTCCTCCCCCGGCTTGAAGGCTTCCGGCCCGTCCACGGGTATCAGCGGGGTGAGGTAGACGTTGATCTCGATGGTGACCTCGTCGAGTTCGGAGAGCTTGAGCGGCCCGAAGCGGGGATCGGCGCAGGCGCTGCGGACGGCCATGTAGGGGACGATGCGGCAGAGGCTGACCCGCGAAGCGTGGCAGCCGATGCAGCCCCGCAGTTGCCCGTCCTTGTAGAGCGTAACGAACACGCCGCGAGAGCCACGGCACTCCGGGTAGTCGGCCGGGTCCACCTCCGGAAGGCGCTTGTGGGTCAGGTATTCCCGGATGCTGCTCCGCGCCAGGGCCAGCAGACGCCGCCGGCTGTCCGGCCCGAGGAGCTTCCAGCCAGACTGCACCTCCGGATCCTTGCTCTCCGCGGGCGGTTCTTCACCACTCTCCAGGAAGGCAAAAGCCCCATAGCCGACAACGCGATCCTTCGTCCCGGCCGTGTCGCCGGAGTTGGCGTATTCCTGGAGGCGCGCCTCGAAAGGTCCGCGTTCGGCCAGCGTCATAAGCAGCATCACCACGGCCGTCCGCCCGCACATCGAGTACTTCTGGTTGAGCAGCCCGTAGTAGAGCGGGCGCGCCCGGCCCTTTACGACCGCGTCCACCGTCTGCCGGTCCAGGGCGACGGCCTCCTCGTAGGGCAGGTAGTGCGACAGGTCTGTGGAGGCGATGAACAGGACGTTCCTGTCTTTGGTGGCCTGGTTGAGGCACTTCGCCACCGTGCGGCACGTGTTCAGCGAAAAGTCGCCGGTCAGCACGGGCAGGATATTGAAGTCTTCGAGCACCGCCTGGAGGAAAGGTAGCTGGACCTCCAGGGAATGCTCACCCGCATGTCGGTCGGGCAGGAAGCGGATCAAATCGTCGGCGTCCATCAGCTCCTGCGCCAGCTTCCGGTCCACGGGCACCCGTCCCAGAGGCGTCTCGTAGGCTTCGTAGGCACCCACCGAAACCCCGGTGAACGGCTT
The DNA here is from genome assembly GCA_964448935.1 of uncultured candidatus Brocadiaceae bacterium. Classification (GTDB taxonomy): domain Bacteria; phylum Planctomycetota; class Brocadiia; order SM23-32; family SM23-32; genus CAYVBE01. Next base: position 6,849 of record CAYVBE010000106.1, read on the forward strand.
TCCCCGGTGGCAGGGGCCCATCAGCACCACGGTGTCGTAGTTCCGCCCCCGAAGCTGACCGTAGGCGTGCGCGGCCACCGGGCCCGAATAGACGTAGCCCGCGTGGGGACTGATCAGCCCGGCGATCTTCCCCTCAAGCGATTCGCCATCGGCCTCCTCCAGAAACGAATACACGCTCTCCCGGAGCTTCTCCCGGTCGGCGGGATAAAACGCGCCGGCCACAGCCGGTTTCCGATCCTTCGGCTCCGCCGCTGCAATCGTCCCGCAGATGAGCAGAGTGCACAGCCAGACGACATGTCGGCGGAAGGTATTCATCTCAGCTCTTTACGCGACAGGATTACCATTACCACGCTCAACACTTTTACCATGATAACACCGGCACACGCCCCCCACAATCCAAGCACCGGCAGCAGGAACACGCCACCCACTATCCCCCCGGCCCACCCCCCCCCCCCGGCGCCACCCCCGAACCCCCCCCCCCCGCCCCCCCCCCCCCCCCCCGCCGCCCACGTCCCCCCTGCCCGCCAGGTGGAGCCGGTTGCAGAGCGGGAATTCCGCGCCCACCAGCAGCCCGCACGCGGCCGACAGAAGGAGGTAGGTGGACTGTAGCACAAACTCTCCCCCACCGGCATGCGCCGCCGGCTTCAGCAGGAGAATTGCCGCCGGAAGCACCAGCCCCAGGGCCGCAACACCGGCCTCGAGCCCCAGCAGCGTTCCGAGCCGGCGCCGCAGGCGCGGGAGCGTCCGCACCATCAGTGTGCCCCCGACCGCCGTGCCCACCATGAAGGCCGTGATCAGGAGCGCTATCTGGTGATACACGTATCCGTAGATGACCTGGAAGCTGAAGATGAGCACCAGGTGCAGCACCATCCCGCTGAAGCCGGTCAGAAGCACCACGGCCCCGACGCTCGTACGCGCCGCCCGAGCGGCCGAGGCCCATCGCAGCAATCCGAAAATCGCAAACACAGCGGCCACCAGAAGCAACAGAGGCGTTGGCCCCAGCCCCGTCAGCTTCTCCAGCCAGCCCCGCAGCGCCGGCGTGTAGAGCGCGCTCCAGTAACTGAGGCCGTGGAAGACGATGGCGGGGTGGAAATCGGTGGCGGTCGCGGTCCGCACGCGCTCCAGCGACGATTCGTACATCTCGCTCCAGCGCGGCAGGAACCGATAGCGGATCTGGGGCGGTATGAGGAACCGCACCTCCACGCCGCGCCGCTCCATACGCGCCACAAGGGTTGAGGCGCCCGTTTCGGCGGTTCCGGTGGTGGGCGAGGCGATGTAGTAATTCGTGTATCCGGGCAGAACGCGCACCGCCGGAAAGACCTCCCGCAGCGTCTCCCGCAGGCAGAGGTTGGCCCGCGCCAGGTTCTCCTCCAGGTAGGTCAGGCTGCCCGGCAGACTGAGGGCCAGGATGCCGTCCGCGGACAGCCGGTCCCGCGCCCCTTTGAAGAAGTCCGCGGTGAAAAAGCGCCCGGTCTGCAGGTCCGTCGGCAGCGAAAGGCCGATGAGGATGACGTCGTATCGAGCCTCGGTCTCTTGCAGGAAGAGCCGCCCGTCCACGTGGCGGACTTCCACGCGGGGGTCGGACAGTTCGCGCTCCGTCAGGGGCGTCGGAAACCGACGGAGGGCCTCGATTATGGTGGGGTCCAGCTCGCAGTAATCAATATGTTCGACGGGGTATTTGAGCAATTCGCGCAGCAGCCCGCCCGCGCCGCCGCTGATGACCAGCACCCGCCGGGGCCGGGGATGGAAAAGCATGGGCAAGTGCGCGAACTCTTCCGTGGACTGCAGGTCGGGGTCCGGCGCAGTGATCACCGGCGTTCCGTTCTCGAAGAACGTGAACTGCTCCTCACTCCGCGTCACGGTCACGTTGCCGTACACGGAGTTCTCATACATCACCACGTTCTTCCCCGGCCACTGGCCGCGCACCGACAGCCGCCGCAACGGCCCCACGCCGACCGCCAGGAAGCCGACGAAACCCACGCACAGCGGCGCCGCCACCAGTGCCGCCGCCCGCCGCCTGCCGAACCACCCCCAGAGCAGCGCGCAGATCCCGCAGTTGAGCAGCGACACGATGCCGACCGTCGTCAGCCCGTGCAGGTGCGGCAGCAGCAGGTAGCTCAGCAACACTCCGCCCAGCACGGTCCCCGCGGTCTCCAGCACGTAGACCGTCCCTATGGCCGTGGCCTTCTCCGTCTCGTCTTCGCCTGAAGTCTCAGCGCGCAGTCGCACCCCGAGGGAAAACAGCGCCCCGTGCGACGCGCTGGTCGGCAACAGCACGACGAGGGACGTCAGGAACACGTGCACCAGCCCCAGGCTCTCGCCGCCCAGCCCCAGGACGGCCCGCAGCGTCCGCGCGCCCACCAGTGAAATGGGCAGCAGAAGGGCGAAGAACAAAGCCACAGCCGCGTATGGCCACACCACATCCCGGAAACGATCACCCGCCCTGCCGGCCAGTATTGCCCCCGCGGCCTCCAGCACCAGCCAGTTGGCCAGCACCACGCCGATGGAAAGCTCGTTGCCGCTGTAGGTGACCAGCAGCTCGCGCAGAAGCACGATCTGCGCCACAATGCCGCTCAACCCGGTAACCACCACGGCCACGCCGACGATGTGCCGACCACTCATCCGGTCCATGCTGCCGCCTTCCTATGGTGGCCCGGCTCTGGATCACAGCCCGCCGAAGTCCGCCGTATCGAAAACCACGGCATCGTCCCGGCGTCGGGCTATCACCGTCGCCCCATCCTCGAACCTTCCTTCCAGCAGCGCATCGCCCAGGGGCTGGACGATCAGCCGCTCCACGGCCCGCTCCATCTCCCGGGCTCCGTAGGTGGGGCTGAAACCGGCCTCCATCAGCAGGTCACAGGCATCGTCGGCCAACCGCACGTCTATCTGCCGGGCCGCCAGGCGCTCGCGAACACGATCCATGATCTTGTCGGCAATCTGCCGAACGGTCTCCCGCCCCAGGGGGTAGAAGAATACCACTTCCCCGATACGGTTCAGCAGTTCCGGGCGCAAGGCTTCTCGGACGGCCTGCACGATCTCACTCCGATAGCCTTCCCGGCCCGACCTCTGCGCGGTTTGCGCGCCCCGCGCACCGAGATGTAGCCCGATCCGCTGCTCCGGCTCGGCCTGAGAGCCCACGTTGGACGTCATGATGATGAGCGTCTCCGAGAAGGATGCGCGCCGCCCCTTGGAATCGGTCAGTCGGCCCTCGTCGAAGATCTGCAGGAATATGTCGAACACCTCCGGATGTGCCTTTTCCACCTCGTCGAACAGCACTACGGAACAGGGGTTGGTGCGGACCTGGCCCGTGAGCTGGCCCTCCTCGTCATACCCCACGTATCCGGGCGGAGCGCCGATCAGGCGGGCGACGTTGTGCTTCCGGGCATACTCGGACATGTCGAACGCAATCAGTTTGCTCTCGTCGGCGAAAAGGAACTCCGCCAGGGCCTTCGCCAGTTCCGTCTTCCCGGTGCCGGTTGCGCCGACGAACAGGAACACGCCGAGGGGCTTCCTGGGGTCCTTCAGTCCGGAGCGCGCCACTCGGACGGCCCTGCAGACGGCCTTTACCGCCTCATCCTGCCCCATCACCCGCTCCCGCAGCGCGTCCTCCATGTGCAGCAGCCGTTCCGATTCCTCCATCGTCAGCCGCTCGACCGGTATCCGACACCGGTTCGCCACCACGCGTGCGATCTGCTCCCGGCCGATCGGCTCGGCGTCCGGCGATCCACCCCCCAGCGACAGCGTGAGGAGCCTGGCGCGGGCGCACGCCTGGTCTATCAGGTCTATCGCCTTGTCGGGCAGCCGGAAGTCAGGCAGGTAACGCATGGACATCTCGACGGCGGCCTCGATGGCCTCCTCGGTGACCTCCAGACCGTGGTGTTCCTCCAGGTTCGGGCGCAGGCCCTGCAGTATCTCCACGGCCTCTCTGCGGGTTGGCTCGTTCACCCAGACCACCTGCAGCCGGCGCTGCAGGGCGGCGTCCTTTTCGATGTATTTGCGATACTCGGCCGTCGTGGTGGCGCCGATGCACTGTATTTGGCCCCGGGCCAGGACCGGCTTCAGGATATTGGACGCGTCCATTCCTCCCTCGCCTCCGGCGCCGACCATCATGTGCATCTCGTCAATGAAGACGATTACGTCCTTGCTGGAGCCGGCTTCCTCGATAAGGTTTTGCAGGCGTTCCTCGAAATCTCCCCGGTGCTTCGCCCCCGCGACCAGCGCCGCCATGCTCACCTCGAAGATGCGTCGGCCCCGCAGGGCCGGCGGCGGCTCCGGCCCGGCCACTATCTGCGCCAGGCCCTCGACGATACATGTCTTGCCGACACCGGCGTCGCCGACCAGGACGACGCTGTTTTTCTTCTTCTGCATGAGCGCCTGTCCCAGACGCTTCATCTCCGCGCGCCGCCCTATCACGGGATCGAGTTTGCCGTCGGCGGCCAGCTTTGTCAGGTCCCGGCCGAACTTCTCCAGCGTCGGCAGGTCCGGCGCCGGCTCCCCGGTGGGTGACTCCTTCGCCCGCATGGGGGAGGCGACGGCCGGCTTCTGCTGCGGGGATTTCACCGACCCCATAGCATCCTGAACGGTCTCCATCAACTCGGTCGGGTCCGCCCCGAATCGCGCGAGAAGGGTCATCCAGGGCTTATCCTGCAGCTCCAGCAGCGCCGCCAGCAGGTGGATCACCCGCGGCGCCTCGGCGCGGTCGGAGGCAAGGTCGGCGGCCCGCCCAAACAGGCGACGCGAGGCCGGGCTGCGGTGAATCACGTCCTCGGGCGGCGGGGCACCCCCGACACCCATTTCCCCCCGGAGGGCGCGGCGGTAACCCGTCACGTCCAGACCGACCGCCTCAAAGATTTCTCTGACCCGCCCGATCTCTTCTTCCAGCCCTGTCACCAGTTCCCCGGCCTGTGGCACCTCGTCCTGCGCCAGCCGGTGCAACGGCACATCGCACGCCTTGCACAGCCCCAGCATCAGGTGAGTCGGCTGTATCTCCTCGTGCCGGCCGGCCTTCGCCTCCGCACCGGCCAGCCCCCACACCCAGACGATCCCGCGTGAAAACTCTCCCATCTCTATCCTTTCTTCCGTTCAATACTGCTTTTCCACTCGGCAATCTTTCCTGGCCACCTCAAGCACTTTCCGGCGGAGTGCCCGCCACCGCTATTACCAGCGCAGTCACGTTATCCTCCCCGCCGGCGTCGTTGGCGGCGTCTATCAGCGCCCGGCAGGCGGCTTTGGGCTCGGGGTTGGTCCGGCAGATGTGCTCGATCTGCTGGTCGCTCAACATGCCGGTCAGGCCGTCGGTGCAGAGCAGGAGGCGGTCGGCCGGTTGAAGCGCGACAACCCGCGCCTCGGGCAGCGGCTCCCCCTCCATGCCGACGTAGCGGGTGAGCTGGCCCCTGGCCGGGTGGTCGGCCGCCTGGCCGGGGGTTATCTCGCCTTCTTCTATGAGCAGCTGGACGAGGGAGTGGTCGGTCGTGAGCTGCTCCATGCGCCTTTCGCGCAGCAGGTAGGCGCGGCTGTCGCCCATGTGGCCGATGAGGACGCGGGAATGCCCCAGAACGGCCAGGACCACGGTGGCGCCCATGCCGTCCAGCCCGGGCTGGTCCCTGGTTTCTTCCCGCAGGTGACTGCTCAGCTCCGCGAGCGCCGACAGCAGGCGGTCCTTTGCTTCGGGGCTGTCGAGGGCTCCGGTTCCCTCCATGCGCTTATGCAGCAGAGAGGGGAATGTCTCGACGACGACCCGGGAGGCAACCTTTCCGCCCAGTTGACCCGCCATGCCGTCGGAGACGATGAACATACCCCGGTCGGGGTCGGCCGCCCAGGAGTCCTGATTCTCATCCCGGACGCAACCCGGATCGCTCTGCGCGCCGTAGCTGATTTCGGCCATCAAAACACTTTCTCCAACGCTTTCTTGAGCGCTGCGGCGGATTTGAAGTGGATCTCGGGCCTGTCCACGAGAGCCTTGTCTATGACCTTAGCCAGTTTGCGGGGGACGGAGCGGTCACGCTTGTGGATGGGCACCGGCGCGGTCTCCAGCACCACCTTCCAGGGCTCCGCCCCCAGCGGAAAGTTGCGGGGGAACTGTCCGGTCAACATGAAGTAGAGCGACGCCGCCATTGCCCAGACGTCCACCTCGGGCTCTGCGTGGCGGAAATTGATGACCTGCTGCCGGGGCATGAAAACGGGCGTGCCCATGGCCGTTCCGCTGCGCGTATAGCCGCTGAGGCCCGCGAACTCGAAAGCCTTCGCCAGCCCGTAGTCGCCCACCTTGGCCACGCGGGACGAGCCGGAGCCGGTCAGGAAGATGTTCTGGGGCTTGATGTCCCGGTGCACGAGGCCGTGGCCCTTCCTGTACGTTCCGCCCTTTAACCGGACGTTGGGGATTTGCGCGTTGTGGGCGTACTCCAGGCCGTCCAGAGCCTGGAGCGTAATGTCCATTGCCTCTTCGAGGGGCAGTTTGCCGCCCTGTCCGGTAATCACGTTGGCCACGTTGCCGCCTTCGCAGAACTCCATGGTGAAGAAGAAAGTGCCGTCGGAGCAGCCGTAGTCGCGCAGCTCGACGACGTTGGGGTGCCGGAGGGCCATGGCATTTTCGGTCTCGCGCAGGAACATCTGCACCTTGTCCTGCTGGGCGGCTACCTGGGGCAGCATGACCTTGAGGGCCACCTCCTCGCCGCTCTCCTCGTGTCGGGCCCGGTAGATGGCGCCGAACCCGCCACGGTCAACCTGCTCGACGACCTCGTAGCCTTTGATCGCGGCCAGGTCTTCCTGCCCGGAACGGGCAAGGTTGAGCAGTTTCTTCAAGATTTCCTCGGGGTCCTCCCGGCAGCTCAGGCAGACGTACTCACCCCGCCAGTGCTCCCCTATCTCGTTCGAAACGTCCCGGCCGCACCGTGCACAGCACCGGGCTTTCTTGCTCGGAGTGGCTTTCCGACCTTCCTTGTCGGCCTTTTTCCTGCACTCCGCACACTGATAGACGCCGTCGCCGCAGTCCGCCTCCGCGCGCTCGCTGTCGGGGATCTCCTCCCCGCATTCCTCGCACACGGCGGGCACGTAGACGCTCACGCCAAACACCGTATGGGAAAGCTTGAGTTCGTCGCCGTCCTCCAGGTCGTACTCGGGGAAGGTCATCTGCTGCCCCTCCTCGGGCGTCATGCCTTTCT
>CAYVBE010000107.1:0-13806 GCA_964448935.1 uncultured candidatus Brocadiaceae bacterium
CGCAACCGGGGGATATCCGGCGCGGGCGGGTCAGCATCAACCCAGGACATCCCTCATCTTTGCCGGAAACCTGTTGACAGGTGCGGTGCGGGGGGCTATAATTCGCGTTGGAGGATATGATGGCAGATCACACCGTGCATACTCTCGCTTTGCGCTGGCTCGCTCTACCCTGGCTTGCACCGGGGTCTTGAGGCGGGTAGGGTCTGCGTCCTCTTACCGATTAAAAAAACAAGCCCTGCAGCCTCCGGATCGTGGGCTGCGGGGTTTTTGCTTTTACGTACGATACAACTGACGCGAGGATACACAAAATGGACAACCGACAGGACAGAGTCACCATCTTCGACACCACCCTCAGGGACGGCGAGCAGGCGCCCGGCTGCTCGATGGTCTTGGAGGAGAAGACCATGGTCACCCGGCAGTTGGAGCGGCTGGGGGTGGACGTGATAGAGGCCGGGTTCCCCATCGCTTCGCAGGGGGACTTCGAGAGCGTGCGCGAGGTAAGCCGGAGCGTCAGGCGGCCCGTCATCGCCGCGCTGGCGCGGTGTGTGGAGGGTGACATTGACCGCGCGGCCGAGGCGCTGCAGGAAGCGGAGAAGGCGCGCATTCACGTGTTCCTGGCCACCAGCAAGATTCACCGCGAGCACAAACTGAACATGAGCCCGTCCGAGATCGTGGACCGGGCCGTGGCCGGCGTGCGCCGGGCGCGTGAGCATGTGGACGACGTGGAGTTCAGCCCCGAGGACGCCGCACGCACGGAGCCGGAGTTCCTCTGCGACGTGGTGGAGGCGGTCATCGAGGCGGGCGCCGGCACGGTGAACATACCGGATACCGTGGGCTACGCGATACCGGTGCAGTTCGCCGAACTGATCGAGATGCTCGTTTCTGATGTGCCCAACATTGACCGGACGGTCATCAGCGTGCACTGCCACGACGACCTGGGTATGGCAGCGGCCAACTCGCTGGCGGCGGTCAAGGCGGGCGCGCGGCAGGTCGAGTGCACCGTCAACGGCCTGGGGGAACGCGCGGGCAACTGCTCGCTGGAAGAGGTGGTAATGGCGCTCAAGACCAGGGCCGACTACTTCGACGTCGAGACGAACGTGGACACCCAAGAGATCATGAGTGCCAGCCGCCTGGTGAGCAGCGTCACCGGCGTGCAGGTGCCCCCGAACAAGGCCATCGTTGGCCGCAACGCCTTCGCACACGAGGCCGGAATACACCAGGACGGCATCCTGAAAAAGAAGAGCACTTATGAGATAATGCGGCCGGAGGACGTGGGGCTGGACGAGGGCCGGCTGGTGCTGGGCAAGCACAGCGGCCGCCACGCGTTCCGCGCCCGGCTGGAGGAACTCGGCATCTACCTGGACGACCAACACCTCCAGCAGGCCTTCGAGCAGTTCAAGGAGCTGGCCGACAAAAAGAAGGATATCTACGATGAGGACATCGAGGCCCTCGTGCGCGAGGAGATGGAAGAGGTGCCCGAGGTCTTCAAACTGATCGGCTTCAACGTAACCAGCGGTCGCGGCGTGATGCCGACGGCGGCCGTCCGCATCGAGGTGGCCGAGCAAGGCGTCAAGACCGACGCGGCCATCGGCGACGGCCCCATAGACGCCGTCTGCCGCGCCATAGACCGCATAACGGGCTTTGAGTGCGAACTGCGGGACTTTGCCATCCGTGCCATCACCAAGGGCAAGGACGCCATGGGCGAGGTATCGCTGGAGCTGGCGTCAAACGGCTACAGCGAGCGCGGACGGGCCGCCCGGACGGATATTGTGGAGGCCAGCGCCGCCGCCTATCTGGCCGCCGTGAACCGGCTGGCAAAGCGCATGCGCAACGGCCGCCCGGCGGGCGAGAAGCCGCACGGGATGTAGCAAAGGAAAGCGCCCGGGGGCGAGGCCCCGGGCGCGGTCCTGCACGTGCTTCAGCGGTCAGAGCGGCGAGGACTCGTGGATGCCGCCCACGTCCGGCTCCGGTTCGGCGGCTTTCTCCGGCTCGGGTCGCTCGGAGTGATTCCGCACGTAGCCGGTGTAGGCAGCCATGCAGGCGCTCAGCAGGAAGACGACCGCGCCGATGATGACGATGGCATAGATCAGCCCCGTCGGGGCGAGGCCCAGGAACTGGTCCAGCACCTCCGGCTTTGTGGTGAGCACGGTGGCGGTGGCATCGGTGAGATGCCCCAGATAGATCAAGGGAGCGATCATACAGGCGGCGCCCGCGATCATACCGACTATGTATGCAGCCATCGCGTCCTCCTCAGTCACGCAGGAATGAAAGACCATGGCGCAACAGTTTCAATCCTTGATTGTAGCTACACGCGAGTTGAGATTGCAAGAGAAGCCCATGCCGAAACGCTAAATGCCCCCGAGAGGACGAAAGAGCCATGAATCCCACCTACTATCCGAGCCCGGAAAACTTCCGTGCCCTCGCCCAAAAAGGCAACGTGGTGCCCGTGTATCGCCAGCTCATGGCGGACGCCCTGACCCCGGTGATGGCTTTTCAGGAGTTGTGCCGGAACGATCACGGTTTTCTCCTGGAGAGCGCAAGCGGTCCCGAGAAAATCGGGCGGTACTGCTTCCTCGGCGCCTCGCCCTTCGCCGTCTTCCGCGCCAGGGACCGGGAGGTTTCGATACGCGATGAGGACGGCGAGCGCACCCGGACGGTGGACGACCCGCTGGAAGCTTTCGACGATTACCTGGGCAAGTTCTCGTTCGTGCCCGTTGAGGGGCTGCCCCGGTTCTCCTGCGGCGCCGTCGGCTACATGGCCTACGACGTCGTGCGCTTCGTGGAGGACCTGCCCGACGCCCCGCCCGACGACCGCGGCCTGCCGGACATCTTCTACATGTTCTTTGACCAGGTGGTCATCTTCGATCACCTCAACAAAACCGTCAAGGTTGTCTGCAGCCAGCGCACGGACGGCCTGAGCGCGGACGAGGCATACCAGCGGGCCGTCGAGAGGATAGACGGCATGATCGAGAAGCTCCGCACCCCTGTCACCTCCGTTTCGGACGATATCCAGCCCGCCGGCGAAATCGGCCTGCGCTATCGCTCGAACTTCGCTAAACCGGACTATCTGGCGGCGGTCGAGAAAGCCAAGGAGTACATCCGCGCCGGCGACATCTTCCAGGTGGTACCCTCACAGCGCCTGACCGCCGAGACATCCGCCGCGCCATTCGACATCTACCGGGCGCTCCGGGTCATAAACCCTTCGCCTTACATGTTCTACCTCAAGATGGGCGACCTGAAGCTTATCGGCTCCTCGCCGGAGGTGATGGTGCGGGTGGAGAACCGCCGGGTAACCGTCCGCCCCATCGCCGGCACCCGCCGGCGGGGCGAGACCGAACAGGAGGACGAGGAGCTGGAACGGGACCTGCTGTCCGACCCCAAGGAGCGCGCCGAGCACGTGATGCTCGTGGACCTGGGGCGCAACGACGTGGGGCGCGTCTCCCGCTACGGCACCGTGACGCTCGACGAGGAAATGGTCATCGAGAAATACTCCCACGTCATGCACATCGTCTCGAATGTGAGCGGCGAGCTGCGCGACGGTCTCGGGGCGCTGGATGCGCTGAAGGCATGTCTGCCCGCCGGCACGCTGAGCGGCGCCCCCAAGGTGCGGGCCATGGAGATCATTGACGAACTGGAGCCCACCCGGCGCGGACCCTACGGGGGAGCCGTGGGGTACTTCGACTTCAGCGGCAACATGGACACCTGCATCACCATCCGCACGATCGTGCTGGACGGGAGCACGGCCTACGTACAGGCAGGCGGCGGCATAGTGGCCGACTCCGTGCCGGATCGGGAGCACCAGGAGACACTGAACAAGGCCAAAGCGCTCCTGCGCGCCATCGAGGTGGCCGAGAAGATGGGCGAATGATTCTGTCTATGCCGGGAACATCTCCTCCAGGGTCTCCGGTGTGGGCTGCCGGCCGTATTCGCAGACCTCGAAGACCTCAGCATCCCGGACCTCCGCCGCCCGTGCCGTGCCGTAGCGCTTCGTCAGTTCGGCCCGGAACTTCTCCGCCATACCCGGAAACCTCTTCTCCAGCCTCCCACGCAGCCATTCCAGCCGCTCCTGCTGGCCGTCCGGCACCTCTTCCAGGTAACCGCCGTTGAACGGGAGCCACTCGAACATCTGGCTCTCGTGCGCCGCCAGCATCCGGACCTTGGCCTCCGTATACTCGTCCACCGCAACAACCGCGCTGCACTCGAACGGCAGCGGTTTCCGGAAGCCGTCGTAGGAGTAGCAGATGAGCGGCATCCGCCGCATAATGGGCACGTCCGGGCGCACCAGCGGCACGGTCAGCAGATAGGAGGCGTCCACGACGAGCTGCCCCGCAGCCCGATGGTCGGGATGGTAATCGAACGGCCGCACGGTGATCAGCAGGTCGGGATGAAAACGCCGGATCATCCCGATCAGCTCTTCCCGGATGGCCAGGGTCGGCACGAGGCGCGCATCGTCGTGGTCCAGCACCACGTAGTCGGCCCCGATCACCTCGCCGGCGCTATGCGCTTCGGCCTTGCGCCGCCGGGCCAGACCCTCCGGCTCCATCTCGTGATGGCCAGCGTTTCCGTTACTCACCGACACGAACAGGGCCTCGCCGCCGCGCTCGATATACCGCGCAGCCAGGCCGCCGACCCTTCCGTCGCCGTCGTCAGGATGAGCGCCCACGAACATCAGCTTCATCGGGACCTCTCCTCAAAGTCTCGCATCTGCTTACGGCAGCACCCTGGCCCTCTCGTCGGACAGCAGCATCCGCCCGCCCGTCTCGGGCTCGAAGATCAGCTCGCCGCTGCTGCGCAGCCCTACAACATCCCCTCGGACCACGCCCTCCGGCGTCCGCACACTGACGGTCCGGTCCAGCAGGCAGCTCAGCCGACGCCAGCGGGCCAGGATGCGCTCCGGCTGCCCCATCCGCAGTCTCTTATACCACATGTCCAGGTGCCGAAGCACCTCCCGGCAGACGGTCACACGGCAGAAGGTGCGTCCCTTTTCCACATGCATGGAGGTGGCCGGCGGCGTTGCGTCCGGCAGCAGGTCTTCCGCCCGTTGATTCACGTTCAGCCCGATGCCCAGCACGAACGGCGGGGCGGCATCGCTCAAGACCACGCGCTCCACCAGGATGCCGCCCAGCTTGCGCAGGGCCAGCGCGCCGCCGGTTGTCGTCGCCACCACCACGTCGTTCGGCCACTTGATCTCCGCCCTCACGCCGGACTGCCGCAGGGTTTCGGCCACCGCCACCGCGCCCAGAATGCACACCAGCGTCTGCCGCGCCGCGGGCAAGCCCACGCGCATGATGACGCTCATCAGCAGCCCATGCCCCGGCGGGCACTCCCAGGCGCCGTCGCGGCCGCGGCCCCCCTCCTGGTGCTCGGCCAGCACCACGTATCCGTCCGACGCCCCGGCCAGCAGCCGCTCCCGCGCCACGTCCATCGTGGACGAGACGCTTTCCAGCACCTCCCCGTCGGACCCGACCACTACCGGCTCGGCGAAAGTGTCGAAGATGCTTTCCGGATCGAGCGGGTCTGGTTTCACAGGCTGAGCCTTTCAACGAAGAGGCCGAGTATCCACAATGTGCCGGCCGCGTAGAGCGCAGCGCCCAGGTCATCGGCCATCACCCCCCAGGCGCCGGGCAGACGTTCCAACGCGCGGAGGGGAAACGGTTTGAGGATGTCGAACACCCGGAAGGCGACGAAGGCCGCCGCGGCCGTCACCAGCGGCCCGCGCCCCCAGAACAGCAGGCATGTAAGCCAGCAACCGGCGAGTTCATCCAGGACGAACCGGCCGGGGTCGGAAGCTCCGAAAAGCTCGATCGCCGCCGGGCATGTCCAGACGCCGACGACACAGACAGCCAGAAGTAGCACGCCGGTAATGACAGGCCCGGCCGGCCCGGTCTGGCGCAGCAGCCAGTACGCGCCTGCCGCTCCCGCCGAGCCCCAGGTGCCCGGCGCCACCGGCAGGTAGCCGAGTCCCAGCGCCGAAGACGTCAGCTTCACCATCAGGTCAGCGCGGCTCATCCGTTTTCCCCTTTCACAGTCCGGGCGATCCAGTCGTAGCCGCTCGATTCGGTTATGCGGACCGTGGCAAACTCACCCGGCGGCGGCGCCGGCGGCTCGATGTAGATAACCGGGTCCACGTCCGGCGCCTCATGGGCGCTGCGTGCCGGCCGGAGACCGTCCTCCGCTGCGCCCTCCTCCATCAGCACCTCCGTCATCCCGCCCACGCGCTCCTCAGCCAGGTCGAACGCCACCGCCTGCTGGGCCGCCATCAGCTCGTCGCATCTCTCCCGCGCCACCTCTGCGGGCACCCGGTCGGGGAACTCCGCCGCCGGGGTGCCCTCTTCCCGCGAGTAAGTGAAGCACCCCGCCCTGTCGAACCGCATGCCCTCCACAAAAGCAAGCAGTTCCTCGAAATCCTCATCCGTCTCACCGGGGAAGCCCACCAGGAACGTGGTGCGCAATGTGACACCCGGGATACGCTCCCTCACCCGCTCGATCAGTTCCTCCACCTCCGCCCGCCCGATACCCCGCCCCATGCGCCGTAGCATCTCGTGGCTGATGTGCTGAAGCGGCATGTCCACGTAAGGACAAACTTCCCCGCGGCCTGCCACTACTTCGATCAGGTCATCCCCGATGTGTGCCGGGTGGGCGTAGAGCAGACGTATCCACTTCGCACCGGTCTCGTCACAGAGGCGCTCCAGGAGGTCCGCAGCGGACGGGAGATCGTCGCGGTCCATCCCGTAGGCAGCGGTGTCCTGGGCGATGACGTTCAGCTCCCTGACGCCCCGGCCGACCAGGTATCTCGCCTCGGCCAGTATCTCGTCGGGGTTCCGGCTGCGCAACGGACCGCGGATGTCGGGAATGGCGCAGTAGGCGCAGCGGTTGTCGCAGCCTTCGGCGATGCGCAGGTAACTCCACGCGGCCGGCGTCAGCCGATGGCCACGCAGCTCGGGCCCGATGCAGCCCATCTCACCCGCTATGCCCAGGGCCCGGAGAGCGGCCAGCGCCGCCTCCTGCGGATCCAGCCCGACGAACACATCCACCTCCGGGAGAGATTCTTCCAACTCCGGCCCGTAACGCTCGCTCAGACAACCCGTTACGACCAGGGCCTCCAGCGCCCCATCTTCCTTCAGATCTGCGGCGTCCAGAATAACCTCGATGGACTCTTCCTTGGCGTCCTCGATGAAGCCGCAGGTGTTGACGATCGCCACACGGCTCCGCGCGGGATCGTGGCCCACCTGGATTCCGTTCGCTTCCAGCAAGGAGGCGATGTGCTCTGAGTCCACCACGTTCTTGGCGCACCCGAGAGTCAGCAGTGCCACGGTTTCACGACGCGGAAAGGCGCTCTGGTTCATGTGCAAAGACGGAAAATTGCGTGGAATTCAGGCGGAGGCGCGGGAGTCATCCCACTCCTCCAGCGTCATCATAACCCGCCGCGGCTGGCTGCCCCGATGCTGCCCCACGATGCCGGCTTCGGCCATGGTGTCTATGAGCCGGGCGGCCCGCGAATAGCCAATGCTCAACCGCCGCTGCAGCAGCGAGACCGAACCGCGCTGGGACTCCAGCACCACGCGCACGGCTTCATCGAACAGATCGTCGGCGTCCTCCGCCTCCTGCTGCTGGGCGTGGAACTTCTGGAGCTCGGCCCGGAACGTCGGCTCGGCCTGCTGCTCCAGGTGTTCCACCATACGCTGGATTTCGTCGTCCGAGACATAGGTGCCCTGCGCGCGCACCAACCGCGAGGTGCCCGGCGGCAGCAGCAGCATGTCGCCCTGCCCCAACAGCAGCTCGGCGCCGTTGCGGTCCAGAATAGTCCGGGAATCCACCATCGAGGAGACGTGGAACGCGATTCTGGCCGGCAGGTTGGCCTTGATCAGCCCGGTGATCACGTCCGTCGAGGGCCTCTGCGTGGCGCATATCAGGTGGATGCCCACCGCCCTGGCCTTCTGCGACAGCCGGGTCACGCTCTTCTCCACATCCTTGGCCGCCACCATCATCAGCTCGCCGAACTCGTCCACGATGATCACGATGTGCGGCATGTTGAGCGGCACGTCCTCCAGGTCCGCATCGCCGTCGGGGTCCAGCCGCCGGGCAATCTCTTCCGGCCCCAGCTCATTATAGGTCGCCAGGTTACGCACCCCGGCCTGGGACAGCAGCGAGTAACGCTCGTCCATCTTCTTGCACGCCCATTTCAGCACGGACGCCGCCTTGTTCATGTCCGTCAACACGGGGCACAACAGGTGCGGAAGCTGGTTGTACTGCGTGAACTCCACCGACTTCGGGTCTATCAGGAAAAGCTCCACCTCCTCGGGCGTGCGCGTCATCAGGATGCTGGAGATCATGGAGTTGATGGCCACGGACTTGCCGGACCCCGTGGCGCCGGCCACCAGCAGGTGCGGACAGCTCGCCAGGTCCAGCACCAGCGGATTCCCGGCCGTGTCCTTGCCCAGGAACATCGGTATCTCATACTCGCTGTATTTGCTGCGCGTGGACTCCATCAGGTCCCGCAGGCCCACCAGCTCGCGCTCGTCGTTCGGCACCTCGATGCCCACCGTGTTCTTGCCCGGCAGCGGCGCGACAATCCGCACGTTGATGGCCTTCAGGGCGATCGCCAGGTCGTCCGCCAGTGACTCCACCTTGGAAACCTTGGTGCCCGCCGCCAGCGACAGTTCGTACATGGTGATGACCGGCCCCGGCTGGATGCGCACCACGCGCGCCTCCACCCCGAAGTCCTCCAGTGTCCGCTGCAGCAGGTTGCCCTTCTCGCGGATCTCCGTCTCGTCCTGGCCGGCGATGGACGGCGAGGGCTCGTTCAGAAGCGAAATGGGCGGCAGGCTGTAATCCGGGTCCACCGTCGTGTTCTCTGTCAACTCCAGGTCGTCGTCGACATCATCCAGCTCGCCGCTGAACGCGTCGTAGGTGGTCACCACCGCCGGTTCCACCGGCTCTGCCTCGTCTTCCTCATCGAAGGAGAACTCCTCCTTCGGCTCCCGCTTTGGCGGCCGCGCGCCGGTCCGCACCAGTTCGGGCTCCGGCTCGGGTTCGGGTTCGCGGACCTTCGTGACCTTGGCCCGTTCGGCCGGGGCGGACTTCTCGCCGAGACCGCGCAACGCGTTCACCAGCCAGGCCCCCGCGCGCGTCGCCGTGCGCCCTATCCACGCCGGCAGCAGCACCACCTCCGCGCCCACCAGCAGTATCAGCCCCACACCCGCCACCATCAGCAGCACGATCAGCGTCCCCGTGCTGCCCACGTTGTGATACAGCACCCTGGCCAACAACACGCCGAAGGCCCCGCCCGCTACTCCCCCCTGGGAGACATACGCCCGCCCCGCCGCCGAGGCGTCCGCGTTCACCACCGCCAGGGCCAGCACAGCCGCCACGGTCAGCAGCCCCATGCCGCCCAGCCTCAATGGCACGTCGCGCAGATCCTTCTCCATCAGCATCAGCACGCCGGCCCCGGCAATCGCCGCGCTCACCAGGTAGGCCGCCCAACCGACCAGCGCCAGCATATAGGCCGAGACGTACGCACCCGCCACGCCGCAAGCGTTGCTCTCCGCCGCCCGCGCGGAAAAGTCCGGAAAGGGCCCCTCGGCCGGATTGTGCGTCGCCAGGCTGATGGTCAGGAAGGCGGCCAGCGCCAGCAGCACCACCCCCGCCACCATACCGGCGATTCTCTTGCGTTCCATGCACGTTCCCCGCAAACCGACAAAACGAACCGAAACTACCGTTATTTTAGTTAAAACCCCCCGCCGAAAGCAAAAAACACGGAGGGCCATTCCCTGAGCCCTGGCCCGCGGGCCAGACACCGGCCTTTCCGTCCCGCGTTCGGTCAGCACAGGGCGTGGGTCTTCGGAACTATGAGAAACGTCTGAACATCAGGGAGCCAGGTCCGCCACCACACGGCAGGGCGCGACGTTCAGTTCGGTGAGGCGGATGGGGAAGCAGTAGAGGCGGAAGCGGGGTTCTGTGACCTTGCCCACGTTGACCAGGTTCTCCACGGCGTAGGCTTCGTTGTCGGCCAGGTATTTGTCCATGGCGTTGTGCTCGGGGCCTTTGGCGCCGCCGCGGACTCCCGGCGAGTCCACCAGCACCAGGCATACTCCTCGCTCCACCAGCGCCTCGATCAGCCGTCTGTGCACCGATGGACTGTCCTCGTACCTCGGCGTGCCGCGATACTGCTCCCAACCGGTCTTCAGAATCACGCTGTTTTCCGGCCGCACAAACTCCAGCGCGGGCGGCGATTCGGGATCAACCTGCTCCGCCCCGTCCGTCAGGTCGAGCAGAACGCAGTCCGTGACGAGCGACGCATCGCGCGCGCGCCGCCCTTTGTAGTAGAGGTCCATGTGGGTGATGCCAGGCGCAAAACCGAAATCTTCAAGCGGTGCGGTCAGGTCTATCATGGGATTATGCCCGAGGAGTTTCCGTGGAATTCGGCGCGCCTGTCGCCCGTTGCCGAACAGCCATTGTACCCCAAGGGGCACAGGATACGCTACGCCACCCCCCCTGTATGATCTGCGCCATCTGCGGATACCCCGCCTTTGTGGGCGCGCCGGGGACGCCTTACAATATGCCATCTTCTCCAGCTTCGGGAGGCGAATCATGCGGAAAGGCCTTGTCGCGTTCCTGTCCGTCACGGCAGCCTTTGTCCTGTGTACTTTCTGCGGGGGGGCCGCGCGGCGGTCCGAGCCGGCTGCTGCCGCGGCCTGGAGGCCGGAGCCGGCCGACGCGCCCGTTGAGGTTGAACCCCACCGCTGCCGCATCGTGGACTACGGGGCGGACGTGGGGACCGGGTGGTACCGCGGCGGGGGCGACTGGCAGACGGTGCTGGTCGGCGAGGTGGACGTGGACGGAGACGGGGACAAACAGGAAGACTCGGTGGCATTCGTGCCCTACAGCACCACCGATCCGCTCAACCCGCGCTGGCCGACCTACGATGTCGAAGCGACCAGCGCGATCTTCTACGGCGGGCTGGCGGAGTTCTTCGCCAACAAGCACGGACGCATCTCGGAGGGCCTGATCAACGCGGAGCACGAGCACCGGGATGATTTCAACCTGATGGGCGGCGCCAAAGGCCCGGGCGAGGCCATGCGCGCCTACGGGTTCTGGTTCTGGAAGAAAGAGGATTTCCTGAACGGCGGCGACCGTTTCCCCGTCACCTTCGACCAGCAGAGCATGATCGTGCCCCACTTCTCGCGCTACTGCCACGGCTACGACGGCGCCCGCTGGGTGGCGCGCGACGGCGAAGTGTTCTACATCTCCGAGAAGACCTTTCTTGGCACCCACACCTCCCACGTTCTGCGCCCGCACCAGACCGAATGGGCGCCCTACGACCCGCAGGCGCCCTACCACATCGCCTTCGACGCCGATACGGCGCAGTTTGCTCCACACGAATTCGAGGACGTCACGGCAGTCGGCTTCTACATCGCCCGCGACACCCTTGATCGCGGCGCGGTCGGGCTGAAGTGGCACGCATTCGAGACCTACGCCAACGTCCACCGCCCGCCCGCACCGAGCTTCAACCTGAAGATGGTGCGGGTGGCGCCGGACGGGCAAGCGCCCTTCTACATCGGCGCGACGGAGGTGCCCTACGCCCTCTGGCAGCGTGTATGGAAGTGGGCGATCAGCAACCAGTACTGCTTCGACCTGGAGCCCGGGTATGTGTTTGACCGCGAGGGCGATATGGGCAGCATGAAGCTGGGGGACCACGAGCACGGCCCGAACGAGCCGGCTACCGACATGACGTGGCTGGACGCGGTGGCCTGGTGCAACGCCTTCAGCGAGCTGGAGGGCCGGATTCCCTGCTACTACGCCGACCCGGCGCTGGAACAGGTGTTCCGCATCGTAAAGGAGCGCGACGACCCGGAGACGTTCGGCCGCACGCCCGCCGTCTATGTCAACTGGGAAGCGGACGGATACCGCCTGCCCACCCGCGCCGAGTGGGAAGCGGCGGCCGGATCGGGCGAGCAGCCGGGCTGGACCCGGGAGAACAGCGGCCTGACAACCCACCCGGTTGGCACGAAGCCCGCCAACGCCCTGGGTCTGCACGACGTGCTGGGCAACGTGTGGGAGTACTGCTGGGACGCGGGCGGGAGCGGCTTCGACCCCGAAAGCCAGGACACCCACGTGGTGCTGGGCGGCGGCTTCCGACACCCGGAAGACGTTTCGACCATCGCCGCCCTCCCCTACGGCGCGAAGCCCTCTGAAGGCAGCTACAACATCGGCATGCGCGTGGTACGCGCGCCGGGGGGCATGGCCCGCGCGCCAGCCGTCAGCGCAGCGCCTGCGGAGCCGGGCCTGGATGATTCGGGCGCCCTGCCCGCCTGGACGATCCGGGAGGGCCGCCGCATACCCCCGAGCCGCGAAGTCGAGCCGAAGATGCCGGAGGGCCTCGACATGGTCAAAATACCGTCGGGCGGCTTCACCCGTCGCAGTGACAACGCCGAGGTGACGCTCTCGCCCTTCTCCATGAGCGCCACCGAGATCGCCTACGGCGACTGGAACGCCGTCTATCAGTGGGCAGTCAACAACGGCTACTCCTTCGACACCGACGGCGACATGGGCAGCATGGACCACCGGACCGAGGAGTTCCGGCATGGCCCGCGCGAGCCCGTTACCGACATCATCTGGCGCGATGCGGTCCTGTGGTGCAACGCGCTGAGTGAGATGACCGGCCGGACTCCCTGCTACTACACCGACGAGGCGAAGACCGAGGTCTACCGCCAGGCGTGGCCCTGGCGCGTGCGCATGTGGCAGGGGACGTTTGCATACGCTCCGGTCGAACTGCGCGAGCAGCCCATCCACTGCCGCTGGGAGGCGGACGGCTTTCGGCTGCCCACCGAGGCCGAGTGGGAGTATGCCTACCGCGGCGACGTCCGGGAGGGCGAGGCGAAACACCACTGGCAGAAGGACGACGGGCGCTCCCAGGAGGCCACGGACTACGGCTGGCTGGCGGAGAACTCCGGCGGGCGCACCCATCCGGTAGGGCTGCTGAAGCCCAATCCCTTTGGTCTCTACGACATGGACGGAAACGTGATGGAGCGCGTCTGGGACTGGGCCGCTTATGACTACTACCGCGCGCACAACCCCAAAGGCGGCACCAAGTGGGAGCTGTTCGGCAAGCCCATGCGGGGCGGGCACTTCGGGACGGAGCCCAGGCCCGCGTATCGCCACTACCAGGAACTGCCCTCGGCGCACCGCCCCACGCACGGCTTCCGCATCGTCCGCTGCGAGGCGGGGGTGCACCCCGAGAAGCAGGAGTTCGAGCCGAAGACCGTGCTCGACATAGACCCGGAGGAGTTCGACCCGCTGGTGGGTCAGGTCTTCCGGGGCGACCTGATGCGCACCGGTGTTTACCGCACCGAGGCGCCCCGTGAGTTGAGCGGCGTGAAGTGGAAGGTGCAGACCGGGGGCAAGGTGCGCTCCTCCCCCGTTATGGTAAACGGTGTGGTTTACGTGGGAAGCGACGACGGGCACGTCTACGCCCTGGACGCCGAGACCGGCGCGGAGGTGTGGAAGTTCCGGACCCCGAAGCCGGTGGTCGGCTCCGCCGCCGTCGCGCACGGCGTGGTCTACATCGGAAGCGACGACAACTATCTCTACGCCCTGGACGCCGAGACCGGAGGGGAAAAGTGGAGATACTCCCGCCACTATCAGGGCGTGCGCTGCGGCCCGGCGGTGGCCTACGGCGTGGTCTGGGCCGGGTTCGGCACCTACAGCGGCGGCGGCCTGTCCGGGCTGGACGTCGAGACCGGCAAGGAAGTCTGGCGCTACCGTTTCTACGGCATGAACCGCGGCCCCATCGGCGTGGCTACCGAC
>CAYVBE010000108.1:0-13767 GCA_964448935.1 uncultured candidatus Brocadiaceae bacterium
GGGCTAGTGCCTTCTTCCCATTCCGTGGCATATCACAGATGACTTGAGGACCCGGCTTCTTTACCTCAAGCTTCCCGGCGAGGCCGCCTCGGAGCGTTCTGCAATGCGCGGGTCCTCGGCGGACACGGTGATCGTCTTCTCCCCGAAGGTGTTTCTGCCCAGCCTGTCCACCAGCGGCACGAGCAGGTAGTCAATGACGCTTTCGACACCCCCGCTCTCGATGCGGACGTGCGCCTTGCCGATCCACAGCGGGGACGGTGCCTCTTCGTCCTCAAGCGCCCGACCGGGGGTTACCTGCAGCCGAACCCAGACCTTCCTCAGGATGCGCGTGTAGCGTTCGTAGTGGACCTGGTCCGGAAGATGTATCCTTTTCTCGATCTTCTTGCCGTCCTCATCGTAGGTTTCGATCGTTATCGTCTCGCCCCACTCGTGCCGGCGACGCGTGGCCGTGACCGGCACTTCCGGTCCCATCCCGTAGCGGTATTCCAGCGCATAACCGACCTCGTCCAAAGCGACTACGGTGGCCCCGGCGGCCTGCAGCATGGATTCAATCTTCGCCCTGATGCACCGCGCCAGGATCGGGTTGTCCTCATCGGACGCCTCTTCCACGTACAGGTCCTTGCCCTGGAAATCCCGCGGACAGGCGGGGTCGGCGTACGTGCTGCAGGTCACCCGGTGGCTGATGGAGCAGCCGGCGTGCAGCGCCAGCAAG
Source organism: uncultured candidatus Brocadiaceae bacterium (assembly GCA_964448935.1). Classification (GTDB taxonomy): domain Bacteria; phylum Planctomycetota; class Brocadiia; order SM23-32; family SM23-32; genus CAYVBE01. The sequence continues at coordinate 713 of CAYVBE010000108.1, forward strand.
GCAGCCAGGCAGAGCAGCTTCAGCGGGGCTTCCATCTGTTCCTCCCCTCAAAGGTCCCGCCCGCCGGAGTCCGGCCACAGCGGGCACTCGTTTCCAATGCATTCCTCGTTATTCCGGAACTGGCCGCAGACCAGTGGCTCTTCGGCGGACAGGGCAATCCCCAGGACATCCTCCGACAGCTCGGCCGCCTTGCGCAGGGCCACCCAGCAGTCGCGCTGGCAGCAACGAGCCGCCTCGAACGCCGCGATTTCCGCCAGGGTCTCGGCCGCAGCCCGCTGCAGGACCTGCCGCTCGCGCCCCTTGTAGGGAGTGGCACCCAGCAGCACGGAGAACCCGGTCCCCACCCCCGCCGCCGCCCCGCAGACGCCCATGAACGCGCACGCCCCGCCCGCGATGGTGGAGCCGCGCTGGAGCGCGCTGTCGAGTTTGGCCTCGTCGCCCGGACCGCCGGAGTTTCGGGAGGCGGTCACAATGATGGCAGGGACCAACGAGTGGTGCTCCGGCCCGTGGAGCGGGACGGCGGCGTGGCGGCGGACGCGCTTCAGCAACGCCACCATGTCGCGCTCCTCCGAGCCCAGCAGCAGGCGCCGCATGACCGCAAGCGCATCCCGGCTGTGGCAGGCGTCGCAGACGAAGTGCCCCTCGGCGCAGACCGCGTTGGCCGCCTTGCGCTCGCCGCAGTAGTGGCATGTCTGCTGCCGCTCCCGCTCGAGGTATTCGATCGCCTCCCCGCAGACCATGCAGTCGGTGCTGTGCCGGGTGGAGGCGACCACGCCGGCGGCATCATCCACCTCCGGCGCGGCGCAGCAGGCACAGTTCATTTCCTCGCCGATGTTCGCAACGTTGCCGCGCTCGTCCAGCAGAAATACCTCTTCTTCGAGCGGCATTCCATCTCGCCATGGCAACTCGGCGACCTGGCCCCTTTCGATCACCCGGCCGTCCTGGGTGACCACGGCGGCGAAGGGGCCGCGATAGACCAGTCGCCGGGTTGCGGAACCGGGCTTCACCGCCGAGTAGGTGATGGAGTAGAACTGGTGCCCGCGGACCTTGCGGTAGGGGAACCGTTTAAGAACGGTCGTCTGGCGGTATCCGACATCCCCGAGCAGTCCGAAAAGCCGGTCCACCCGAAACGCACCGCCCAGGCACTCGCCCCGTAGCTTCTCGTTATACTGAATCTCAATCGGAATGTCTTCCTGGCTCGCAACGTCGGAAATCACCAGACGGCCGCCCGGCTTAAGGATCCGGTAGATCTCCGAAAACGCCCTGCGCTTGTGCGGCGAGAGGTTGATGACACAGTTGGAGATCACCACGTCCGCCGTCTCGTCGGGCAGGGGCAGGTCCTCCAACAGGCCACGGTGGAACTTCACATTGGCGTATCCCAGGCGTTCGGCCACCGCGCCTGCCGCCCCCTCCGCCCGCTCCAGCATCTGGGGCAGCATGTCCACGCCGATCACCCGTCCGTCCGCGCCGACCTGCCGCGCCGCCAGAAAGCACTCCATGCCGGCCCCACAGCCCAGGTCAACCACCGTCTCCCCCGGCGCCAGGTCCGCATCCGCTACAGGGCTGCCGCAGCCGTAGCTGCGCACGCGGGCTGCCTCGGGGATGAACGAGACATCGTCCTCGGCATACTGCACCGGGTTGAGAATATCCTCCCTGGCCTCGGCCGCGGCCGCGCCGTAGAACTCGCGCACCAGCGAGTGACCATCCTTTCCGGGCAGGCTGAGCACGCAGTTGGAGTGGGTGAACATGACGCCGTCGCCGCCCTCCCCGCACTCGTGCAGGTATTCTCCCATCCGCAGCCGCAGCGCCGGCGCCTCGCCATTGCTGAACTCCGACGCTTCCCGGGCGATCAGCCACAGCGCGACGCGGTTGTACAGCCCTACGTAGGGGTCGTGGCCCACCGGTTCCCCGCCGGTGGTCAGGCTGTGGTCCACGTCGCCACCGCCCACCAGAAAACGCAGCGGATTGGCCCGGTAAGCCGGAGCGTTCATCAGGGATGAATGCCGCAGCTCCCGCAACTGCGGGCTGTCGCGCCAGACCCACTCCAGCCCGTCGCGAACGTTTCCGCAGACTGCCCTCTGGTCCATGATCAGCGCCGGGGAGGGATACACGTCCCCGGCCGGATCCACGGCCACGGACTCCCACCCCGCGTTGCTCAGGTCGAAGCGCGTCCCCGGGATGGAAAACACCTGCGAGCGGACGATCTCCACGTTGTCTATGAGCACATCGTGCGCTTCGGCCAGCTCCGCGGCCCCGCGCAGCCGGGGCCATATCTCGTCGGGCGTTGCGAACAGATTCTCGCCGGCGTTTCCCCGGCGGAACAGCCACAGATAGTGCACGTTGCGCAACCCGAGTCGGTCCGCCAGTTCAACCGCCGCCGACATCTCGTCCACGTTCTCCCGGTGCACCGTCATCGCCAACGTCACCGGGAAACCTGCGTCACGCAGGCGCTCGACGTTCCGCACCGTGCGCACGTAGGCACCATCGCCCCGCACGGCGTCGTGGGTAGACTCGCAACCCTCGACGCTGACCTGGAAGTGGACCCGCCCGTGCGGGTGGTCCTGCATCTCGGGAATCAACGTCCGTGCCGTCCGGGCATTGGTGAGGACCACCACGTGGGTGTCTTCCCCCTCTAGGACGCGCCGACACAGGTCCGGGAAGGCCCCGTAAATGGTCGGCTCGCCTCCGGTGAAGTAGAAAAGCCGGCATCCGAGCCCCAGCGCCTCCTCGACCACCGACGCGGCGACGCCTTCGTCCATCTGCTCGCCCTTGTCGGGTGAGCAGGCGAACATGCAATGTGTGCATTTCGCATTGCAGCGGTTGGTCACGTGCAGCCAGCACTCTCCCAGCCGCTCCAGCTTCAGGTGGGCATTGCGCCCCTCGTAGGGCCGGGCGGCACCGTCGCTGAGGCGGTGGAGGAATCGCCGGACGTGCCGGCCGGCCGATTCGGTGCTCACCCCGAACCTTCCGGCGTATCGGTCGGCGGCGGCCCGTTCATCGGTGGCAAGAGCGTTTTGCAGGATGAAGTCGCCCTGCTCGTTCGGCACGCACCAATCCGGCTTGTCCGGCCAGACGTACACCGCCACCCCGTCGTGCTCCAACCGCACGGGCGGATCATCGGCGAAAACGTTACGCATTTTGACATGCCCCCGAAATTGCCGCAATGTGTAATCCCTACGTTATCTTAGGAATATGGCCCGGCGCAGTCAACGCGCCCGATGCGCCCATCGCTGCGCCGTGCGATACCTTTGGGACTTGTGCAGGTGTTTTCGGCGTGCTATTATAGCGCTTGCCAAAACGCTTTGGCATCCCTGAGGAGGGCTTATCGTGGGCAGAACGACCATCCGACAGGTGGCCGACGCAGCCGGGGTGAGCATCGGCACGGCCAGCCTGGTGCTCAACGGGCGCTCGAAAGAGAAGCGCCTCAGCGACGACTGCGTCGAGCGAGTGAACGCTGCGGCGAAAGAACTGGGATATGTGGGCAGCTATCACGCCCGCACCCTTGTGCGCGGCAAGGCAATGACCCTCGGGTTCGTAACGCGCTTCCACGCCCAGGACATGACGCGGCCCGGCATCGAGACCGGCATGGCCACCGAGGCCGACGAGCGCGGCTACGAGATACTGAACATCCTGATGCCCGACGGCCACGCCGCCATCCGCCGCGCCGTGCGCTACGTCGAGCAGGGGCGCATAGACGGATTCGCCGTCTTCATGGGCGGCTGGACACGGTCGGACGTGGCCCGCGAGATACCCGCCGACGTGCCCGTGGTTCACGTCTGGTTTGCGCCGGACGGCTTCCTGCCCCTGGTCACGATGGACCCCGCGCCGGGGATTGCGGAGGCCGTGGATCACCTGGCCGATCTGGGCCACCGCCGGGTGGCGTGGCTGGGCATCGAGACCCCGGAAGGACGCGAGCTGCCCGACCGTCTGGCCGCCTTCCGAGAAGCGAGCACGGAAACCGGCCTGAGCACCATTGAACATTACGTGACGATGCCCGCCCGACGCCCGAAACTGCCCGATCGCACGGTGAGCGGTTTCCATGAACGCTTTGCCGGCCGGCTTGATTTCCTCGACGGCGCGACGGCGGTCCTCTGCTACAACGACACGATGGCCACCGGCCTGAGCATCGCACTCCGTGAGGATGGCTACAGCGTTCCCGACGACATCTCCCTGGTGGGCTTCGACGACGTACAGGCCATCTACGCCTCTCCCCCGCTCACAACCATCAGCCACGTCCTGCCGGAGATGGGGCGCGCGGCCGTGCGCTACCTTGACGAGTTGATCGAGAGCGGGCGCGAGCGGCGGGATACGGAGGTCCGCGTGCCCTCCCGGCTGGTGGTCCGCCGCAGCACCGCCTCCCCCCGGTCCTGACAGGAATTTCGACACGAGGAGAACGTATGAGCAGCTGCAATGGATACACAACCCTGGTGACCGGCCTGATCGCCCTTCTGTCTTTTGCCACACAACCGGCAGGCGCCCGCGAGAATTCCTGGGCCGCCGACCCGGGTCGCAACATGGTGCTGGAGGCCGAGAACGTGCCGGTGGAACTGACCCACGAAAACCTGCTGTGGGAGATTCGTTCCGGGACCACCCACCAGTACCCGATGCCCGCGATCGTGGGCGACAAGGTGCTGATCGGCGGCAACGGACGCGGCAACCCGGACCCCTACTGGGGGCGTGCCGTGCGGCGCGGCGGCAGTCTGGTGTGCCGACGGCTGTCGGATGGCAAGCAGGTCTGGCGGCTCGTCTCGCCGGATAAGCACCGCCAGGGCGGTTTCGGCGTCTGTGGATCGCCCATCGTCGAGGGCGACCGGGTCTATGTCCACAGCGTCCATCAGGTCTATTGCCTGGACATCAACGGCCTGACCGACGGCAACCAGGGGGCGCAGAACGAGCTGCAAATCATGATGCAGTCGCCCTACCAGCACGTGGAGGGCGAACCCAGGCCCACAGAACCGCCCGAGTGGGCGGCGGACGTCATCTGGCATTTCAGCTTCGCCCACATGGGCGTGCAGGTGCAGGACGCCATAAGCTGCACTCCGCTCATGGTCGGGGGCCAGATATGGATCGCCACCGCGAACGAGATGGGCTCACAGGCCCGCGGCCGGCGGGACAGGGAAACCGGGGACTGGAAACCGCCCGAGCCGGCACCGCGCCTGCTGGTGCTGGACAAGAAGACCGGCCGCCTGATCGCCAGGGACGACATGGACGTGCCGATCGTCTGGCACGGCGAGTGGTCCTCGCCATCGGCCGTGACCGTAGACGGGGAGACGGTCGTCATCTTCGGCGACGGCTACGGCATCCTGCACGGCTTCGCCCTGCCGGAGTCGTCCGAGCACGGCGAGCCGGCGATCCTGGAAGAACTCTGGCAGTTTGACCTCAATCCGCGCGACTACCGTTACGATGAACAGGGACGCGAACACCCCTATTCGCTGGACACCCGCCTTATCTACAAATACCCTCTCGACTGGCTGAAGGACACGGAGAAATGGATCAGTCCACCCGAGGAATGGGCCGAATACCGCGAGAGCGGCGAGGATCTGAAGTCCTACAAAGACCTGCCGCTGGACGAGGTGAAGTTCCGGTGGCGGAACGCGCCGGAGCTGGAAGGCCCCGGCAAGGACGACGGCCCCTCCGAGCTGATCGCCATGCCGGTGGTCGTGGGCAACCGGGTCTACCTGGGGATCGGCCGAGACTACAATTACAGCGGCGGCAACGTGCCCGAGGGCCGCGAATACGTGGACGAACGGGGACGCCCGCGCAAGTTCGGTCTCGGCCGCTTCATGTGCCTGGAGTTCGACGACGTGCGGCAGCCACCAAAGCTGGTCTGGGAGGATCGCCACGTGGCCCACGTCCAGGCCAACGCTTCCGTCCACAACGGGCTGGTTTACGTGAGCGACCTGGGCGGCTTCCTGAACTGCTGGGACGCCGAGACCGGGGAGGTCGTCTACAAGACGGACGTCGGTGCCTCCGTGCGCGAGCGAAGCCAGATGGTGACCGATGGCAAGGTTTACGTGGCCAACGACAAGCACGAACTGCGGGTGCTAAAAGCCGGCCGGGAACCCGAACTGCTTGCCACAAACGACATCCGCCGCCACACGGCCACCCCCTGCCCCGCCGAGGGCGTGCTGGTGCTGGCCACCCCGCGCCAGGTCTTCGCCTACGGGCACCTGAGCGACACCGAACAGGAGACGGAAGAATGAGCAGTCCCCGGAATATGAGCTGCATCCTCGGCATGCTGGCGCTTTTGCTGATCTCCGCGCAGGTCACCACAGCCGTCCGGCCGGTGGAGAACGACCTGGAGAGGGACTGCCGAAAGTGCTGGGATGCCACCACGCGTGCCATCATGGACAACAAGGCCGTGGGTCGCAGCCGCGACGCCTTTCGCCAGGTGGCCGGCGTCACGCGGGATGACAGAAAGGGCGGCCCCACCTCGGTGCTCATTCGTCGGACGGATGCCCTGCTGAAGGACATCCAGCGCATGGGCCCCACACGTGATCTCGCCCGGCTGGAGGCCCGGCTGGAGGAACTGAAGAAACTCGAGGCGGCCTCGGAAGCGGAATGGGGAAAGGCCCCGATGGAGGTGATTGCCTCCAAACGCGGCGGCACGAAGACGGAGGAAGCCCGCGTGGTTGTCAACTTCGACGTGCGCTACCCGATCTTCGAACAGGTTTACATGCTGCAACGGGAGATCGCCCTGGCCAATCCCCTGCTGGACTTCGATGACATCCTCTTCATCAAGCGCCACCCCGCTGCCTACAGCCACATGGTGGATCAGATATTCGGCATCACCCAGACTCCGGGGGGCGGGCTGTACGTGCTGGAGGATGCGTTCAGTGACTCACCCCGACTGCGACACGTCCTGGAGAACTCCGTGGTTGAGAACGGACGCCTGAAGGGCCGGAAGCTGGATCCCGGAGCCTTTCTGTCCCCGGAACTCTCCTACGACGGCGAACAGATACTGTTCTCCTACGTGGAGATAGACAGCATCTGGCCGGAGAAGTGGAACTATCAGAAGGAAGATTGGACCAAGGAGAGCTGCTTTCACATCTTCAGGGTCAACGTGGACGGCACGGGGCTGCGCATGTTGACCGACGGGCCATACAACGACACGGACCCCTGTTTCCTGCCGAACGGCCGCATCTGCTTCATCTCCGACCGTCGCGGTGGACAGGGCCGCTGCCATCCCCGCCGCATGTGCCCCTCCTACACCCTGCACTCCATGCTGCCCGACGGCTCGGACATTACCCCACTGAGCTACCATGAGACCAACGAGTGGCACCCCTCGGTGAACAACGACGGCGAGATCATCTATACCCGTTGGGACTACGTGGACCGCGACGTCACCGCCGGCCAGATGCCCTGGGTGACCACGCAGGACGGGCGCGATGCCCGTGACATCCACGGCAATTACGGCGAGGCCAAGCCCACGCAGGGCGAATGGGATCCAATGGCCATTCCCGGCGCCGATTCGCTGTACGTCGGCACACTCAGCATGCACCACAACCAGTCCTACGGCAGCTTCAGCATCTTCAACACCCGCCTGTGGGACCACGAATACCCCGATCGGGTCGTGCGGTACCTCACCCCGGAGGAAGGCGGCGGGCACGGAGACGGCGCCTATGCCACCGCCTGGCCGCTCAGCCAGAACTACTACCTCTGCGTCTATAGCCCGCTGACGCCCGGCTTCTGGAACGGCGGCAACGGAGAGCCCTACGACGTGCCCGTCACGCACGGCATCTACCTGCTGGACGCATTCGGCAACCGGGTGCTGCTCTACAGAGACCCGGAGATAGGCTGCCTGAGCCCCATGCCACTGCGGGCACGGCCGCTCCCCCCCCGCATGCCCCACATGACCCAATACGCGTTTCCGCCGGATGCGCGGGACGACTCGTCCGACGACCCACCGGAGACCAGCACGGTTGCTGTCATGGACGTCTACAACTCGCTGTTTCCCTGGCCCGAGGGTCGGCGCATAAAGAGCCTGCGAATCGTGCAGATATACCCCAAAACGACACTGGGCCAGGACCGGCCGCACATCGGATACGCCAGCATGATGAACGCGCGCCGTAGCCTGGGCACCGTACCCGTGGAGGAGGACGGCAGCGCTCACTTCGAGCTGCCGCCCGGCGTGCCCGTGTACTTCCAGGCGCTGGACCAGGACGGCCTGGCGATACAGAGCATGAAAAGCGCCGTCTACACCCACCCCGGCGAGATGCTGACCTGCCAGGGCTGCCACGAACCGAAGACCCATACGCCCATGAAAGACGGTCAGACGCGCGATGCGCTGAAACGCACACCTTCGGTCATTCAAAAGGACGTCAGCAACGCGGAGCCCTTCACCTTTCCCGTGCATGTGCAACCGGTCATTGATGCACGTTGTGTCGCCTGCCACAGCAAGAACGATAAGGCCCCCAATCTGAGCGGCCAACCCACGCGGCGCCCCTGGGATTGGAGCCACGCCTACAAGAGCCTGGAGCCTTACTCCTGGTTTGTATCCGGCCGCAAGGACGAGCATCGCTTCGAGGCGGGGCAGCGCAGCGTGCCGGGGGAAGCGGGCGCCGCGCAGTCCAGGCTCTACCGGATGCTCGTGGAAGGCAGCCACAAGGACAAGGTGAACCTGACCGACCAGGAATTGGAACGCATAACCCTCTGGCTGGACCTGAACTCTCCCTACTTCGGGGCCTACGGCCTCTACGGGCAGATGAAGGAGCAAAACCAGGGAGAACTTGTCTGGCCCGAGTTGGAATAGGGATTCGGGAGCGATTGTCACATGAAAAGAGAGAGGACCGCCGGAAGACACACGGCACCCGGGCATTCCGCATTGCTCCGGATGCTCGTCTGCCTCCTTCTTGCAGCGTCCGTGGTAAGCACCGGCGCACGGGAGAAAGACCGCCCGCCGGCCGCGCCGAAGCCGGGGCTGGGAGGCGAGGAGACGCCCGGACTGCTGCAGAAGCACCTGAACGGCGCTCTGGCCGACGTGGAGGAGGTCGTCTTCGCCACACGGGGCAGCGCCCGAGAATGGCACTTCTTCGCCACCACGGGCTACAACTGCGCCGACCCCGGCCAGGAATACTTCAGCCTGGGACCCGGGCGGTTGGTTGCCCTGAATCTCCGCACAAAGGAAACGCGTGTTCTCTTCGAGGACCCGCAGGGCGCCGTGCGCTACCCCTGCGTCTCCTACGACGGCAAGAGGATCGTCTTCTCTTACCGGCCGGGCGGGGAGAAGGTCTATCACCTGTACGAGATCAACGCCGACGGCACGGGTCTCCGCCAGATAACCGACGGTGCGTTCGACGACGTCGAGCCCATCTACGTGCCCGACGGCGGCTTCGTCTTTTCCTCCGCGCGCTGCAAGCGCTACGTGCCCTGCTTCAACTCGCAGGTGCAGATGCTCTACCGCTGCGAGGCGGACGGCTCCGGCATCCGACCCCTCTCGGCCGGTCAGGAGAACGAGCTAACGCCCTGGATGATGCCCGGCGGCACGGTTGTCTATATGCGATGGGAATACGTGGAACGCCAGGTGCGCACGTATCATCACCTCTGGACCATCCGCCCTGACGGCACCAACGAGATGGTCTACTTCGGCAACGGGTCCAACTCCTACGTCTCTGCGCCCGGCAGCGTGGTGTTGATAGACGCCCGACCCATCCCCGGCACCAACAAGGTGGTCTCCATGGCGTGCAGCCGCCACGGACGCAGGAACTACGCCGGGGCCGTCACCATCATAGACCCCTCGGAAGGGCCGAACGCCTGGGAGAACATCAAATACCTGACTACCGACCCCAAGGAGGGCGGCGAGGACTGGCGCGACCCCTACCCGCTTTCCGAGGATTGCTTCCTTCTGGCGAAGGAAAACGCACTCTACATCATGGACGGCAACGCCGATTACGAGAAGATTTACGAGGGCGACGCCATGCTCCACGAGCCGCGGCCGCTGGTGCCCAGGGAGCGGGAGACGATCATCCCCTCCGCGGTTGATACCTCGAAGACGACCGGAACCTGCGTCGTCAGCGAGGTCCACGTGGGCCGCAACATGGACGGCGTGGAGCCCGGCGACGTGAAGAAGCTGATGATCCTGGAGATCCTGCCCAAGCCCATAAGCGATGGCCTGGGCCGCTTCAGGGGATCCGGTAGCAACCTGAAACGCGTGCTCGGCACGGTGCCGGTCGAGGAAGACGGATCCGCCCACTTCAAAGTGCCCGCGATGCGGGCGGTGATGTTCGTGCTGCTGGATGAGAACGACCGGGCGATCAAGCGCATGCGAAGCTTCACCACACTTATGCCGGGGGAGACGACGAGCTGCGTGGGCTGCCACGAAGAGCGCACCATGATCAAGGCCCACCCCGACCCGACGCTCTCCGCTCTCCAGCGTCCGCCGAGTGAACTCGATAAGCCCGCAGCCATGCCGCGCTACGGCATGGTGGACTACCCGCGCGACGTCCAGCCCATTTTGGATAAACACTGCGTGAAGTGCCACAACCACGAACGTGAACACGGGGGGCTCAGCCTGTCCGGCGGCGCCACGCCGCGCGACTACATCGGTGCCCCGTCCCTCGCCCGTATGACGCCCCTCGGCGGCAACGTGCGTGGGAACGACGCGCCCTACGAATACGGCTCCGGGGCCAGCCGGCTCCTGGATATGCTGGAGGAGGGACACCACGAGGTGGAGCTCTCCGAGGAAGAGCTGACCATGCTGCGGCTCTGGATCGAGACGGGCATGTGGCGCCACGGCACGCATGCCGCGATGGTGAAGGCGCACCGCACTCGCTATTCCACCACCGACGATCCCCGCGGGCAAGAGCGCGGGTATCCCCTGATGGAGGCCGGGCTGTTCAAGCGCCGCTGCGACGCCTGCCACGAGCCACGAAGGCGCAAGAACCACGTGTGGCGCAAGATGCTGGACGACGAGAACGTGAATCTCACCAAACCGGAGCACAGCCTGGTGCTTCTCGCACCGCTCGCAAAAGAGGCCGGCGGACTGGGCTGGTGTCGGGACGAGGAGACCGCCGACCGGGGCGCGGGCGAAGTTTTCGCCTCCAAGGACGACCCGGACTACCGCGCACTGCTGGCCGAAATCCGAAAGCTGCAGGAAATCTGCTACCCCGGCGGCTTCCACTTCCGGCCCGGCTACCGCACCAACCCCATCTACATCCGCGAAATGAAGCGCTACGGCGTCCTCCCCCCCAACTTCGACCCCGATACGCCGATAGACCCCTGGCAGGTAGACCAGGACTACTACGAGCAGTTCTACCCGGAGAAACAGTAATCCGCCGGGCCGCCCCTCATCCCCGTCTCCCCCGATGTTGACAAATACGGCGGAACGGGTAACCTGCACTTGCCCCGCCACGGAGCGGGTTGTATCGCGGAAAGCCGGGGTTTTGATCTGCGGGAGCGCGATTGATGGGATCGAGATGGAGCAGGCGGGGTTTTCTGGCACTTGCCGGTGCGGGCGCGGCGGGCCTGGCGCTGCCCCGGTGGCTGCAGGCGGCGGGCGGTTCGCAGGATAAGCTGAACGTGTTGTTTATCGGCGTGGACGACCTGCGTTGCGGGCTGGGCTGTTACGGGGCACGGCACATCCATTCGCCGCAGATTGACGCCCTGGCGGAGCGCGGCGTGCGCTTCGAGCGCGCATACGTCCAGCAAGCGGTCTGCGCGGCCAGCCGGGCCAGTTTCCTGACCGGCTGCCGGCCGGACACCACCACGGTCAGCTACCCGTACAACGAATACTTCACAAAGGAATTCCTGCCCGAACATCCCACGGTTCCGCGGTTCTACCACGACCACGGATATCTGTGCCGCGGGATGGGCAAGCTGCATCACGGGCCACCGTTGGACATGAGCGTCTTCCCGGAGCCCTACTTCGGGGGACGCCGGGGAACGGGCGCCTACGCCCTGCCGGCCAATCAGGGCAAGAAGCCGCCCACCGAGTGCGCCGACGTGCCGGACGACGCCTACAAGGACGGCCAGGTAGCGCTCGAAGCGGCGCGGACCATCCACCGCTGGAAGGACGCTGAGAGGCCCTGGTGCCTCTCCGTCGGGTTCTACAAGCCGCACCTGCCGTTCACCGCGCCCAAGCGCTACTGGGACATCTACAACCGCGACGAGATACCGCTCTCGCCCAACCCCGACCTCCCCGCGAACGCGCCTTTCTATAGCGCGGCGACGTTCGAGCTGCCCACCTATGACGGCAAACTGGGCACCGACGAGAACCCGATAGACACGGACGAAGCCCGGCTGCTGCGCCACGGCTACTTCGCCTGCACCAGCTTCACGGACGCCCAGATCGGCAAGGTGCTGGCCGCTCTGGACGCCTCCGGGCAGCGCGACCGGACGGTCGTCATGTTCTGGTCGGACCATGGCTGGCACCTGGGCGACAACGGCTGCTGGGGCAAACACACCAACTTCGAGTGGGCCACGCGGTCCCCGCTTATCATAGACGCCCCGTCCATGCCCGCCGCCAGCCGGGGCACGGCCAGCCGCGCCCTGGTGGAATACGTGGACATGTTCCCCACGCTCTGCGAACTCACCGGGCACCTGCAGCCCGACTACCTGGAAGGGCTGAGCATGGTGCCGCTGCTGGAACGCCCGCACCGCGCCTGGAAAACCGGGGCCTTCAGCCAGTACGAGCGCTGGGGCAACAAGCCGGTCATCATGGGACGGAGCATACGCACCGACCGCTACCGCTACACCGAATGGCGGCGCACCGAGCATGCGCCCAATGCCAGCGGCGCCATGTTCAGAGGGCCGGAAGGCAGCCTGCAGAACCGCGAACTCTACGACCACCGGACGGATCCGGAGGAATCGAAAAACCTGGCCCAAGTGCCCGGGATGGAGGAAACGGTTCAGAATCTGTCGGAGAAGCTGAAAGCCGGCTGGCGCGGCGCCCGGCCCTCCACGTAGAAAACACCATTTCATCGACGGAGATGAGACGATGAAAAGAACCTTCCTGTTGCTCGCCGCCCTCCTGTTTGTACTTCCATTCCTGACGGGGGCTTCGTCCGACGAGAAGACCAAACGCGTCTACCTGATGGGCAGCAGCCTGACGGACTAGT
>CAYVBE010000109.1:0-13685 GCA_964448935.1 uncultured candidatus Brocadiaceae bacterium
CGGCTGGAAATTAGAAATTCTTCCCCCATTTCGTCGCAAACTCGCTTATTTTGGGACTAGTCGTAGGGGTCCTTGCCCCATATCTGCTCCAGAAGGTGGCCGTCCACCTCCCGGCGCTCGACGTGGCCGGGGAGGGAGCCCTCGATGAAGTCCTCGGCCTTGACCATATCCAGGGACGCCTTCTCGATGGGCATGATGGCGCGCGAGGCGGTTATGCCGATGTCCGGCACGATGGAGGGTGTGGTGAAGCCCCAGCAGTCGCAGAAAGAGGTGATGTCCAGCAGGACGTTGATGTAGAGGACGCTCTCCGGGTCCAGGCGGTCCAGCACGGCGCGGGTGGCGGCGGCCAGGCCGCAGTGGAAGTAGTAGATGTTGCGGTCGTCGAAGGTTATGGCGTCCTCGGGGCAGGAGATGACGCAGTGGTGGCAGAAGATGCAGTGGTGGAAGAAGATGGTGAACTCATCGTCGTCGTTGAACCGCGCGGCGCCCGTGGGGCAGCCCTCGACGCACTGGCGGCAATGCACGCAGGCGTCGGCGTCCCAGTTCAGCTCGCGCGAGACCAGCTCGTGGATGGCGCGGCGGGTGCGCGTGGTGACGGCGCCCATGCCGAGGTTCTTGATGGCGCCGCCGAAGACGGAGTGCCCGTGGCCCTTGAAGTGGCTCAGGTCCACCAGCGCGTCGGCGTCCACTATATTGCCGCAGAGCTCGACCTCCTCCAGGCTGCGGTAGTCGGCCGGTTCGGCGTGGTAGTATTCCTCGGTGAAACCGGCGGCGGGGATGAAGGGCGCGCCGATGACCTCCTCGGTGTAGCCGCGCGCGACGATGCTGTGCCGCGAGGGGGTGCCGTCGGTGATGAACGGGTCGGCGCCGGCCTCTTTGAGCTTCTCCACCAGCAGGCGGACGAACAGTGGGTGGACGGTGGTGTATCCGATGTCGCCCCCGACGTGCATCTTGACGGCGGTGCGCTTGCCGTCGAACATGCCCTTCAGGGGGAACTTGTCCAACATGCGCCGGAACTTGGCCGGCAACGAGGCATCACTGGTGATGTCGTGCATCCGAACCGATGCGAAATAGACTTTGCTGACGTCCATGGGGCATATCCGCTGAGAGAGGGGCGTAAGCGTCCGAACGTCCGCCACGACCCTATCATCCTATGCCAAAGAAGCCACCGGTCAAACGAAATGGGCTCGGGAACTTTGAAAGCACGTGTCAGGTCGTTACAGTCACCTGCAGGATAAACGTGAACGGAGAGGAGGTCGCGCTGGTGCGCGCCGGGACATTCTGTGTGATCGTTGCTCTGGTGGTGTCAGGTCTTGGGTGCGCGCCGGCGCCGAGCGGCAGCACGCCGGCGGACCGATACTGGGTGGGCGGCGCGGGCGAGTGGGACGATCCGGCCCACTGGTCACTCTCTTCCGGCGGGCAGGGAGGCGCGACCGCGCCCGACGGGACCTGCGACGCGTTCTTCGACGAGAACTCGGGAGCAGGGGCCGTCGTCGAGATAACGGAAGACGGCCGCGTGCGGGACCTGATCGTGCGCCGCAGTGCCGCGCCGGGGCCAACGCTGGCCTTTCGGGAAGCAACCCTCAAGTGCGCGAGAAACTGCCTTCTCTATACGGGCCGGGTGGACCAGGGAAGCACGCCTTCCAGCGTGCTGGAGGTGGGACGGAACCTGGACACCGCCGACTGCGCACTTTCCTGGAGAGGGAAGGGCAACCTGAGCGTGCACCTGACCGGCACCGGGCGGTGGCGCTATTCACTGGAGGACGAGAGGAAACCCTCCATCTGGAACCTGGCGGCCGCCGCCCCGGGGCAGACCACCACGCTGCGGCCCGTCGGCGTGGCGCCGGGGGGAAGAGACATTGACGTGGCGAACCAGTGCATCCTGGGCGACTCCACCTCCCTGCTGACCATGGACGTGAGCGAGGCGACCGGCGTCCGCGGCCAGCCGCCCGCCGTGACGATCGAGATCCATCACGCCCGCGACGCCCTGGACATCGTGGCGAACGGGTGTCGCGTTCAGATCACCAGCCTCGAACACGAGATGCACGGCAAAGGGCCGGGGCGCCTGCAGAACAAGCTGGACCTGACGGGGTTGACCGGCAAATACGATGTGACAGGCAGCTATATGACCGAAGCGGGCGCCGGACCCACCTGGACCCTGGAAGGCCCCCTGGACCTGGGGGACGGGCACCTGGCCATTGAAAAGACGGTGATATTCGACACCGCCGGCCACGACCTGAAGTGCGGCCGCATTTCCCTGACGTTCGGAGGCGTGCCCGAGCTGCGCATGGGCAACGGCGATGTGACGGTAACCGGCCGCGTCAACCTGGGCGGCAAGCAGCCCGGCCGCATAGACCTGGGCACGGGCAGGCTGACATGCCGACAACTGATCGTGGGACATCCGGAGCCCGCCATCACCGGCGGCCCGGGGGGTCTGCTGCGGGTACTGGAGTCCTACCAGAACCCCGGCGGCGCCGAACTGGACTCCCGTTACCTGGCTCTGCCCGAGGCCCCACCCTGAGCGTCGCAACGTCCGCCCTCACAGACCGAGGCGCACCGTCTTGATCTCGAAGGGACGGAGGTCCAGTTCGATGCGCCCGTCGGCGATTTCCAGGTTCCCCTGCTTCCGCTCCAGCATGTCGGTCTCCTGTGCCGCCGCGACGGGCAGGGAGGTGGTCAGGCTGCACGTGGTGGCGGTGCGCATGCACTCGTAGAGCCGCACGACCACGTCACCGGAGCCATCCTCGGCCGGCTTCACGGTTTCCACGATCACGTTGCGCGCATCCACGGAGAAGAGGCTTCGCTCCTCCGCCGCGCCGGGAGCGATGGTCACGGGGCAGTTCAGCTCGTATGCCTCGCGCACGAGGCGGCTCTCGCAGAAGCTTCCGTTCCAGGCGTAGAAGGCGTAGGTGAACTCCTGCCGGCCGCGGTCGGCGTTCATGTCCGGCGCCACCGGCGCGCGCAGCAGCGTGAGGGCGATGGTGTTGCCCTCGACGTTGACGCCGTATTTGCAGTCGTTCAGCACGGCGCACCCGCGCCCTTCCTCGGCCAGCGCGGTCCACTTGTGGTTGCAGACCTCGTAGCGGTCGGCGTCGTACTGGCGCGAGCGGTGCGTGGGCCGCCGCAGGTGGCCGAACTGCACCTCGTGGAGGGCCTCGTCGGCATGCACGTTGACCGGGAAGTTGACCTTGAGCACCTTGTGGCGCTCCTGCCAGTCTATGGCGGTGTTGAAGGTCACCCGTCGGCTGCCCCGCCGGAGGCTGACCTCCTGCACCAGGGCCGACTCGTTCAAGGCGCGACGGATGCGGAGCGTTGCCACCAGCGGGCCGTCCGCCACGACCTCGATCTCGGCCGGCGCGTCCAGGTCCACGGGCGCCGCGCGGTAGGTGCTGTCGAGGTCCCAGGCGTCCCAGTTGGCGGGCACGTCCTTGTACATCCGCAGGTCGTTGCACGGCCCGGCGGCCAGCTCGCGGCCGGCCTCCTTGTCGAAGATGCTCGTGATGCGGCCGCGGTCGTCGAATTCGACCCGCAGCACATCGTTCTCCAGCGTGCATTCGCCCGCCGTCACTCCGCCCTCGGCCTCTGCCGGCTCGCACGGCCGGATCGTGGTCCAGCCGCACGACGGCAGCTTCACCTCGGCATGGGGCACGCCGTCCACCTGTTGCACCGGCAGCGACGCGGCGTCGAACTCCTCGGGCAGCGGCACCAGGGCCGTCCGCTCCCATGAGAGCGAGTTGAAGGCCGTAACGGCGTCGGCCGACCCGTCCACAAGCGCCTCCTGGGCGTCCTCGCGGGTCCGGCCGGCGACGGATATGGCCGACTCGAAGGCGGCCTCGGCCTCCTCGTAAACACGGGCGATCGAGGTGCCGGGCAGCACGTCGTGGAACTGGTTGGTCAGCACGGGCAGCCACGCCTGGGCGATCTCATCGGCCGGGAACGAGTGGCCCGCCAGGGCGGCCGCGGCGGCGCCCCACATCTCGGCCTCGCGGAAGGCCAGCTCCGATTTGCGGCAGCCGCGCTTCGTCCGGGCCTGGGAGGTATAGGTGCCGCGGTGGGCCTGGAAGTAGAGTTCGCCGACGTAGTTCACGTCGGGCACGCCGCGCTCCTCCAGGTCTTTGAAGTATTCTGCGGGCCTTGCCAGGCCTACCCTGGGGCAGCCCTCGAGGTCGCCCTCGCGCCGGATGAACTCCAGGTGGTCGGCGGTCGGCCCCCCGCCGCCGTCGCCCCAGCCGAAGGGCATCAGGCGGGTCGAGAGGCCGTCCTTCTGTCGGCGCTCGCGCCAGCGCTGGATGACGTCCGAGGGGCGCATCTGCGAATTATAATCGTTCATCAGGTGCAC
This sequence comes from uncultured candidatus Brocadiaceae bacterium, assembly GCA_964448935.1. Classification (GTDB taxonomy): domain Bacteria; phylum Planctomycetota; class Brocadiia; order SM23-32; family SM23-32; genus CAYVBE01. The sequence continues at coordinate 4,340 of CAYVBE010000109.1, forward strand.
CAGCACCTTCGAGCCGTCAATGCCCTGCCAGGTGAACGTGTTGTGCGGGAACGGCTCACCGCCCTTGTAGGCCCAGAATATCTTGGCGGTGGCGAAGTACTTGACCCCGCAGCCGCGCATGATCTGCGGCATGGCGCCGGAGTAGCCGAAGACGTCCGGCAGCCAGAGGAGTTCCGTGTCCAGACCGAACTCCTGGCGGTAGAAGCGTTTGCCGTAGATGAACTGGCGGATCAGGCTCTCGCCGCCGGTCACGTTGGTGTCCATCTCCACCCACGTGCTGCCGTCGGCGATGATGTTGCCGTCGGCGACGGCGGCTTTGACGCGCTCCCAAAGCCGGGGGTAGTTCTCCTTGACCCGGCGGAAAAGCTCGGTCTGGCTGTGGATGAACTTGTGCTCGGGGTAGCGCTCGGCCAGCTCAAGTTGGTGAGAGAGGGTGCGGGCAGCCTTGCGGGTGGTCTCGGCCAGCGGCCAGAGCCAGGCCACGTCCAGGTGCCCGTGCCCGAAGGCATACATTGTGGGCGCGGTGGAGCCGTTGGTACACTCCAGGAGCGGCCGCAGCCGCTCGCGGGCGGCACGGACGGTCTCCAGGAATTTCTCGCGCGGCAACTCCAGGTCCAAGATCGTGGTGAAGTCGCGCAGCCCGGCGTCTATCTCCGCCACGCGCAGCGAATCGGCGTGGAGCGAGTCGCGCAGGTGCAACAGCGTCTGGGCGTCCATGTGCAGCGCGTAGACCTCATGCTGACGCACGCCGAAGGACGACTCGCCGACGGTGCGCTGCGTAGCCGGCGGCTCCGGCACGGGCTCCTCGCCGGGGAGCACGGGTCCGGCGGTGACGGGCGTGGGTCCGTGCCCCCCGTATGCCTCGGCGAGCACCTCATAGGTCGTGCCCTCCTCCGCGGAATCGGTCAGCAGGACATCGCCGTGGCCGCGGGCCCGGCCGTCCACGAACATCAGCTTCTCGCCCCCGGGGTTGAGGCTGAGTTCGATCGCCTGTCCGGCCGCTTCTGGCGGCAGCGTTACGGTGCAACGGAACCAGCCGTACTCCCACTTCGCGCCCCAGTCCGTGCCGGGGGGCATGGGCGTGAAGGAACGCTCGGCGGCCTCACCGGCGCTGAGTTGGTCTCTCGTGGTGAAGCCTTCCAGCTCGATGGCCTGGAGCGGCCGGTAGATGCGCTTCTGCAGTTTGTCACACCATCGGTCAACGCGCGCACGCCATACGGGGGCGAGTGTCATGGAACGGCTCCCGAGTGTCTGATCTGGAGAACTCCGCGCCGGCGCGGCATCCCGCCGGCCTCACGTGGGAGGGCGTTTATACCGCCTCGGGCAACGCCGCGCAAGGACACGGCCCCGGAGCGGCATCTTGACGTTCACGTCCCCGCGATGTACGGTGACTTGGAGTCGAACTCCCGCACAGAGGACCGTCCGATGACCGACACTTTGGCCGAAACAACCGTGCTGGTGACCAGCGGCCCCACGCGCGCGGACATAGATGCGGTGCGCTACATCGGCAACCGCTCGTCCGGCCGGCTGGGGTGCCGCATCGCCACCGAGGCGCTGGGGCGTGGGGCGAGGGTCATCCTGGTGGCCGGCCCCGGGAGCGTGGTGCCCACGGGCCTCAGGCCGGAGGAACGCAACCGCCTGCGCGTGGAGCCCGTCGTGACCGTGGCCGCTCTGCTGCAGACGTTAAAGGGCATCCTTACGGACGGCACGCCGCCGGATGCGGTGGTGCACGCGATGGCCGTGCTGGACTACGTGCCGGTCGACACGGCCGCTCAGAAAACCCCCTCGGGCCGCGAGCAGTGGCAGCTCACGCTGGTGCCCACGCCGAAGGTGGTTCGGAAGATTCGGGAGTGGGCGCCGGAGACCCTGCTGGTGCAGTTCAAGCTGGAGGTCGGCATCACGGAGGACGAACTGCGGCGGGCGGCGCTGGAGTCCCTGCGGAAGAACCGGGCGGACCTCGTGGTGGCGAACGACCTGACGCGGATACGCGACGAGGTCCACCCCGCGCTGATTATTGACCCGGAGGGAGAGGTGATCGCCCGGCCGGGGACGAAGGGCGAGATCGGGCGGTCGCTGTGCGACGTCATCGAGCGTCGGTTTCGCGGGTGACCTTCCCCCGCAGTTGGCGGCCGCAGGCATCCGTGCACCAAACGCGGACCAGGCGGTTGACCATTTCCGCCGACCCTTCGGCCGACAGCCGGACGTAGCGGTCCGTATAACCGACCAGTTCTCCGTCCTCGCAGCGCTCGAAAAGCACCCGGACCTCCTGGCCGACGAAGCTCGTAGCCCACTCCGCTGCAAGCTGACGCCCCAGCTTCCGCAGCCGCCGGCTTCTCTTCTTCACCAACTTTGAGCCCGGGCGGTCGTCCATGTCCGCGGCCGGGGTGCCGGGGCGGGGGCTGAAGGGGAACACGTGCAGGCGCGTGAAAGCAACCCGCTCGACGAACTGCATGGTGGCCTCGAACGCCGCGTCGGTCTCGCCGGGGAATCCCACCATCACATCCGTGGTGATCGCGGGTCCGTCCAGGAAGCTTCGGGCCATCTCGACGACTTCGAGGAATTCTCCTGGGGTATAGGGGCGTCCCATGCGGCGGAGCACGCCGGCGTCACCGCTCTGGAGGGGCAGGTGCAGGTGCGGGCAGACGGCCGGGTGCCGCATGGCGTCCAGCAGGTCCTCGTCCACCTCGAGCGGTTCGATGGAGCTGAGCCGCAGTCTCAGCAGGCCGGGGATATCCGCCAGTCTGCGGACCAGTCCGGGCAGCGTGGCACCGTCCTGACCCCGGCCGTAGAACCCCAGGTGGATGCCCGTGAGCACGATCTCCCGGAAGCCGGCGTCCACGAGCCGTCGGCCCTCGGCCGCCGCGTCGTCCGCGGCTCGGCTGCGCGGCTCGCCGCGCACCCGCGGCAGGATGCAGTACGCGCAGCCGGCGTCGCAGCCCTCCTGCACCTTCAGGAAGGCCCGCGTCCGCCCGCCGAAGGACGCGATGCCGAAGTCCCCCGCCGGGACGGCCTCCGGCGGCAGAGGCACCTGATTGATGGCCTCCAGCAGTTCCTCCCACTCGTCCCGCCCGAAGACGCCGTCCACGCCGGGGACTTCGCGCAGGTCGTCGGGAAAGGCCGACGCACCGCAACCCGTGACGTAGACGCGGGCGTCCGGGTAGTCCCTGGCAAGCCGCGACGCCTGCCGGCGGCTCTTGCGCTCGGCGCCCACCGTGACGGTGCAGGTGTTGACCAGGCAGACGTCCGGCTCGCCCTGCGGCCCGGCCTCCTCGAAACCGAGCGCCTCCAGGGACTCAGCCAGTCGGCGGGAGTCGTAGAGGTTCGACTTGCAGCCGAGCGTTTCCAGGCGGTAGGTGCGCATGGCTTCAGGGGCGGGCGACGCCGGTGCGGCGGGCGGCCTCGGCGACGGCGTCGGCCACGGCGCGGTGCACGGCGCGGTCCATGAAATCGGGAACCAGCTCGCCCTCCGGCGCCAGGTCGGCCAGGGCCGAGGCGGCGGCGATCTTCATCGCCTCGTTGATCGTGCGCGCCCGGGCGTTCAGCGCGCCCCGGAAGATGCCGGGGAAGCCGAGGGCGTTGTTGATGTGCCGGCCGTCTTCGGCGGCCGCAGCGCCGGCCTCCAGGGCCTCGTGCGGCCATATCTCGGGAACGGGGTTGGCCATGGCGAAGACGATGGGATCGGGCGCCATACTGCGGACCATGTCCTGGCTGACGCAGCCGGCCACGCTGACACCGATGAAGACGTCCTTGCCCCGCATGACCTCCGCCAGATTGCCCTGCTGGTTCTCCCGGTTGGTCTCGGCGGCGATCTTCTCCTTGGCCGGGTTCATGTGCTCCTCGCGGCCCCGGTAGATGGCACCCGCGCGATCACACAGCACGACGTCGTCCACACCGTAGCTGAGCAGAAATCGGGCCACGGCGGAACCGGCGGCGCCGGCGCCGTTCATCACCACGCGCAGGTCCTCGGCCCGCCTGTCGGCGATCTTCAGCGCGCTGATCAGGGCGGCCAGCACCACGACGGCGGTGCCGTGCTGGTCGTCGTGGAACACCGGTACGTCCGCCACCTCCCGCAGCCGGTCCTCGACCTCGAAGCAGAGCGGCGCCGACACGTCCTCCAGCAGGATCGCCCCGAAGGTGGGCGCAACGGCCGCCACGGCGTCCACGAACCGGTCGGCATCGTGCAGGTCCACCAGCAGGGGAACCGCGGCAATGTCCACCATCTCCATCAGGATCACGCTCTTGCCCTCCATGACGGGCATGGCGGCGTGCACGCCGACGTCGCCCAGCCCCAGCACGGCGGTGCCGTTGGTCACCACGGCCACCGTCTCGCCAACGGAGGTGTATTCGTAAACCTTGTCCGGCTCGGCCTCGATGATGCGGCTGACCTCGGCGACGCCGGGGGTGTAGATGCGGCGGAGGCTCTCCACGCTGTCCAGATGGACGCGCGCGGTCATCCGTGTCTTCCCGCCCTCGTGCAGGGGCAGGATCTCACTCAGTTCGGGCTCCGTCTCTTTGGGTCTCAAGGCAATTCCGGATAGGAGTAAGGAGTAGATGCGACGCGGAAACGCAGTAACCGGTTATACCGCACCGCCCTTCCGACGGCAAGCGAGTGCGGACGAGACCTCCTCTTATAACACAGCGAGCACACCGTCCGAAGTTGCATCTTGGGGCGCGCGCATGTATCTTATCTTATACTCCGGGTGATACCGGCCCGGGGAAGTGAGGGGAACGGGACGGAAGTTCCGTCCTTTTTCTCCTACCTCACGGGGGGGCCGATTTCACTGCGGCCGCTTCATAATCCGTGGCAGAAAGGGGAGAAGATGATCGTTTACGACGAACACACAAGAACGCTGCTTCGGGACGAGCACCTGTTCGATTTGCAGGAACCCGAGGAACCGGAACACTTCGACGATGTATTCCCGGAGGGGCAGGTGCCGCGGATCGTCTTCAACCACCGCCACGTGCCCATGTGGCCGGCGGCGCAGACGTGGATCACGGATACCACGTTCCGGGACGGCCAGCAGGCCATGCCGCCCTTCACGCCGGAGCAGATCGTACACATCTACGGCCTGCTGCACAAGCTGGGCGGGGAGAAGGGGCTGATCCGCACCAGCGAGTTCTTCCTCTACCGGGAGCGCGACCGCGAGGCGGTGGAGCGCTGCCTGGAGCTGGACCACCGCTACCCCGAGGTGACCGCCTGGATACGGGCGCACCCGAAGGACTTCGAGCTCGTCAAGGACATGGGGCTGGGTGAGACGGGCATCCTGACCAGCGTCTCGGACTACCACATCTTCCACAAGTGGCCGGGCGCCAACCGCCGGAAGGCCATTGACCGCTACCTGGGCGTGGTCAAGGAATGCCTGAGCGCCGGCATCCGGTGCCGCTGCCACTTCGAGGACATCACGCGGGCCGACTTCTACGGGTTCGTCATCCCCTTCGCCATCGAGCTGCGCAAGCTGGCCGAAGAGGCCGGCATGCCCATCCGCATCCGCATGTGCGACACCATGGGCTACGCCGTCCCTTACCCCGGGGCGGCCCTGCCGCGCAGCGTGCCCGGCATCGTGTACGGCCTGCGGCAGCACGCCGGCTTCCCCGGCGAATGGCTGGAATGGCACGGTCACAACGACTTCCACAAAGCGCTGGTGAATGGCGTGACGGCGTGGCTGTACGGCGCCTCCGCGGTGAACGCCACCTGCCTGGGCATCGGCGAGCGGACGGGCAACACGCCCATCGAGGCGCTGGTGATCGAGCACCTGGCCCTGCGCGGCCACGACGAGACGGTCAACACACCGGCCATCACGGAGATAGCGCGTTACTTCGAGGACGAGGTGGGCTACGACATCCCGGACCAGCAGCCGTTCGTGGGCAGCCGGTTCAACACCACGCTGGCCGGCATCCACGCCGACGCCCTGGCGAAGGACCGGCGCATATACACCGTCTTCGACACCGAGACCGTGCTGGGCGCCCCGTTCGACATCCGCATCACGGATAAGAGCGGCCGCGCCGGCGTGGCTCACTGGGTGAACCTGCACCTGGAGCTGTCCGGAGAGGTCGAGGTCAGCAAGAACCATCCGGGCGTAAGCGCCATGTTCGACGCCATCGCGCAGCAGTACGACGAGGGGCGCGTGGCCATTATGAGCCCCGAGGAGCTGCTGGAGCTGGTGATCGAGCACATTCCGGAACTGGCGGACCGGGCCAGAGAGGCGCAGGAGTGAGGTGAGGCGGGCGCACACAAGGCCAGTTATCCGCGAGAAGGGGAATCAGGCGTGCTGGCGATAATCAGTGACGTACACGCGAACTGCGAAGCCCTGGAAGCGGTTCTGGCGAAGATTGACGACCTCGGGGCGGACCGCATCATCTGCCTGGGCGATGTCGTGGGCTACGGCCCGGAGCCGGTCCGATGTCTGGACATCGTGCGGGAACGTTGCGATGTGGTGCTGTGCGGCAATCACGACTACGCCGTCGTTTACGGCGCGGAGGACTTCAACCCCGTCGCGCGGGCCTGCGTCGAGTGCCACCGGCAGGCCCTGATGCCGGCGCCCGATGACCCGCCTTACTGCGATGCCCGGCGCAGGTGGAAGTTCCTGAAAAACCTGCCCCACCGCCACGTGGAGGGCGAGTACCTGTTCGTGCACGCCGCGCCCCGGAATCCTGTCTTCGAATACCTGCGCAAGATTGATGTCCAGATGCAACTGGAAGGGAAACTCCGCGAGAACTTCCAACAGGTGGAACAGTTGTGCTTCATCGGGCATACACACCGGGCGGGAGTGATAACGTCCGACATGGAGTGGCTGGAGCCGGATGAGTTTCCCGACGGCTTCAAGCCCGAGTTCCATCAGAAGGCCATCTTGAACGTGGGCAGCGTCGGTCAGCCGCGGGACCGAGACCGCAGGTCCTGCTTCGCCACGCTGGATGAGGACGAAGGACTGGTCCGTTGGCACCGCGTGGAATACGACGTCGAAGCCGTAGCCAGAAAAATCCGGGAAAACCTCCGGATGGACCCCTCACTGGCGGAGCGGCTGATCGAGGGCCGGTAAGGTGGAGGTCCGTCGCCCGCCGGGGCGGGCAACAGTTTTCTTTTCGCCGATCACGAGGTATCCGTGAGCTTCATCGAGCCCGAAGATTTTCGGCTGGCCAAGCTTGAGCGCCTGCGCGAACTGGGCGTGGACCCCTACGGCGGCCGCTTCCCCGACAGGACGCCGCTGTCCCGGCTGACGGATGAGTTCGAGCAGTTGGAAGGCCAGACGGTCCGCGCCGCCGGCCGCATCACCAATCAGCGCACCATGGGCCGCGCCAGCTTCATGGACATCAAAGACTGGACCGGCTCGGTCCAGGTCTTCTTCCAGCTCAACCGGCTGGGCGAGGAGAAGTTCGAGGTCCACGAGCAGCTCGACGCGGGCGACATCGTGGGCGTCGAGGGCGAGCTGACCAGGACCCGCACGGGCGAGATCACGGTCTTCGTGGACGATTTCACCGTAATGGCCAAGGCGCTGGTGAACCCGCCCGAGAAATGGCACGGCCTGCGCGACCAGGAGCTGCGCTACCGCAGGCGCTCGGTGGACCTGTTCACCAACGACGACGTGATGGAATGCTTCCTGAAGCGGACGGAGATCGTGCGCGCCATTCGGGACTTTCTGGACGACCGGGGGTTCATCGAGGTGGAGACGCCCATGATGCAGACCGTCCCCGGTGGCGCCGCCGCGCGGCCGTTCCGCACCCACCACAACGCGCTCGACATTGACCTCTACCTGCGCATCGCGCCGGAACTCTACCTGAAGCGGCTGCTGGTGGGCGGCCTGGAGAAGGTGTTCGAGATCAACCGCAACTTCCGCAACGAGGGCATCTCCACACAGCATAACCCCGAGTTCACCATGCTGGAGGCCTATGAGAGCTACGGGGACTACGAGTCCATGATGTGCCTGACGGAGGACCTGATCGTGTACCTGGCGGATGAGGTCTGCGGGTCCCTGTCCCTGCCCTTCGGGGAGCAAACGATTGACTACACCCCGCCCTGGCCGCGCCTGAAGTTCTGGGACCTGCTGGAAGGGGCAACCGGCGTGAGTCGGGGCGACGAGGCGGCCATCCGCCGGCTCGCCGAGGAACACCAGGTGCAGGGCGCGCAGAACGAGCATCCCGAATGGCTGGCCTACCACGTGTTCGAGAAGGTGGTGGAAGCCGACCTGATAGACCCGGTCTTCGTGGTGGGCTACCCCAAGAGCATCTCGCCCCTGGCCAAGGCCGACCCGGAGGACCCGAAGCTGGCCGAGCGGTTCGAACTCTACATCGGGGGCATGGAGATGGCGCCCGCCTATACGGAGCTGAACGACCCGCTGGAGCAGGAACAGCGTTTCCTGCAACAGGTCGGCAGCGACGAGGAGCGCCAGGACCTGGATCAGGATTTCCTGCAGGCCCAGGCATACGGCATGCCCCCCGCGGGCGGCCTGGGTGTGGGAATTGACCGCCTGGTCATGGCACTGACCAACCGGACCTCCATCCGCGAGGTCATCCTGTTCCCCCTGCTGCGCCCGACGGACTGACCCGCCGCCAGCCCGCGTGCCGGTAACCCCAGCCCGCGGATTGCATTTTCACCGCGGTTTCGCACCCTCAAAACAACTTACCAGAGGAAAAGCTCTTACCGAGTGTCCTACGACGGCACAATCACACCCGGGAGTTGAACGAGGCATGCACTGCGCTCTCTCGGCGCAGTAGGCTGAGGAACACACTGCTGGTTACGTCGTGCGTTCCGGTAACGGCATAGCGATGCCATCGTGATGGCCGAGAACGCAACGAAGGCGCGGGTCCTGAATGGTGACCGGGTCAGGAGAGCTGACGGAGACCTCTATTCTTCCAACCTGCCGTCCCTCATGTGGAGGGAGCGGTCCGCGTGGGCGGCCGCTTCCCTGTCATGGGTCACCAGCAGCACCGCCCCGCCGCTCTCGGCGAACTCGCGCAGCCCCTCCAGCACGGTCTCGGCGTTCACGCTGTCCAGGTTGCCCGTGGGCTCGTCGGCCAGCAGGATCTTCGGCTCGTTCAACAGTGCGCGCGCCATGGCCGTGCGCTGGCACTCGCCGGTGCTGAGCTGTGCGGGCGTGTGGTCCAGGCGGCTCTCCAGGTTGAACCCCACGGCCAGCTCGCGGGCACGGGCGGCGGCATCCGGCCTGGGTCTGGCCAGACTGGCCGCCACGATGTTCTCCAGCACCGTCAGGTAGGGGATCAGGTGGAACTCCTGGAAGACGAACCCGATGTTGTCGGCGCGGAAGTTGTTTCGCCCGCCGGACGACAGTGCATACGGGTCGGTGCCGTCCACCAGGACGGTTCCGCCGGTGGGCCGCAGCATGGCGCCCAC
>CAYVBE010000110.1:0-13668 GCA_964448935.1 uncultured candidatus Brocadiaceae bacterium
TATCTTCCCCTTCCGTTTCCTTTCGAGCACAGCAGAGGACCGTTCCATCGCACAGAGCCACAATGACCCGACCGTCGGCTGCGATTGCCAGGCCGTCGCGCAGCGGGACCGACGGCAGGTCCACCTCCCACATCTTCCGGCCATCCTCGCGGGCATAGGACGCCACATTCCAGAACCTGTCCCGTATCTCGCCGTCGGGAGTCTGGCGTTCTTCCCGGAACTGAACCAGGATTACGGCCGCATTCTCCGCCAGCACGCAACCCCTTACGTCACATACGTACCCGAACTCCTCCGTGACCCACGTTGCAGCCTTCTCCAGATCAACGCGCAACGGGGAGGCGCCCGCGCGTGCGTCCCACCTGCGGGTGGCTTTCACACTTCGGGATTCATCCAGGGCTTCGAGAAAATGCTCGATAGGTATGAGCGCCAGACGCTGGCGCCTCCCCCTCTCCCCGAGGTCTACATAGGCTACATCTTCGCCATCCCAGGCGGGCATGCGGTTGCAGTCGGATGTGCCGGGGCGCGGTCGGACCCTGCAGTAGAATGCCTCTCCGGCCTCGCGCTCAACCCGGAAGGTCAGGCTGTTGCGCCAGGCCCCATCCTCGCGGTCTTCGGCAAACAGCCGCCGACCGCCGAACAGGACGACGCCCGGCGCGAAGGCCGCCACCTCCTGACCCATGGCGCCGCGGTTCAGCATGTGTCCGGGATGGACCTCTTTGGACTGGAACAAAGGCGCGCAGTCGCCGTCCTGGGGGTCCAGCACGACCAGCGGGGCCTGGCCGCCCTGGTAGACGATCCGGTCACCGGCCCAGCACATCTGGGAGTTGCCGGCCAGGATGTTGTGCGTGCGTGCGGCGGACCAGTCATTGCGCTGCCAGATGATCGCTCCGGTCACCGCATCGGCTGCAACGGCCCACACACCGTCCAGCATCTCCAGGAACCCGGCCACGACATACACCCGACCGTCCGCAACCAGCGGCGAACCGAGAACGGGCCAGCGGCTGCCCAGCCGGCCGTAGAGCATCATACGTCCCGCCTCGGGCGCGACGCGCAGCCGCCATAGCTCCTGCCCGTCGTCCAGCCGGAAGGCATACAGGTAACCGTCGGCGCTGCCGACGAAAACCCGGTCTCTCCAGACGGTGGGGCTGCTGTAGATGCGGCCGCCGGTCTGTGCGCGCCACCGCGCCCGGCCGGTTTTCAGGTCGAATGCCTGCAACGTGCCGTCGGCATAGCCCACTAAGGTGACGTCTCCACCTGTGACCGGTGGGACGGGCACCATCTCCGGGCCCAGCATCACGGAGCCGCCGGGGGGATTGATACCGATCTTGCCGGAGAGCCGAGCGCTCCAAACCACGCCCGCCTCGCTTGCCACCCGAGCGGCCATTGAGGCCGACCTCTCAGCGTTGCCCCGATAGGTCGTCCAGTCCGGAGTTTCCGCCTCCGGAGCCGTGCTCTTGGTGCCGATGATGAGCCTCGGGCCTGGCGAAGGAAGTTCCGCCTCGGCCGCCGCCCTTGGGATAAAACCGCGCCATTCCATGCACGCGCTGCATGGCGTGGGGAACTTCCAGACCATTCCGTTAGCCGCATACTGACCCGCCCCGCACCCGGACTTGGCAGGCAGCACCTGCCGGTTCTCATCGGCGATCGCGTCCCAGGTAAGTCCTTCCGTCCCCATGATGCCCTGCGGCGCAGCTGTGAAACGGGAGCAACCACCGTTCGTCAAATCCACCTTCCGTTCGGTCTCGCCGCTGGCGGGGTCAACTCCGTTTCCGTTGAACCAGATAAGGTCCCTGAACGTCAACGGTATGGGTCCGACGGGTCCCCTGCCCCGGTCCAGGTCCCACCTCGGTTTTCCGTCCTTCTGGTCGAGCACGGCACACCGGTCGGTCTCCGGACCCGAGATGATATACAGCCCGGCCACCGCGTACCCTGTGACGGGGTGCCTGCTGGAACGGTCCCACTCGTATGCCCTGGGCTTTTGACGAACGATTCCCGTCTCGGTCCGCCACAGCAATCTGCCGTCCTCGATGCGGTATGCTTCCGCCTCGCCGCCCTCCGTGCAGACGAACAGCGTTCCGCCGGCGATGGCCGGTGAGCGTGGGTCGAGAGCATCGGCGCCCTTTTCGCGTTTCTCCTGCCACAGCTTCTTCAGCGTCCCCCGGTCCAGAACCATCAGCAGCAGGCCCGAAGAACGGAACGGCACTACGTTTTCTTCCACCCTGCGCATGCGTTCGGGAAAACGGTCGAAATCGGGTCCGCCTAAAAGGACAACATGAGGTCCCGTGGCAACCATCCACTTGATCTCACTGCAGTCGGTATGGAGGCGGCGTAATTCCTGACCGGTTGCCTGGTCGAGCACCAGCAGGTCGCCCCCATCCCCCACCAGCAGCCGGTCGTCGTCGGCCACTACGGTCCCGCGCGCCGCCTGCAGCCACGCCGCCGGCGAAAGACGCCGGTGCCACAGCCCCACGCCTGAGCCCACGGCTTGAGCGGTCAACAGTGGTCCGCGCTGTTCGCTCAGGGGCCCTTCAAGCACCGTCTCCCACCCCTGCGTCTTGATCGCCACATCCTCTCCCGGCAGAACCGGCTCCCCTCGGGTAGTGTCCAGCATGTGGCCGTTCCACAGCATGAACAACCGACCGTTGGCCACAATGGGCAGTTCCAGGCGAGTTGAGAAGTACGGTTTGCCGGTCCACTGGATCGTCTCGGGATAGCTGTAGGCCGTGTCGGTGGACACGGCGTTGTTGTCCGGCCCGTGCCACCAGTGGCTCCAGTTGTCCGCCCCGGTCAGCGGCTCCGCCCTGACCATCACCAGACTGCCCTGCCCCGGCAGCTCGGACACATTCGAGGCTATCCTTTTTGCCCACTCCGTAACGACGCTCACGCTCAGTTGCCCCGACACGTCGCCCAGCACCGCCACGCCGTACCACGGGTGCAGCACGCGCCGTATCTCGGCGGCCAGGGCCGGCGTCAACTCGCCGCGGCTCAGATCAGTCAGAACAACCAGATCAGAGCTGCGCCCCACGGGCAGCAGGCGGTCCAGTGAGCCGATATCGAAAGTGACGCGCCGATTCAGCAAGCCGTGCTCATCCGCGGCCTCTCTGGCCGCCGCTATGGCGTCCGCATCCGCGTCCTGACCATGTATGTGCAGACCGTCATCCGCCCGTGCCAGCGCAAAAGCCAGCCCGCCCTCCCCGCACCGCGGCAGGTGCACAAGCCCCACCGGCCGGTCCACTGCCTGGAGTATCCGCTCCGCCAGGGCAGCCGGTTGCTCGGCCGCCGCGTGTGGCGCGAGGACGCAGGTCAGGAGAGCCACCACGCCAACAAAACACCGTCGGAGGTCATCCCTCATTTGTCACTCGTCCTGTCATCTGTTCCACACAGGGCATGTCAATCCCTCGCCGGCCGGGCCGTGCTCTCCCGGATCACCAGGCGCGAGGGCACCTTCTTCACAACGCCGCGCGTCGCTTCGCCTGTTTTCGTGCCGTCCACCATCTCCAGGGCCAGCGCCACGGCCTCCCTGCCCATTTCCGGCAGCACGTGGCTGATGGTGGTCATGGCGGGCACGGCGCGGGAGGCGTGCAGGTCGTCGAAGCCGATGACGGAGATGTCCTGCGGCACGCGCAGACCGCGCTCGTTCAGCAGGGAGTACAGCGCCAGGCCCATCAGGTCGTTGAAACAGATAATCGCCGTCGTATCGTCCGGCAGGGGAAAGCACGACTTCAGGATTTCCCGGTCGCATTCGATCAACCGTTCTACCTGCGGATGATAGGCGCTCTCTACCTGCAGAAAGTGCTCGCGCCCCTCGATGCCGGCTTCCTCTGCAGCCCTGCGGAATGCCTCGGCCCTCTCTGCAAGCACCACCCCGCCCTTCCCCTGCTTCCCCAGCCAGAGTATCGAACGGTGCCCCAGATCGGCCAGGTGCCGGACGGCCTCCTCAATGCCGGGCGCGGGGTCCATGTTCACGGTCGGATGCCCGTTGCCCTCCGGCGCTTCCACGAGGACGACAGGGGAATCCACGTCCAGGAGAGACTCGGGCGCGCTGTCATAGATGGCACCCACGGCGATCAGGGCGTCTATCCGCTTCTCCTGCAGGCAGCGTATTCCGTGCTCGAAGACCGGTTCGTTAGGGCGGGGACCGATCAGGAGCAGGTCATTGCCGTGCTCGCGGGCCGCGCTGTCCACCCCGGCGGCCACGGCATTCAGCAACCGATGCTCCAGTCCCATTCCCTGCCGCGGCGCCAGAGCCAGCCCCAGCGTGTAGGCTCGCCCTACCGACAGGGTGCGGGCATGGTAGTTGCCCCGGTAGCCCAGATCTTTCGCCGCGGCCAGAACACGCCCGGCGCAGCCGTCGCTTATCTTCAGTTCCCGGGCCCGTCCGTTCAGCACCAGGCTGGCGGTGGCCGTGCTAACGCCCGCCTGTTCCGCCACCTGCTTCAAAGTAGCCATAATCAGTCCCCATCTTCCCTAAACCGTTTTAGCCGTATTCTAATCGCTCTCACTGCTGTGTCAAGGAAAGCCGAAATCCAGGAGGCCGAAAAGCGCGGAATCCCTCAGCCCCAACCTTGATCAATCGCGCCTCAAACACTATCCTCGTCTTTACCTCGAAGTTACAGTTGGGAGACCATGTTGACACCGATCAGAGACCTCATGGCCAATCGCTCCGCCTTGCTGCTGTCGACGCTGCAGCTTGTTGTGCTGCTCTTTCTGTCGGCGGCTTATGCGGCCGCTGCGGAGCAGAGCGTGGAACTGAAGATCATTGATCCCCTCTCGCTGGTTTACGATCAATCGGACGTTGAGGAGGCCGACCCGCGCGATAAAATGCTGCTGGTCGGGCCGCGGAACGGCTCATGCTCCGCCGTCGTGATAGCAACGGGCGAGGGGGCGGGCGGCATCCGTGCGGCGTCCGACGGCTTGAAGACAGCTTCGGGAGACGCCATCCCCCCATCGGCCGTCCAGATACGCTATGCGGAGAACCCGGGGCGCGACCGCCGACAGGACATGACGGGCAAGCATCACCCCGTCATACACTTCGGGAATCACTGGCACCGCAAGTCCTATTACGACGTTTTGAAGCCGGAACCCGCCGCCGACGCCACGATGGTGCCCATCTGGGTAACGGTTACCGTGCCAGCGGATGCGGCACCGGGCACCTATCGGGGGACGCTGAAGGCAGCGGGCAAAAGCGTGCCCGTCGAACTGCGCGTCTCGCCCTGGCAATGCCCTGCCCCGTCGGAGTTCACCACCTACGTCAGCCTGCTGCAGTCCCCGGAGACTCTTGCGGCGCACTACGACGTGCCCCTCTGGTCGGATGAGCACTTTGATCTCATCGCCGGATCTTTCGAGTTCATGGGTAAACTCGGCAATGAGGACATCTTCGTGACGGTGCTTCACGAAACCCATTTCGGCAATGGAGGCGGAATGGTGCGGTTTCGCAAGTCGGGCGACGGATACGTGCCTGACTTCCGTCTGCTCACTCGCTACCTGAACCTTTACGAGGAGCACGTGGGCCGCCCGCACAGCCTGGTGCTCTACGTCTGGGACCCGAAAAACCGCGTGCAGATACGGGGCCGACGCCGCGACCCCCGCGCTTCCAACACACTCACCGTGACCGAAGCCACCGAGGAAGGGGCCGCAAGACTGCAGGTCCCCAGGCCCGGCGATGCCGGAAGCACCCAGATATGGGGCGGCTTGATGGACGGGGTCCGGCACATGGTGACCGAGCGGGGCTGGTCGGAAACAAATATCCACCTGGGCTTCGCCCACGACCGCCGGCCGAGCCGCAAGACGACCGAGTTCTTCCGGGAAGTCGCCCCCTGGGCCGGCTGGGCCATCTACACTCACGGGCGCGGCGACGCCCGGTCGGCCGGGACGGAGAAAGTCCGGATGGGCGACATGATGGTCAACCACTACGAGCTGCCCTGGATTCCCAGGCGACGCTATGATTCCCTGATCGCCCGCATCGAAGGCGGCGGCATCGTGGGCGGATGGGATTCCGAGTTCCTCTGCCTCTCGCAGGCGCGGGAGTACATCAGTGAATACGTGCCTCTGTGGCACTGGCGCAGCCTGCCGGAGGGCACGGTTGCGGCGGGCAGCGACACATTCCGCGGCTTTTGCCGCACGGGTGTGGACTACTGGGAGGTGGACGGCCGCAGCCTGCTCAACACGCGCGGATCCTGGGCGGGCCTCTACCGCTACTGGTCCGTGAAGGCCCTGCTGGCGCCGGGTGAGGACGGACCGGTGGCCACGACGCGCTACGAGATGCTGCGCGAGGGCATCCAGGAATGCGAGGCTCGGATATCGATCGAGAAGGCCATTGCCGACGGTTCCATCAGCGAGAATCTGGCCAATCGCTACGCGCAGTTGGAGGTAGAACGGCTCCGGGTCATGCTGAAGGAGGGCGGATTCGGGCGTGGGCCGGATTACACGGGCCCGGAAGCCGACAAAGAGATACAGGCGCGGCTCTGGGGCTACAGTCCCGACTGGCAGGACCTGACCGCCCGGCTGTTCGACCTGGCGGCGGAGGTGGCGCAACTGCGTCCGTCCGGTGACTGACAACCGTTTTTCCGGAGAACGTGAAAATGAGACTTGCCACGCTGCTTTGCCTGCTCTGCCTTTCGCCCGGCGCATACGCGGCTCAAACCGAGCCGGCGGAGGCGTCCACTCCGCTGGCCCCCTTCGAGCAGGGCTCGGAGGTGAACCGGGTCGTCTTCTCACCGGACGGCAAAGAGGCGCTGACCATAGGGCGCAGCATAGTCCACTGGGACTGTGCCTCAGCGCGCAAACTCCACGAGTTCGAGCACGAGTGGGGTGTAGGCGGCGCCGAGTTCTCGCCGGACGGGAACACCATCCTGACCGGTGGAGGCCCGTATGCACATCCCAAAGCGATTCTGTGGGATGCCGAAACGGGCGAGATGGGCCGGGTGTTCCAGAAGGACCGATGGTTCTTCGCGATCGTCCACTTCTCCCCGGATGGCGAGCGTATCCTCACGGCTTCTCACTCGAACTGGGCCCGCATCTGGAACGCGGATACCGGGGAAGAACTGCACGCATTTCCTACGGGCGGGCACCCGCTGGTCGCCATCTTCTCGCCGGATGGCCGCCAGTTGTTCCTCTCTTCCGAGCCAGGGGCTAACGCCCTCTGGGACATCGCTGCGGAGGAAAAGGTGGCCGAACCGGAGCACCTGGACGTGATCTGGGACGCGGCATTCTCGCCGGACGGGAAGCTGCTCGCCACGGCGTCGGAAGACGGCAAGGTGGCGATTTGGGACACGGAGACGGCCCGTAAAGTGCGGGACTACGGGCACGGCGGGGCGGTGATAGCGGTCGAATTCGGCCCCGACGGCCGCAAGATGCTCACCGGTTGCGTGGATGGCAAGGCCACCCTGTGGAATGTTGCCGATGGCAGCAGGCTGCAGAATTTCGCGCACGAAGACCAGATTACCTCCATTGACCTGTCCCCCGACGGCGCCCTGGTCCTGACCGGTTCGGCCGACAACACGGCCGCGCTGTGGGACGCGGAGACGGGCCGCCGGCTACGCACTTTCCCGCACGAAGGCCTGGTCTGGGACGTGGCCTTCTCCCCGGACGGCCGGCGCGCGCTGACGGGCTCGGCGGACCGAACGGCCGCCCTGTGGGACGTGTCCGCCTTTGCCACGAAGTCCGGCGACTGAGAAGGTCCGCAGGCAGGGCCGTCACTGGCAGCGAGGACGGCGTCCACGACTGGACCGAGCCCTGGTACGACGATGCTTTGCCCGAGATCCGGTGCTTCGGCAGCATCGTCTGCCTCACCCAGGAAGGCCCCGACGACCGCAACCGCGTCCTGTTCAGCAACCCGGACGTCTTCAGTGGGCTGGAAAAACACGCTATCGAATGGGGCGACCGCCGGAACGTGAGCGCCCGTCTCAGCTACGATGAGTGCAAGAGCTGGCCGGTCAAACGCCGCCTGGAGGTCGGCAACACGGCGGGCAACCGATACATGACGCCGGCCCGGTTCGATCTGGACTTGCTCACCGCCGGCCGGGACACCTGTGCAACCTGATCGGCTTTCGTTGCGCGCCGGGAGCGACTCCGCTATCCTTCCCTTCCGAATCTGAAGTTGGCATCGCCCTGAACCTTTAAGGAGTGACTGCATGAAAGCGAAAGCCATCGTGTTCCCCGAGCCGAACGAGGTGACCTTCGGGGAGGTTGACGTGCCGCAGCCAGGCCCGGGGCAGGTGCTGACCCGCACGCTGCTGACCGGCGTGAGCACGGGAACGGAATTGCGCGTGCTGCGCGGGATGGAGGACTCGACTTTCCCGCTCGTCCCCGGATACGAGAACGTGGGCGAGGTGATCGCCGTCGGTGAAGGCGTTGACCTGCCGGGGGGGGCACGGGTGTTCGTCGGGGGCGGGGACGTGACCGGACCGTACGCCCGCCAGTGGGGGGCCCAGATGGAATACGTCCTGACCGGGACGGCGGAGGCGACCCCCGTGCCCGAGGGCGTGGACCCGTTCGTGGCGCTGCACACGCGCGTGCTCAGCGTCGCCGTTCACGGCATCAACCGGGCACAGGTGAAAGCGGGCGAGATAGTGGCCATCGTGGGGCAGGGCCTGATCGGCAACCTTGCCCTTCAGGTTGCCCGCGCGCGGGGAGCCGTGGTCATCGCCGTGGACCGGCTGGAGGACCGCCTGAAGGTGGCAGCGGAGGTCGGAGCGGACCACACCGTGAACGCCGCCGAGGAGGACGTGCAGGAGGCGGTGATGGAGCTTTCGGAAGGCGGCGCCGACGTGGCGGTGGAGGCCACAGGTGTGGCGGAATTGGCCGACTCGGTGGCCCGGCTTGTCCGCCCCATGCCGTGGGACCCGCCCTATCCGCCGCGATCGCGGGTGCTGCTGCTTGCCTCATATTCCGACACGATAACCTTTTCCTACAAACCGACGCTGTTCACCAACGAGCCGGACATCATCCCCTCGCGTTGCTGGACCGCCGAGGAGACGACCGCCGCCATGCGGCTGCTGGCCTCCGGCGTGGTGCGGCCGGACGTGCTCGACCACCGCATCGTGGACGTTGACGAGGCGCCGCGGGCTTACGCGGACCTGAAGGACAGGAAGGTGACAAGGGTCGTCTTCCGGTGGAGGGACGGTCAATGAGCGTGCAATGGCGATTCGGCATCGTGGGCGTCGGCATGTGGGGACGCGTCCATCTGGAAAGCGTGCGCGAGAGCGGGCGGGGGGAGGTCACCTGGATATTCAGCCGCACCGCGGAGACGGTGAACGCCGTCCAGGAAGAGTACGGCGTCCCCCGTGCCACGCAGGGCTATCGTGAGATGCTGGAGTCCGAGGACGTGGACGCGGTCATCATCGCCACGCCTCCGCACACCCATGCCGACATCTGCGTGGACGCCCTGCGCGCGGGCAAGCACGTGCTGCTGGAGAAGCCCATGGCCGCGGACCTGGAAGACGCGGAGCGCATCGTGCGCGAGGCCGGCCTTCACCCCGACCTGGTCGTCCTGGAGGCGTCGGCGCGCTTCACGCGGCTTGGCGCAAAGTATGCCTTCGTCCGGCGGATGATCGAGGACGGCAAGCTGGGGCGGCCCTACTTCGTCCACCACGTCCAGCTCAAGCCCACCACCTACACCGAATACAACCCCAAAGCCGGCTGGGCGGAGGACCGCTCGAAGGCCGGCGGCGGACCGATGTTCGACTGGAGCGGCTACGACTTCTCGTTCCACCTCGGCGTGCTGGGAGACGCGCACGAGCTGCAGGAGGTGCGCAGCTTCTCGGTGAACGGCCTGCGCCCTGCCATCGGGCCCGGCGGCCCGGACGAGGTGGAGCAGCACGCGGCCGCGCTGATGGAGTTCAGCAAGGGGCTGGAATACTACTACGAGCGCGGCGGCGGCGCATACGGAGAGGTCGAGAGCAACACCCGCATCCACGGCACCCGCGGCGGCATCCGCTTTGACTACCTGGCCTGGGGCTCGAACACCATCGAGTGGTATTCGGAAAACGACGAGGGCAAGGTTGTGTGTCGGGAACTCAGCGTGGACACCGCCGGACACTCCGACGACCCCAACACCGAACTGGTCGGCCACTTCGTGGACTGCCTGGAGGGCGAGGCCGATCCGGCGGTCTCCGTAGGGCTGGCCTACCGCCACATGCAGATGGTCTGGCGGATACTGCGCTCACCCTGACCCCGTCAGTCGGCATCCGCCGCGCCCGCCGGCGCCAGGGCCACCGAGGTCTGGAGGCCGAAGCCGCAGGTGCAGCCGCTGGACGCCTCGGGCATCAGCACCAGCCCGCCGGCGGGGAGGATGCTCATCCAGCAACTCGGGCGCGTTACCCCGGTCAGGCTGATCTTCGTGCGGCTCCCCAGGTCGTACATGAACGAGGTGGTGTTGCGGTAGTAGAGCGCGGATGCGCTGGCGGTGGGCGGCGCGCAGCCCTTGTTCTGCCACCCCGTGCCGAAATCCGTGTTGTTGTCGGTCTCGCCCGTGTAGAGATCGTGGCCGAAAACCGTGCCGAAGGTGTGGGCCAGCCAATGAATGCGCCCGTTCACGATGCTCGGGTGGGCCTGCTGCATGTTCTTGCCGTAGCTGAGGGGCGCGTAGACGCGGTGCTCGGAGGGAACGGTGTCCGTCCAACGCACCTCGCCCGTGGCTGCGTGCCGCACGTTGAACAGATAGCCCAGAACGCCGTCCAGGTGGCCCGTCCGTGTGCTCACCAGCAGCCCGTCGGCCAGGCTCAGAAACATGATGTGTTCGTGCTCATCGCCGGGCAGATCGGAAAGCGGCCCCAAAGGTACTCGCCACGCCGGCCGCCCCGTCTTCAGGTCCAGCGCCACCAGCTCGGCGTCCCGAGCGAAGAAGTCGGGCAGCGCAACCGTCCCGGTGGGCTCGCCCACCACCGCCGGATTGCGGCTTTCAGCGAAGAAGACCCGCCCCTCCCCCGCGGTGATAGTGGGGTTCAGAATGGCGCTCGAGTTGTCGTAGTGCCATCTCCTGCGGCGCGTTGCACGGTCGTAGGCGAACAGGTCTTCACTGACCGTGGGACGGCTCCTCAGTTCCCGGGCGAAGTAAAGCGTGTTCGGGTTGTTGTAGCTGGTATCGTGCACGGTCGGTCGCTGGCTGCTGCCCAGCAGCAGGCCGCCCGGAGTGCCCACGTAGCCCCAGTCCAGGTCCGGTTTCGCGCACTGAAATATGTGCACGACCTCGCCCGTGGCGGCATCGGCCATGCGGCAGGTGCCTTCCCCGGCGACGAACAGGTGATCGTCCGAGGCAGCCATGTAGCCGGCGTTGTGGCTGATGCCCTTCCGGGTGGAGCCCGGCACCTCCAGCTTCCACAGAACGGTCCCATTGTAGGCGTCCACACCACGCACGGTGTCCAGCAGGCCGGGCACGTAGAGGATGCCGTTCTTGTAGAGCGGCGAGTGCGCCAGGGAGTGTCGCTCGACCACGTCGTGCGGCCCGGGCGGCCCGAACCACTGGAGCGCATGCTCCGTGCCGACCCGTTCGTCGCCGCTGCAGACGGTGTTGGCGGGATTGGCATAAAGCTGGCTCCACTCGCCCGCGCCGGGCAATCCGCCCCGCCGAGCAACCTGCCAGCTATTGCCGTCGAACCCGGCTACCGTCTCCCAGCTACCCAGGCCCTCAACCGAGACGTCCGGACCCGTCTTGCGCACGGCCACTCCCCCGCAGGGCCGCAGAAGCCGCAGCGCCGATGCCGAATCGTATGGAACATCTGTGTCCGGAGCAAAGACCACCATGTTGGCAAAGTAATCGGCGTACGGGAGCCCCGGCCCGGGCACATGGTGCACCACGACGCGTTTGCCGTAGAGACCCGCCCGCACCAGATTCTCCCTCGCCCGGCGGGCAGACGCCCCATCCGGCTCGATCACCACCACGAAAAACTCGGACCGCCGAGCTATCTCGGCCGCCAGTGCCCCGTCCTGCGCGCCCACCACGACGCAGTAGCCCTTTGGCAGGTTGGACCGTTCGAGCGCAACCCACACCGCCGCTATGCACTCCGGATCAGCCTCGGGCAGATCGGTCAACTGCGGGGCGTGTTCCCGCACCGTGGCAGGCCTCTCCGTGCGGAAGCAGTAGAGCCGCCCCGCGTCGGTGCTCGCAAACAGGGCACCGTCCGCAACGGCCAGCCCGAAAGCCGTCCCCTCCACCGCATGTGTCCACAGCTTCCGGCCGTTCTTGGCGTCAATTGCCAGAACGACGTCCGGTCCACCTGCGAACAGCACACCTCCGGCGCCGATCAGCGACTTGAGTCCCTGCTCGTTCGCCGCCGTCCACGCCGCCGATTCTTTCACCGAATCGTAGAACGCGGGCGAGCACTGATACCGGAAGGCTCCCCCGCCCGTGTGTCCCCAGCTTCCTCTCGTGAATGCGTCTGCGGCCTCTTCGGCGGCCGCCAGGAAGGCCTCCTTGCTCAGGCCGATCAGTTCCTCATCGTTCAGCACATAGACACTCTCTCCCGCAGCCAGCACGGCCCTCGCCCGCAGGCCGATCACGGTGCCCGCAACCGTCCCGCCCGCGCCGCGTGAGTCGCGCGTCTGCGGCCGTCGGATGCGCATGTCGACCGAACCGCCCTCAGACGGTCCCCAGGCCGGCATATCGCCCACCTTCCGGATGAAGGGCGAGCCGAGAGAGCGGCGCAACGGTGGATGCGGTGCCAGCGGTTCGCCGTCACTCCGCCGAAACTCCGCCGGCGCCGTCCGTCCGGTGCCGACCAGCAGATTCTCGCCGTCCTGCACGATCTGCCCGTGCATCGAATACGGCACCTCCCGTCGCCAGAGCAGGTCGCCCGTCTCCGGCTCGGCCGCGCACAGGTAAGTCCCGAGCGGGGGGAACAGGCCGGCGCCGAAGTACGCCGTCGCTCCCCCGCCCTCTTCGATGATGGTCACGCTGGTGCGCACGGGCCAGGCGGAGATGACGCGCTCGTTGCCGATGCAGCGGCGTCCGTCGGGCGCCGCCCGCAGCCGCCACCGCAGTTCGCCGTTCTCGCCCTCCAGGCAATAGACGTGCCCGTCATCGCTCCCGAAATAGACTTTTCCCCGCCACAGCGTCGGCGCGTGCCGAACGGCCCCCTCCACCTGGTATTGCCAGAGAAGCTCCCCCGTATGACCGTCCAGGCAAAAGACGGCCTCCTCCGTCGAGGAACCGAAATACAGCCGCCCGTGGGCGATGACGGGATGATAGGCGTAGTCATAAGCGATGGACTCGACAGGCTTTCCCCTGCGCTCAAGCCAGCAACTGAGCCCCTCCCGAAAAGCGGGCGACGGCGCGTGCATCGCTTCATAGGACCAGGCTTCGTAGAGAGGTGTCGAAGGCGATTCGCCCGCCACGCCCGTGCGCCGGGCATCCCCGTAGTAGGCAGGCCAGTCGGCGGCGCCCGCGACCGACGCTACCAGAACCCCCAGCAGAGCCGCTATCCAGCTTCTCATGGGCCCGCCACCTCGTTCAGGCTACCTTCGGAATCTTTCACACTCTCAAGTTAGCCTATGCAGCGCACGCATTCAACGCCCGCGAGCCTTTCCCGTTGTCCACCTGTGCCGAGGTCTGCCTTCACGTTAAACTCCGGGGGTTCGGGGGCAGAGCCCCCGCCTTCGCCTCTCCCAACACCTCATAAGAGAGGTAATGATCTTTGAACCGCAGGTGCAGGCTGCCGTCCAGCCGCTGCT